>JAICJR010000022.1 GCA_025928345.1 Thermoleophilaceae bacterium | reverse complement strand
GGTGCATGGCGATCGGCACGCCGAACTGGACCCGCTCCTTCGAGTACTCGCAGGCGAACTCGAACGCGGCGCGAGCGATCCCGACCGCCATCGCGGCGACGCCGGGACGGGTGCGATCGAGGGTCATCATCGCGAGCTTGAAGCCCTTGTTCTCCTCCGCGAGGAGGTTCTCCTCAGGGATCGCGACGTCGTTGAACGAGATCGTGGCCGTGTTGGAGGCGCGCTGTCCGAGCTTGTCCTCCTTCTTGTCGACGGTCACGCCGTCGAGGTTGCGGTCCACCACGAAGGCGCTGATGCCGCGGTGGCCGGCCTCCTTGTCGGTCTTCGCGTACACGGTGTAGTAGTCCGCGTAGCCGCCGTTGGTGATGAAGCACTTGGTGCCGTTGATCACCCACTGGTTGCCCTTCTTCACGGCGGTGGTGCGCATGCCCGACACGTCGGAGCCGGCGTCCGGCTCGGTGAGGCAGAACGACGCGAGCTTGGGCTCCTCCGCGAGCATCCCGAGGTACTTCTTCTTCAGCTCCTCGGAGCCGCCGAGCATGATCGGCGCGGTGGCGAGGCCGTTACAGCTGATGCTCGTGCCGATGCCCGAGCAGCCCCAGCCCAGCTCCTCCTCGATCAGCGCGCCCGTGAGGTAGTCGAGACCCGGGCCGCCGTACTCCTCGGGGAGGTGGTTGTTCATGATGCCGAGCTCCCAGGCCTTGTTCAGGATCTCCTGGGGCCACGTCCCGTCCTTGTCGTACTCCCAGGCGACGGGCCGCATCTCCTTCTCGGCGAAGTCATGCGCCATCGCGCGCATGTCCTTCTGCTCGTCGGTAAGCGTGAAATCGACCACTTCTGAGACTCCTTATGCGAAGCGAGAACCCCAGTCCGCGGGCGCCCCCACCCTCGCTCGATTGATTCGTCAGTCAACGACGCTTAGGCAAGTGTACCCGCCGGGCGCGGACGGCAACCCCGCTCAACCTTTTAGCCGATGAAGAGCCGCACCACGAGGTAAATGCCGGCGCCGATCGCGGCCAGGGACAGGATCAGGAGCCCAACCTGATCCGCGTATACCGCAGGACGGCTGGGCGCCATCGTTCGGCGGCGTAGCCGGCGCCACATGGGGGACACTGTACGGAAGGTGGACAGCGGCCTGGCAATCGTCGTGATCGTGGTCTCGATCCTCGGCATCATCGGCGCGATCGTGGCCGCGATCGGCAGCGGGAAGCTGTACGAGCAGGTGGGCAAGGGCGGCCTCTCCATCGACCGCGAAGCACCGAGCGGCCCCGCGCCCGGATCGGCCGCCGCGCGCGCCGAGGCCGAGGCCGAGATCCGCCAGCTCGTGGAGGCGAAGTCGGCGCGGCGCGAGGCCCGCGGTGAGCCCCCGCTCGACGTGGAGGCGGAGGTGGCCGCGCTCACCCGTCCGCAGGGACACGACGAAGCTCTGCGCGACGAGGTGCGCCAGCTCGTGATCGCCCGCAACGAGCGCCGGATCCGGCGGGGCGAGGAGCCGCTCGACGTCGAGTCAGAGGTGGAACGCCAGCTGCGTGACATCGGGGCGTGACCGGAGCGCCCAATCGGGTATAGATACGCGCATGCCACGCGGCCGACGCTACGAACTTGAGGAACTCATCATCCGTCCGGGGACCTATTTCAACCCCCAGACGGAGGTGATGCTCGTGGTGGACGACTCTCCGTCGATGGACTCCGAGATCTTCAACATGGAAGAGTTCGAGGGGGCCGATTGGGTGCTCATCTCGGACGACCTGCCGGTGGACGAGAGCGCCCGCGACGAGATGCTCGAGGAGTTCCAGTCGACCTACCATGGCGGCGACGGCCGCGCGGTCCGCGGGGACGACGACGAGGACGATGACCTCGACGACGTCGACGAGGACGAAGAGCTCACGCCCGAGCTCGGCCTCGAGGACGACGAGTAGAGCTTCTTAGGCGGCGTAGCGCTGGGTGGTGACCCAGCGCGAGCGCCCGTCGGCGTCGAGCATGTAGGCGCCGTTGCCGCGGCGCGGCCCGAAGCTGATCACGATCGCGCCGTCGCCCGTGGGCATGATCTCCGGCTTCGCGCCCGGGTGTGACTCGATCAGCGCGGCGAGTCGCTCCGCCTGCGGCTCGGTCCAGGCCCCGTTGGAGCCCACCTGCTCGGTGAGGTGGCGCCCGGCCTCGCTGGCGGCATCGCCGCCCGCGGCCTCCTCGCTGGCCACCTCGATCAGGTGCCGCAGCACGCGGGCGCGGTCGGTGACCACGTGGGCGACTGCGCCGTAGGGCGAGCCGGTGAGGTCGACATACCGCTCGATCATGCGATGGAGCGGGCCCTTCTCCTCGGACACGAGGTCGGGCCGGCGGCGCGCGACCTCGGCGTTCCAGTAGCGCTCGTGAGCGGTGATGGGCGGGAGGGTGGTCATCGCGAAGCATCCTCGCCGCTGCTGCGGCGCGGGACGATACGGCGGTCCGGCTAAGGGCGGTGCGGCTACCACGAGAGGCGACGGGGCGGCCTCGTAGGCTTCACCGCGAGTGAGGCCCGTCTACATACTCGGCGTGTTCATCCCAGGGGCGATCGCACTCGACCTCGCGAACGCGCCCGATACCGCGATCTTCTTCACGGCCGCGATCGGCGTGATCCCCACCGCCGCGCTGATGGGACGCGCCACCGAGGAGCTGGCGGCCCAGTCGGGGCCCGGCATCGGCGGCCTGCTCAACGTCACCTTCGGGAACGCGCCCGAGCTGATCATCGCCCTGTTCGCGCTCGGGAAGGGGCTCCAGGAGGTGGTGAAGGCGTCGATCGTCGGGTCGATCATCTCCAACTGCCTGCTCGTGCTCGGCGCTGCGATGTTCTTCGGCGGCTGGAAGCGCGACAAGCAGACGTTCAATCGCACGATGGCCCACTCGCAGGCGGCGATGCTCCTGCTGGCGCTCGTCGCGGTGATCATGCCGGCGCTGTTCGAGCTGATCCGCGGCCATGGCCTTCCGGCGGTCGGGGACACGCGCGTGAACTACGGGGGGAAGGTCGAGACGATCTCGGCCATCGTCTCCGGCATCCTGCTGCTGAGCTACGCGGCTGGGCTCTTCTTCTCGCTGCGCACGCACCGCGAGCTGTTCAACCCCTACCTCGAGGAGGACGAGAAGGAGGAGGCCGCGTGGTCGGTCCGGCGCTCTGTGCTGCTGCTCGCGGCCGCCGGAATCGGAGTGGCTGTGATGAGCGAGCTGCTCGTGGGCTCGATCGAGCATGCCGCGAAGAGCGTGGGGCTCTCCCAGTTCTTCATCGGCGTTGTGATCGTGGCGATCGTGGGCAACGCGGCCGAGCACTGGGTCGCGGTGGTGGTCGCGCTCAAGGACAAGATGGACCTCGCCGTGAACATCGCCGTCGGCTCTAGCGCGCAGGTGGCGCTGTTCGTGGCGCCGATCCTCGTGCTCGTGTCGTTCGTGCTGGGGCCGCACCCGATGGCGCTCGTGTTCAATGGCTACGAGCTCGCGGCGATGCTGCTCGCGGTGATCATTGCGAACTTCACTACGCAGGAGGGCGAGTCGAACTGGTTCGAGGGGCTGCAGCTGCTCGGGGTTTACGTGGTGCTGGGCGTGGTGTTCGCGTTCGCCTAGGCCGCGTGAGGCGTCTCCTCCCCCTCACCGCGCTCGTGGCTCTTCTTCTGGCGGCGAACGCGAGCGCGCTGCCGTCTCCGGTTGAGCTCAGCCACGGCTGGCAGTTCAGGTTCGACCCGCACGCGCGCGGCGGCCTCGACAAGTGGCGCAGCGGCGGGCCGCGCGGCGGCTGGCATCGCGTGGAGGTGCCCGGCGTGTTCGACGCTCGCCTCCTGGCCTCCACGTTCCACGGAACGATCGGGTGGTACCGGCTGCGCTTCCGAGCGCCTGCAACGCTGCGCGGCTTCGGCTGGGCGCTCAACTTCGGGGCCGTGCGCCGAACGGCCAACGTGTGGCTGAACGGGCGCCGGATCGGCGGCCACCAGGATCCATACGCGCCGTTCACGCTCCCCGCGCTCGGGCTTCGGCCGGGCAAGGTGAACGAGCTGGAGGTGCGCGTGGTCAACCGCAAGCACGCCCTCCCGCGCGAGGGCTGGTGGAACTGGGGCGGCATCACGCGCCCGGTCCGGCTCATTCCGCAGGGACCGGTGGTGCTGAACGACCTCGCGGTGATGCCCTCGCTCAGCTGCCAGGCGCCGGGCTCGTGCACCACGCCGGTCGTGAAGGTGCGCGGGGTGCTCGTGGGACGGACCGCCACGCGCGCGCCCGTGAGCGTGCGGGTGACGATGCGCTCGCCGGGCGGCGCCGTGACGACCCACACGTTCAGGACGCGCGCGCCCGGGCGCGGCCGATCGCGCAACGTGTCGTTCGACTTCCGGCTTGCCGGGACGCCCGACCTGTGGGCGCCGGACCATCCGGCCCTCTACTCCACGCGCGTCCAGACGACCGCCGGCGGCCACCTCGCCCAAGCCGACAGCTTCGACACCGGCGTGCGCGCCGTGGAGGTGCGCGGCGGCCTGCTCTACCTCAACGGCCGGCGGGTGCAGCTGCGCGGCGCCTCGATCGAAGAGGACGTGCCGGGCCGCGGTCCAGCGCTGCGGCCCTCCGACATCGCGCAGATCGTGGGCGAGCTGAAGGCGGTGGGAGCCAACGTCACGCGCGCGCAGTACGGCCTGAGCGACGAGTTGATGAGCGCGCTCGACCGCGCGGGCATCCTGCTGTGGAACCAGGCGCCGGTGTACCACCGCGACATCGAGCTGCGGCACGCGGACGGGCGCGCCGCGGCGATGGCTCAGGTGCGCCACAACGTCCTAGCGGCGCGCAACCACGCCTGCCTGCTCGCCAACTCCGTGGACAACGAGCCGGTGGCGGTGCCGGACCACCGGCCGGGCACGCGCCAGTTCCTCTTCCGCGCCGGGAAGATCGCGAAGCGCCTCGACCCCATCACGCCCACCGCCGTCGACATCGCCGTGAAGACGAACATCCCGTTCCAGCGCACCTTCACCTGGTTCGACCTGCTCGGGCTCAACTCGTACTTCGGCTGGTACACCGGGCGGACGGCGAACTCGATTGCGAACTTCGACGACTGGGAGCCGACGCTCCAGGCGATCCACCACAGCTACCCGAGCCAGGGCCTCGTGGTCACCGAGTTCGGCGCGGAGGCGTCCTTCCACGGGTCCGCATACCAGAAGGGCACCTTCGAGTTCCAGTCGGACTACGTGACGAAGTCGCTCGACATCGTTGACCGCACGCCGTTCCTCGGCGGCGCGATCTACTGGACGCTGCGCGAGTTCGCCGTCAAGCCGCACTGGGACGGCGGCGCGAGCCTGCCGATCGCAATGCGCAACTCACTGCACCACAAGGGGCTGCTGAGCTACGACGGCACGCCGAAGCCGGCCTGGTTCGTGGCCGAGCAGCGCTTCAAGGCGACGCCGCTGTACGCGCCGTAGCCGCAGCTATTTCAGGATGCTCGAGCACTTCGCGAGGGCCGAGGCGTTGTTGCTCCCGGCCTTCTGGAGGCACTTGGCGTAGTCCTGGAACTGCTTTGCCGTCGGCGAGCTGGAGCTGCCGGTGGTACCCGAGCTGGGAGGCGCGGCGCTGCTGCCGGAGCCGCTGCTCCCGGTGCCGAGCGAGCCACCGAGCGCGTTCAGCTGTCCCGCCAGGTCCGCGATCGGCTTGGCGTTCGCGGGCGCGGTGATGTGCTTCGCCTGTCCCACGTTCGCGAGGTCGATCGAGAGCTGGAGCGTGCCGCCGGTCGCGCCGTTCACCTTCGACTGCTGGTCCTTCGGCACCGAGATGTTGAGCGACGTTGCGATGCGGCGCACCGTGTTGTCGCTCTTGGCCACGTACACGTCGATGTGCGGGTTCTTGATCACCTGCTCGATCTCGGACTTCTGCTGCTCGCTGAGCTGGGGCGGCTTGGACGCGCCGTTGAGGCTGCTGGTCGGCGCCTTCTGCACGAGCGAGTTGAGGTCGTCGAGCACCTTGCTCACGTTGAGGTCGGCCGAGATGTGAGTAACGGGCGTGCCGCCGACGGTCGAGTCGCCGGCGTTCTTCGCGTTGCTCAGCCACGTGGAGGGGTGGATGCCGAGCGCGGAGAGACTCGTGTTCTGCTTGTTCTGCGCCTTCTGCTGCGCGAGCTGCTGGTTGAGCTTCGCCACGGTCTGCTTGCCGACGTCGTAGGCCTGCCCGCGCACCTTCACGAAGAAGTCGTCGCCCGTGGAGGTGAGGCCGAACGGCACGCTCTGCCCGCCGCCGACGATGCTCGCGCTCAGGTCCATGCTCGGCAGCTTGCCCGGCCCGTTGTTCACGTACGGACCGGAGAACTTGAACGAGAGCGGCTGCGACAGGGACTGCACGCCCTGCACCTGCACCTGCAGGTTGAAGTTCACGTCCGCGCTCTTGATCGGCTGGTGGAACGCCGTGTTGAGGAGCTGCGTGGCGCTCTTGTCGTTGCTGCTGCCGCTGCCGCCGCATGCGGAGACGAACGCGGCGAGCGCGAAGGCCAGGGCAAGTAGAAATGGCAGGGCGAGGCGACGGCGCGATGGCAAGGTTGTTCTGCTCCCTTGTCGAATGCGATTGGAGGGTCGAGAGTACTCGGAGTCTCGTCGAAACTTCCGTATATCTGGGCCGTTGAGACAGCAGTGAACGTACGCTTAACGCTGGCCGTTTCGGCCGCTCTGCTCGTACTTGCGGCACCCGCGTCCGCGAGCGAAGTGCTGCACGTGCACGGGAATCGCGTGGTGGCGGAGAACGATCCGGCGCTGCCAGGCGCCTCCGCCGAGCTGCCGTCCACGCCGCCCTCGAGCTGCACGCGGCCGGCGCGCGCGCCGGTGGGCCGCCCGGCGGCTCTGGCTTCGAGCGTTCCCGCCGTGCTGCGCTCGGATCGCGCGAAGCATGCGCTGTCCGCCAAGGAGTATTCGAGCTACAAGGGCATCTACGACAAGGCGGTGTCGACTGCGCGGCGGCTCAGCGGCACCCGCAGGGCGAACCTGCAGGACGTGATCTTCGCGCTGGACCGCATCGCGCGAAATGGCTCACTCACCGTCTCGCGCATGCACGCGCTCTTCTTCCAGCTCGACCACAACACGCAGTTCTGGCCGTCCAAGCCTTTGCCCCGCATCCCGCCGCCGACGCCGAGCCCGTGCCGTTACTTCGCGAAGAAGGGCGGCTTCGTGACGCCGGTGCGCTACGTGTTCGACGACAGCCCGCTGATCTTCGAGTACTACCCGGGCAACGGGCTGCAGCTCCAGGCGCTCGCCAACTGGGGCAAGGTGAACGCGCTCGCGGGCGCCTGCCTCGGCGTGTACGGGCCGAACGTGCCGTGCCAGCCGGACCAGCTCAAGCAGTACGTGGATGCGATGGTGGCGATCGGGGCGAACCGCGGCGGCTTCACCACCTGGGAGTACTGGTTCCCGTTCGGTGGCGGCAGCCCGCCGTGGACGAGCGGACTCACCCAGGGCACCGCGATCACCGCGCTCGTGCGCAGCTCGCAGGTCCTGAAGGACCCGAGCTATCTGAAGATCGCGGAGTCGGCGGTGAAGGCCTTCACCACACCGGCCCCGCTCGGCGTGATGACCCACGCCTTCGGCGGCAACTGGTACGCGGAGTACTCGTTCGCCCCAGGCACTTACATCCTCAACGGCTTCCTCCAGGCGCTGAATGGGATCTGGGACCTGTACACGGCCACGAAGTCGAAGCACGTGCGGGCGATCTTCACGCGCGGGTCGCGCGCCGCCAAGCACGCGCTGCACCACTACGACACAGGCGCGTGGTCGCTCTACACGCTGGGCGGGCAGGAGGACGACCTCAACTACCACCGCCTGGTGCGCGACTTCCTCAAGGGGCTCTGCGACCGCACGCACGACCGCGTGTACTGCACGTACTCCACGCGCTTCACGAACTACCTGCACCAGCATGAAAAGCTCCGCTACGTCGGACCGCGCTCGGCGCGCAGGGGGCGCGGCGTGCCGCTCAGCTTCCGCCTGTCGAAGATCTCCTGCGTGACGGTGAAGGTGCGCCACGGCAGCTCCACCGTGTTCTCGAGCCGTGTTCTCGAGCCGTACGGCACGCACAGCTTCACCTGGGTGCCGCGCTCGGCCGGGACCTACACGGTGGAGTTCACGGCGTACGACTACCTCAACCACCTCACGGTTGAGAAGAGCACCCTGACCGTTAAGAGATAGATTCGGGGCCTCCCATGGCCCCGAGAACGATCCTCTACACGGGCAAGGGCGGCGTTGGGAAGACCAGCGTCGCGGCAGCAACGGCGCGCCGCTGTGCGGCTGCGGGCATGCGCACGATCGTGCTCTCCACCGACCCGGCGCATTCGCTATCCGACTCGCTCGAGACCGAGCTCGGCCCGGAACCCACTGCGTGCGGCAAGAACCTCTTCGGCCAGGAGGTCCAGGCGCAGCAGGAGATGGAGCGCCACTGGGAGGCCGTGCAGGACTGGCTTGGAGAGCTGCTCGCGCAGCGGGGCGTGGATCAGATCTCGGCCGAGGAGCTCACGGTGCCACCCGGAATGGATGAGCTCTTCTCGCTGCTCCAGATCAAGCGACACCACGAGACCGAGGAGTACGACGCGATCATCGTGGATTGCGCGCCCACCGGCGAGACGCTGCGGCTCCTGTCGTTCCCCGATGTGGCCAGCTGGTGGCTCGAGAAGGTGTTCCCGTGGGAGAAGCGGGTGGTGGCGGCGGCGCGCCCGTTCGCGCGGACTTTCTTGGACGTGTCTCTGCCGAGCGAGGCGGTGTTCGACGACGTGCAGCGGCTCGTCCACAACCTCGTGGCGATGAACGGCATCCTGCGAGACCGCAAGTCCACGTCGCTGCGGCTCGTGATGAATCCGGACCGCATGGTGATCCACGAGGCGATGCGTACCTTCACCTACCTCAACCTCTATGGGTATTTGACTGACGCCGTGGTGGTGAACCGGCTGTTCCCCGCGGACGTGGACGGTGGCTACTTCGCCGCCTGGCGCGAGGTGCAGCAGGAGCACATGGAGCTCGTGCGCTCGGCCTTCTCCCCCGTGCCGATCCTGCAGGCGCCGTTCTTCGACCAGGAGGTCATTGGGCCGTCGATGCTCGACCGGCTGGGCGATGAGCTGTTCGACTCGCTTCGGGCGGGCGACCTTCTGTACGAGGAGCTCTCGCAGGAGCTCGTGGCCGACAACGGGTCCGCCACGCTGCGCCTTCCGATCCCGTTCGCCGAGAAGGCCGACATCGATTTGAAGAAGATCGGCCTCGAGGTGATCGTGCGGGTTGGCGGCCAGAAGCGAACTATCATCCTGCCGCCCGCGATGGCGGCCTACAAGCCACGGGCGGCGCGCTTCGAGAGCGGCGCGCTCGAGGTGCACTTCGAGCGGAGCGATGAGCGAGTACCGGCAGACGACACCCCCGCGTAACGGCGGCGAGGAACCACCGCCGCCTCCGCCCAAGTGGGACGAGGTGGATTGGGACACATGGACACCGCCTTCGCCCGGCGAGGGCGGCCCGCGCCTGGGCGGCGGGCCGGACCTGCGCCCGCTGTTCGCCCTCATCGACGTGATGCGGAGCGCGCTGCCGAGCGAGCTGCGCGATCAGTTCAACTCGCTGGTGCGCGAGCTGCTGCTGACGCTGCGGGCTTTGATCGATTGGTATCTGGAGCGGTTGCCGGGGCCCAAGCCGGAGAGCCGGGTCGAAGACATCCCTATTGAGTGACCGCTTAAGGGGCCGTCACCGCCCAGGCGCCGCGCGCGATGTAGTCGCCATTGCCGCTCGCCCCGAGCAGCCCGGGCAGCCCGAAGCGGGTCGGTCCGCTAACGGGATTCGCCCCGTCCGGTAGGACGAAGCCGGTTGTGCCGACGACCGTCGACTCGTAGATGCAGAGGTTCCCTGGGGCTGCCGAGGGGTTGTTCGCCGTGCCTGGGCAGGCGCCAGTCGACGGGCCTCCGACCGGAATGATGTGTAGGGCCGGCGCCGCCGCGAGCGGGATCTGGAACGAAATCGAAGTCTCGGGCGCGATTTCCCCGGGTTGCACGTTCCCCGCGCTGTCGACGTACCCGATCAGCGTTTGCCCGGAGGCGAGCGGCCCCGCCACCCCGGTTGCGTTCGCCGCGCTGTCGGCCGCTGTCGCGTGACCGGCGTTGGTCGCGGCGTCCGCCGCGTTCGCGTGTCCAGCGTTGCTTGCACTTGGAACGGTGCCGAGCGCCCCGAGGTTGATGTCCGCGCCGGTCAGGGAGTGGTTCTTCACCTTTGAGCTCGTGACCGCGTTCTTCTTGATCTTCGAGCCGGTAACGGCGTTCTTCTTCAGCTGCTTGGTGCCGACGCTGTTCTTCGGCAGGCTCAACGCCGCGTAACCGGTGCCGCCCAGCGCCACGAACAGCGCGATTAGTGAGATGACGAGCCCGGGCGATGGCCGCCGCGGCTTGAACCAGTTCATTGCGCGAGTCCTCCTTGCAGGGGGGAGAGGGGAGACGGCGCGACGCTAAACCCAGAGTCCGACCGAAGTCAAGCGTCCGCTGCCGAACTCGCTCTTACGCCTGCGCGCGCTTGGCCCCGTATGACTCGCCAGGCACTGGCTTGGAGTATCGCTTGTCGTCCAATGGGAGGGCCGGCACGCAAACGTCTGCCGCTCGCGCCCGAGTCCTGCTCACGCCAGGCTCGACCGGCCCGCCGCGCGTTGGTACTGTCGCCACCCATGGACGTCCGGCTCTATTCGATGCCCGGCTCGCACGCCGCCAGGACGGGGCAGCTGCTGTTCGATCACAAGGGGATCGAGTACAAGCGGACTGACCTCCTGCCGGTCGTCTCGTGGGCCGTACTCAAGGCTCTCCGGTTCCCGGGCGTGACGGTGCCTGCGGCCAAGATCGATGGTGAGCGGGTGCAGGGAACGCGGGCGATCGCCCAGGCGCTCGAGCGCCTCAAGCCGGAGCCGCCGCTGTATCCCGCCGATGCGGAGCGCAGACGGGCCGTGGAGGAGGCCGAGCGCTGGGGTGACGAGGAGCTCCAGCAGCGGGTCCGGGAGATCTTCCTCTGGTCCGCTCGCAAGGACAGCAGCGGGCTCGTCGGCTACCTCGACGGCTCGAAGATAGGGATGCCGCACGGCGTCGCGGCCAAAACGGCGGGTCCATTTATCGCGCTCGATGCGCGGTCCCGAGGAGCCACGGACGAGAACGTCCGCCGCGCGATCGAGGTCTTCCCCAGCATGCTCCAGCGAATCGACGACTGGATAGCGGAGGGCATCCTCGGCGGCGAGCCCCCGAACGCGGCGGACCTGCAGATCGCCCCGAGCATCTGCTTGGCGATGAGCCTCGACGACCTGCGACCGGCGATCGAGGGCCGGCCGGCAGCACAGTTCGCCACCCACATCGTCAGGCACTTTCCAGGCAGAACCCCAGCGGTGCTGCCCTCGGAGTGGCTCGCGCCCCTGGCCGCCCCCACGGGCTGAGCGACGCCGTCGTGCCGTTCACGCTCAGGAACCTCAAGGAGGACCTCGAGGACCTCGGGTCGAACTTCGACGGCCCGCCGGACCTGGAGTTCCGGGCCGCGACCAAGGCGCTCGAGCTCGAGCAATCGGGCCTGACCTACCAGCGAGTCCCGCCCGGCTATCGCTTTCCGTACGGCCACACGCACAGAACGCAGGAAGAGGTGTACGTGGTCGTGCGCGGGAGCGGGCGGATGAAGCTCGACGACGAGATCGTTGAGCTCAACGAGTGGGACGCGGTGCGCGTTCCGCCTGGCACATGGCGAGGCTACGAGGCCGGACCGGAGGGACTCGAGCTGCTCGTCATCGGCGCGCCGAGCCTCGGCGACGCTCCGCGCGAAGACGTCGAGGGCCTGCGCGACTGGTGGAACTGACTGACCTGCTGGCGGCGCTCGTCGCGGCCGACTCGGTGAATCCGTCACTCGTGCCCGGAGGCGCAGGCGAGACGGAGGTCGCCGGCGTGATCGATGGCTGGGCGCGCGAGGCGGGGCTCGAGAGCGAACGGCTCGAGGAGACGCCCGGCCGCCCGAGCGTGCTGGTCCGCGCGCGCGGGACCGGTGGCGGGCGGACGCTTCTGCTTTGCGGGCACATCGACACGGTCAACGTCGAGGGCATGACCGACCCGCACACGCCGCGCATCGAAGGCGAACGGCTCTACGGCCGCGGCGCCTACGACATGAAGGGGGGCGTGGCGGCTGCGTTGATCGCCGCGCGCGACGCGTCACGGCTCGGGCTTGCGGGCGATGTGGTGGTCGCGGCTGTGGCCGATGAGGAGCACGCCAGCCTCGGCGTCCAGGAGGCGCTGCGCAACGTCTCGGCGGACGCAGCAGTCGTCACCGAGCCGACCGAGCTGGAGCTGGCTGTCGCACACAAGGGCTTCGTATGGAGCGAGATCGAGGTGACCGGCCGCTCCGCTCACGGCTCGCGACCGCACCTCGGCATCGACGCCATCCTCAAGATGGGCGCCGTGCTCAAGGAGCTCGAGCAGCTCGACCGTTCGCTGGCCGACCGCACCCATCCCCTGCTGGGACGCGCTTCCGTGCACGCGTCGCAGATCGAGGGCGGAGTGGAGCTGTCGAGCTACCCGGCACAGTGCACGCTGGGCCTGGAGCGCCGCACGCTGCCTGGCGAGGCCGGCCCCGAGATCGAGGCCGAAATCGAGTCGCTGCTCGAGCGCTGCCGGCAGGCGGACTCCGAGTTCCAGGCCTCCCACCGGACGTTGCTGGTCCGCGAGCCGTTCGAGATCGGCCAGGAGCAGGAGCTCGTCGGCCTCGTCGCAGAAGCTGCCGCCGAGGTGCTGCCGGAACCGCCCAAGATCACTGGCGCGAGCTACTGGGCCGACTCTGCCTTCATCGCTGCCGCCGGCATCCCAACCGTTCTGTTCGGCCCCGGAGGCGAGGGCGCCCATGCCGTCGAGGAGTGGGTCAGTCTTGCCGACACCGAGGCGGTGGCCCGCACGCTGGTCGCCCTTGCCGCACGCATCTGCGCGTGAGAGCGGTCATCAACCCGGCATTTGGTCCAAGCGCGGTTCCCGCGCCGAGCGACGATGCCGCCGCGTTCCACCGCGGCCTGCCCGGATACGCACCCACGCCCGTGCATCAGCTCGACTCCATCGCGTCCGAGCTCGGCGTCGCCGCGGTTCAGGTCAAAGACGAGTCGAACCGCCTGGGTCTGCCCGCGTTCAAGATCCTGGGCGCGTCGTGGGCCGTCGAGCGCGCGCTCCGCAACGACCACGCCATTCACACCCTCGTCGCCGCCAGCGCCGGGAATCATGGGCGAGCCGTCGCTCACGCGGCCGCCCTCCGCGGACTGGCCTGCCGCATATTCCTGCCGGACCGATCCCACCCCGTGCGGCGTGAGGCCATCGCCGCCGAGGGCGCCGAGGTGGTGGTGGTCGACGGCACCTACGAGGAGGCCGTGGAGATGGCCGCGTTGTCGGCACGAGAGGACGGCACCGCGCTCATTGCGGACGTCGGAGACAGCGGCCCGGCCGAATGGGTGATCGACGGCTACGCCACGCTCTTCGCAGAGGCAGCCGAGCAGGCCGACTACGACCTGCTGCTCGTGCCCGTCGGGGTGGGCTCGCTGGCCGCAGCCGCCGCCAGACACGGCGCCCAGGTGGGCGCGCGCGTGATCGGCATCGAGCCCGTCACGGCGGCGTGCCTCAGCGCCTCGCTTGCGCACGGCGTGCCAACCGCGGTGCCCACCCCAGGCACCGCGATGGCCGGCCTCGACTGCGCCGCGGTCTCCCTCGCGGCCTGGCCGAGCCTCCGCTGTGGAATCGCGGGAACGGTCACCGTCAGCGACGAGGACGCGAGCGCCGCCATGCGCGAACTGGCCGCGAACGGCCTGACCATCGGCGAATCCGGCGCCGCCGCGCTCGCCGGCCTCCGCGCGCTCCAGCAGGACGATGACGGCCGTGACCTGCGGGAGCACCTCGAGATAAATCGGCGGACGCGGGCGCTGCTAATCGCAACGGAAGGCGCCACCTGATAACGGCGCTCCCTACTCCTTACTCCCTACTCGCCTCTTACTTCTCTCGCCGCCTCGCGCTTCAGATCGATCGCCCGGATCGAATGCTCATCCGGCAGCTTCGAGATCACCGTCTGAATCACCTTGATCACGTCCTGCTCGTCGTGCCCGTAGTCGTCGAGCAGCGACCTGAGCGCGGTGTGGGTGACCTTCAGCTCCGCAGCCGTGAGGTCGAGGCGGAATGCGACCTCGCCCGGCTGGATGGGTTGAAAATCCTCGGACATCCAGGGGAGAAGCTACCAGTGAGCGAGGCGGTTACCCTTCGCTCGTGGCCCCGAAGACCTGGATTCTCACCGGCTCGCCGGAGAACTTCGGCGGCCACCGCCGAGCACGGCTTCCGCGTGATCGGGATGAAGGAGCACCGCCGCAACATGGCGGAGCAGATCGAGCCGGGCGACGAGATCGTCTTCTACCTCACCCGCATCAAGGCGTTCGGCGGCATCGTGCGAGTGACCGGTGAGATGTACGAGGACCGGGCGAAGATCTGGCCCGGCAAGCCCGGGAAGGTCGACCCGTATCCGTGGCGCTTCGAGACCGAGCCCGTGCTCATCCTCGACGATGCCGACTACGTGCCCGCAGAAGAGCTCGCCCCGGAGCTCGAACACGTGCGCAAGTGGCCGCTCGAGCACTGGACGCTCGCATTCCAGGGTCAGCTGCGCGCCGTGTCCGAGGCGGATGCGGCACTCCTGCACGAGCGGCTAACCGAAGCGGCGCGCGCCCGCGCGGCGGCGTGAGCCCCGAACGCGAACCCGCCGAGCGCGTCCGGAACCTGCTGCTGCGCGGCGACAACCTGCTGAAGCACGGTGGCGACCGCGCCAAGGCGCTCGCCGCCTTCGAGGAGGCGCGCGAGGCGGCGGCAGACGAGTCCGTGGATCCGCGCGTGCGCGAGCTCGTGGAGCGGCGCATCGAGGGGCTCCGCGAGGGGTGAACCACCAGCGCCACTACACGCTCGACCAGGCGACGGCCGCGATGTCGTGGGTGCGCGAGCGGCTCGAGCGGCTGCGCGCGGCGCATTCGCTGCTGAACGAGGAGGAGGCTCGCGAGGCGCTGTCGGAGGCGATGCCGGGCAACGGCGGCGGGTCGCCGGGGAAGGTGGTGTCCGAGGGCTTCCTACAACTGCGATCGGCGCTGCTCGAACTTCAGGAGATGGAGATCGTGCTGCGCGACCTCGAGCGCGGCCTCGTGGACTTCCCCTCAATGCGCGACGGCCGCGAGGTCTATCTCTGCTGGGTCGAGCAGGAGGAGGACGAGATCGCCTTCTGGCACGACCTCGACGCAGGCTTCGCGGGCCGGCAGCCGCTCTGAGCGGTTGCGTTCAGCCGCATCTCGGGTTCTAATCGTCTGCATACGGCTGGGAGGCCCAGAAAGGACCACATGAGGCTCGCAACCCCAAGAGCGTTCCCGCTCTTACTGGCACTCGCAGCATTCTTCGCCCTCGCCGCCGTGGCGCACGCCCAGCCCGGCAAGGTCGCGGTGTTCAACAACCCGAACTACATCGACAACGGCGATTCGAACTTCGGCGCCGAGGGGCCGAACACGATCGCGTCGCTGCAGTCGTTCGGCGAGACGGTCAACGTCTTCACCGGAATCACGGCCAGCGACTTCACCACCGCCCTCGCCGGGCAGGACTCGCTCGTGATCCCGGAGGAGGAGGTGGCGGATACCTGCCTGCAGGACGACATGACCGCCGACGCGAAGAACGTCGTGAAGAACTTCGTCGCCTCCGGTGGCCAGCTCGTGCTGATGGCGGTCGGCGAGGACGGCTGCAACGCCGAGTTCGCAAACGACATCTTCGGGTTCACGCTCGTCTCGTCGGACGAGGGGGATTCCCCGACCACACGCGGCGGCACCATCATCTACAACAAGACCGCGGACGCAGCGGGCACCGAGTGGGCTGACGGTCCCGCTTCGATTCCGGACAACAACGCAACGGGGATCGTGCTGGAGAACAGCCTTCCCACAGGCGGCAAGTCGCTCTACAGCGATGGCCAGGGCGACGCCGCCGTGAGTGTTCTCCCGTACGGCGACGGCAGCGTCACGCTGCTCGGCTGGGACTGGTACGACTCGTCGCCGCCTAATCCCAACCCTGGCACCAGCCCGACACCCGACATCGGATCGCGGCAGCTGGACAGAGGGACACGCGGCACGCCCCCCGGCCAGGACTTCGGCTGGCAGGACGTGTTCCGCCGGTCAGTTGACCTGCCCGTGATCAACGCGGGTGACGTGAGCGTGACCGAGGGCAACTCGGGGACCACGCCGGCGACGTTTGCCGTCACAGCGTCGTCCAACCACTCCGAGGTGCTGCATGTCGGCTACGCGACCGCCGACGGCACCGCCACCGCGGGGTCGGACTACAACGCGACGGCCGGCGCCCTCACGTTCCAGCGCACCGACAACGCGCTCGGAGTCGTCGTGCCCGTGATCGGCGACACCGTTGTTGAGCCGAACGAGACGTTCGGGCTCGGGCTGGGCACCGGCCCCGCTCCCGCTCCGTACGTGATCGGACGCTTCGGCACCGGCACGATCGTGAACGACGACGTGGCCGTGCCCGCGCCGAAGGTGGGCGTGGCCGGCGTGCGCCGCGCCTGCGTGAGCTCGTCGACGGTGCACGTGCGCTTCTCGATCACGGCTCCGGCCGGGGTGAAGAGCGTGACCGTCTCACTCGACGGCAAGCGCGTGGCGAAGACGACCAAGAGCCGCTTCACCGTGAAGGTGAACGCGAAGAAGCTCAAGGCCGGGCGTCACACGCTCACCGCGGTGGCGATCGACAACCGCGGTCAGAAGACCACGGTGCGCAAGACGATCGCGCGCTGTGCTGCGGCGAAGCCGCGGCGGAAGGCCGCGCCGCGCTTCACCGGCTGACGGATTCGCGGAGAGGTCTCGGCCGCAGGTGCGGCCGGGGCCTCTCCCGATTATCGTCGGCGCCGTGATCGGGCTGGATGATGTGCGTGCGGCGGCCGAGCGCCTCGACGGCGTGGCCCACCGCACTCCGGTGTTTCACTCGCACACGCTCGACGAGCGCGTGGGTGTGCGGGTGGTCATCAAGGCCGAATGCGTCCAGCGGACGGGCTCGTTCAAGTTCCGCGGCGCCTACAACAAGATCTCGTCGCTCTCCGAGGACGAGCGAAGCCGGGGAGTGGTGGCGTTTTCCTCGGGCAATCACGCCCAGGCGGTCGCTCTCGCCGCGCGGCTGCTCGGCACACACGCGACCATCGTGATGCCGGAGGACGCTCCGGTCCTGAAGCTCGAGGCCACGCGCGGCTACGGCGCGGAGGTGGTCACTTACGACCGCTACGCAGAGGACCGCGAGGCGATCGGCTCTCGACTCGCCGAGGAGCGCGGGCTGTCGCTCGTCCGGCCGTTCGACGACCCGCTGGTGATCGCCGGGCAGGGCACGGCGGCGCTCGAGCTGATCGAGGAGGCGGGCGAGCTCGACCTCTTGCTCGCACCAGTGGGCGGCGGTGGGCTCATCGCCGGCTGCGCGACGGTGGTTGCGCCGGGAGCGCGAGTGGTGGGTGTGGAGCCCGAGGCGGGCGACGACCTGAAGCGCTCCCTCGAAGCCGGCGAGCGCGTGGAGATACCGGTGCCAGACACGATCGCGGACGCGCTTCAGATCACGAAGCCGGGTGAGCTCACCTTCGAGCACAACCGGCGGCTGCTGGAGGGCGTAGTGACGGTCAGCGACGCCGAACTGGTCGACGCGATGCGCTTCCTCTTCGAGCGGATGAAGCTCGTGGGCGAACCAGGCGGCGTGGCGGGCGTGGCCGCCCTGCTCGCCGGCAAGGTGGATGCGGAGGGAACGGTGGGCGTGGTGCTGTCGGGCGGCAACGTGGGCGCCGCCCGCTTCGCGGAGCTTCTGGCTACGCGGCCTTAGCCGCCTGCTCGGCTTGCTCGACCGAGCGCGGGCCGGGACCGACGTACTTAGCGGTTGGACGGACGAGGCGCGCCTCGCGCTTCTGCTCGAGGATGTGCGCCGACCATCCGGCCACGCGGGCGCAGGTGAACATCGGCGTGAACAGATCCGGCGGCACGCCCGCGAAGTCCAGCACCACGGCCGACCAGAACTCCACGTTCGTCGCCAGCACGCGGTCGGGCTTGCGCGCCTCGAGCTCCTCGAGCGCCGCCTCCTCGAGCCGCTCGGCCACCTCGGCACGCGGCGCCCCGATCTCCTTGGCGGTCCGGCGGAGCACCTTCGCGCGCGGGTCCTCGGCGCGGTACACGCGGTGGCCGAAGCCCATGAGCCGCTCGCCGCGGTCGAGCAGGTCCTTCACGTACTTCTCGGCGTCACCGGCCTGCTCCACGTCGTCGAGCATCTTCAGGACTCGCGACGGCGCGCCGCCGTGCAGCGGGCCGGAGAGCGCACCGACGGCCGCGGACAGGCAGGCCGCCACATCCGCGCCGGTGGACGCGCATACTCGCGCGGTGAACGTGGAGGCGTTCATGCCGTGCTCTGCGGCGGAGATCCAGTAGGCGTCGATCGCCTTCACGTGATCGGGGTTCGCCTCGCCGCGCCAGCGGATGAGGAAGCGCTCGGGGATGCTGGTGGCCTTGTCCACCTCGGCCTGCGGGATGGGCGGCTTGCCGGCACCGCGCGCGGACTGCGCGACAAACGACAGTGCCATCACCGAGGCGCGCGCCAGGTCGCGGCGCGCCTGCTCGTCGGAGATGTCGATGAGCTCCTGCAGGCCCCACTCCGGGGAGAGCATCGCGAGCGCGCTCTGCACGTCCACGCGCGGGTTGCCGGAGCGGATTGCGAGCGGGTGCGGCTCGGCCGGTGGGAGGCCGGGCTCGAAGGTGCCGTCCACAAGCAGTCCCCAGACGTTCTCGAAGCGCACGTTCCCCACGAGCTCCTCGATGTCGACGCCGCGGTAACGCAGCGCACCGCCAGCCTTGTCGGGCTCGGCGATCTCTGTGGCGAAGGCGACTACGCCCTCGAGGCCAGACTGGACCTCACTCATTCGGCAAACTCCCTCGGGCTCGGTTTCTTGCCCGGCTGAGGATATTGCAGGGGCGTCGACGTGCGAGTGGTCACACACGCTTGCACCCGTCGAGCCGGGCTGAGAGGATCGTGCCCGGCTCGCGCGCCAACGTCGCAAGGAGGACTCGCAATGTCCACTCCGTCCCTAGACGAGGCCCGTCTCGAGCAGTTCCTCGGCCAAATGGTGGGTGACATGAGCGCCGCCGTAGGCGCAGTCATGACCCGAGTCGGGGAGCGAACCGGGCTCTACAAAGCCATGGCCGGAGGCGAATGGCTCAGCTCCGACGGGCTGGCCGAGCGCGCCGGCTGCGCCCCGCGCTACGTGCGCGAGTGGCTGTCGAGCCAGGCCGCCGCCGGCTACGTGGATTACGACCCCGCAGAGGACAGGTTCCGGATGCCGGCCGAGCACGCCGCCGCCCTCGCGGACGAAGACGGCGTGTTCTACATGCTCGGTGCGTTCGATCTGCTGACGTCCCTGTGGGCGGACGAGGACCGCTTCGTGGACGCGTTCCGGAGCGGGGACGGGATCGGCTGGCATGAGCACGACAAGCGCCTCTTCAGCGGTACCGAGCGCTTCTTCCGCCCTGGCTACCAGATGCATCTCACGGCGGAATGGATACCGGCCCTCGACGGCGTGGAGAGCAAGCTGAAGGAGGGCGCCACGGTGGCGGACGTGGGCTGCGGCCACGGCGCCTCCGCGATCATCATGGCCGAGGCCTATCCCAATTCGACCTTCGTGGGCTACGACTACCACGGCGAGTCGATCGCCCGAGCGCGTCAGCTCGCCGGCGAGGCTGGCGTGGGCGACCGCTGCGTGTTCGAGGTCGCGAGCGCGCAGGACTTCGCCGGCACCGGGTTCGACCTGATCTGCAACTTCGACTGCCTGCACGACATGGGCGACCCGGTTGGCGCCGCGCGGCACGCCGCGTCCGCCCTCGTGCCGGACGGCACCTACATGATCGTCGAGCCGATGGCCGGCGACTCGCTCGCCGACAACCTCAACCCTGTGGGCCGGATGTTCTACTCGGCGTCGTCTGTGGTCTGCACGGCCAACGCGCTGTCGCAGGAGCCGCGCACCGCGCTCGGCGCGCAGGCAGGTGAGCCCGCGCTGCGAGGGGTGCTCGAGGAAGCCGGCTTCACGCGGATCCGCCGGGCGGCCGAGACGCCGTTCAACATGGTGCTGGAGGCGCGTGTCTAGTGCCCTAGCGCTTCACGCGAATAGTCGCGCGCATGCCAAGCTTCACGTGGCCGGGCTTCGTGCAGATCAGCCGGTAGACGCCCTGCCGCCGGAGCGTCACGCTGAGCACGGTGTGGTCGTGCGGGTGGATGTCGGCCGTCACGGGGCTGCGGTAGCCGTGCGGGCCGACGATCTGGAGGTTGTGCGCGTCCTGGCCGAAGTTGGTGACGTTGAAGTGCACGCGGCCCGGCTTGACCTTGGCGCGGTAGCTCGAGATCCCCCACTCCCGCTCGGCCACGCCCACGGCCACGCTGCTCTTGTGCGCGGTCGCGTGGTGCGTCCCATGGCCGCCCGCGAGGGCCACCGCAAGCGCGGCTATGGCGAACGCCGTCTTCATGCGATCAGCTGGAGCCGGCCGAGAGCGCCGGCGTTCGGGATCACGGCGGTGGCGTCCGTGCCGAGCCACTGCTCCAGCAGGCTGGCGTAGACGCGGCGGAAGTCGACGGTCACGGCGAGGTTGTCCTCGCGGTCGAGCCGGTTCAGGTCCGGGTAGTCGCTCAGCACGCCGCTGCGCACGCGCGTGCCCTGCACCCACGCCACCCCGCCGGCGCCGTGGTCGGTTCCGCCGGACTCGTTCTGCTGCGGGCGGCGGCCGAACTCGGACCACACGAGGGTGATCACCCGATCGCCGAGCCCGCGCGCCTCGATGTCGGCCTGGAAGGACGCGAGCGCGCCGCTCACCTTCGAGAGGCCGTCGCCGAGATCGCCGGCCTGGTTGTCATGGGTGTCGAAGTCGCCGTCGGCGTCAACCGTCACCGCGCGCGTGCCGAGCGGCAGCGACAGGAGTCCGGCGAGAGCCTTGAGCTTGTCGGCGAGGTCGCCCTCCGGATACGTGACCGAGCCGGCGAGAGGGTCGGTACCCGTCTTGTCGTCCTTCACGTACGGCGCGAGGATGTCCGCCACGCTCTTCGCCTGCCGGGCGCCCGCGTAGGCGGCAGCCGGGCCGGGCGCATAGGGACGCGCGGAGGCGATCTGCGCCCACGTCTCCATCGCGTAGTCGAAGGCGTCGCCCCACATGCCCGGGATCCAGAACTGCGCGTCGTCGGGCGAGGACACAGCGGCCACGGGCGACGAGCCCGAGCGCATCACCGGGGAGAGCGACGCGTCCATCGACAGACCCTGAAGCGGATTGTCCTTGGAGCCAACGTGGTCGAGCCAGCGGCCGAGCCAGCCGGTGGCCGAGCTCTGCGTGATCAGCCCCGTCTCCCAGAAGTGGCGCGAGTGGAAGTGCGAGAGGTCCGGGTTCGCGTAATCGATGCCCGGCAGAAGCCCGACCTTGCCGGCCTCGAAGAGTCCCTTCACGCCACCGTTCAATCCATCGCCGAGGTGCGGGTTCACGCCCAGGCCGGTCGAGCCGAGAGCGAGTGGATCGACCTTGAGCCCGGGCCGTAGGTCCGCGTAGCGGCCGAACTGGTTCGACGGCACGATCGTGTCGAGCAGGTCGCAGCCGCCGGGCAGGAAGACCGTGACGAGGATCGGCGCGGCGGGCGCGACGGCGGCCTGCGCCTCCGCGGCCTCGAGGATGCGCATGAAGGGCATGGCCTTGGCCGCGTAGATCGCGATCCCAGCGCCGATGCCGCGGCCGATCACCTGGCGGCGCGAGAGCGGCGTGTCGAGGAACGAGCGGCGGCGGCTCTCGCTCGTGGAATGGAAGTCGTCGCAGGCGTGGTGTGGATTCGTCATCAGTGGAGCCCCGCGTCGGGTCCGGAGAGCAGGAGGTGGCGAAGCGCGCGCTGGCACATGTCAGAGCGCTGCTGGATAAGCCAGGTCTGGGTGGGCTTCACACCCTCGAAGAAGCGGGGCACGAGCTGGGTGAGCGCGTCGAGGGCCGCCGCGGACACCCAGGGGCGGCCCGTGGCGGCGTGCGCCTGGTCGATGTGCTGGGCGGGCGTGAGGCCGACCGGCGTGGAGCCGTCCTCGACCTTCAGCCGGCCCTGCTGCACGAGGTAGGTGACGGCCGTGAAGCGGGCGTGCGTGGTGTTGGTGGAGATCCAGGCAGGGCCCCAGTCCCAGCCGGCCACCGACGGCGGGTGGAACGGGTACTGGCCCATCTCGTCGAGCAGCCAGGACCAGGAGTCGGTGTCCACGTATCGCCCCGTCGAGCGCAGCGCGCCGGCGAGGAACACCAGCGGCGCCTTCACCATGTCCGGCTTGTCGAGGTCTGCGTAGAGCGACGGGTGCGCCAGGATCGCGGCCACCACCGGCTTGATCTGCATCTTGTGGTGGCGGTAGAGGCGGACGAGCTTCGTGCGCGTGCGGTGGTCGACCGGCCGCGTGACGAAGTAGTCCCACAGCTTTCCGACGATGAACGGCGCGTGGGCCGGGTGGTGCGTGACGAGGCGGATCACGTCGTGCCAGTCGAAGCGCCCGCGCTTGTGGAAGATGTGCTTCACGCCTGGCGCGTGTGCCTCGCGCGAGTAGTGGATGCCCTCGAAGGTGCCGCTGCGCGACCACTTCGACTGGAAGCCGGTGAGCGCCTTCGCGGCCTGGCGGATGTCGTGCTCGTTGTAGCCGCGGCCAAGCGTGAAGAGCTCCATCAGCTCGCGCGCAAAGTTCTCGTTCGGCACACCCTTGTCAGAGTCGGCCAGCGAGAGGAAGAGCTGCATCGCCGGGTCTGTGGTCACCGCCTTGAGCAGCGAGGGGAATGAGCCGAGCGCGCGGCCGCGCAGCATCTTGTTCTGGCGCAGCATGAGCGGCGTCTGCTGGTCGCTCGTGGCGAAGTGGTCGTGCCAGAAGAGCGTCATCTTCTCCACGAGCGGCCGCTGGGTGCGGACCATGCGGTCGACCCACCAGAGCACGTCGTGGCCCCAGACGTTTGTGGGGTCGATTCCGTGACCGTCGACCGTGGGTGCCGGTCCCACCATGCTCGGTCCGCGGCCGCCGTGGAGGATCCAGTTCAGCGTCGCCTTCTTGCCGCGCGCAGCCCAGCTCGCGGCCTCCTCGGGCGTTGCGCCAAACCCCGCGCGCCAGAACAGGCGGCGGACGTGCGCGTCAGTCCACTGGCCGGAGGGTTGGGCCACAAGGACTGAATCGGCGGCGCCGTGCGGTACTTGAGTGCAAGTTCGCCGGCTGCTGCCGATTAGCCCAGGTGTGACGGATCGATCCGAGCGTCGACCCCGCGCGGGCTGGTGGACGCAGCAGTTCAACGACCTTTTCACGGCAACCTCCGCCGCCCAGGGAGTGCGCGCGGCGCGCACGGCAGCCATCAGGCAGCTGGGCGAGAACGTAGGCGCCGACTTCGGCGCGATGATCGCCCGCGGAGCGCCGATCGACTGGTACGGCTTCGACGGTCGTCCCGTGCCGGGCGACGCGCTGCTCCGCGCCGTGGAGCTGGGCGGCTGCGAAATCGAGGTGCCGGGCCTCGGCCGCTGCCACACGATCGTCGGCCAACTCGACCACGCGCACATCGTGCTCGGCCACATCGGCGGCGCTGAGTTCGACGACGTCGAGCGCAACCTGCTCGAGGGCCTGACGCGCCTCGTCGAGATCATTCTCCGGCTCGAGCGCAGGCGGATCCTGCTCGAGCAGCTCACCTCCATCCAGGACGCGATCTCGCGCCGGGCTCCGCTCCAGGAGGTATTCGACACGATCGTCCACGCGGCCTCGCGGCTGCTCGACGCCGAGATGGTGGCGGTGCGAGTGAGGGACTCGGACGACCCCGCCCGCATGAGCACACCCGCGGTGATCGGCCATCCGCCGGACCTCGTGGAGGCGCTGCGGTACGGCTCCACACGGGCCGGTGCCACTTCCGACGCGCCCGAGCGGGGCCGACTGGTGGTGCTCGACGACTACCAGAACGCGCCGGGCGCGCGCCCCGAGGCGGTGGCCTACGGCGTGACCACGTCGATGGCGGCGCCCCTCCACGAGCACGGCAGCGTGATCGGCAGCCTCGTGGTGAGCTCGCGCGACCCCGACCGTCACTTCACCGCGGTGGACCAGGACATGTTCGTCGCCTTCTGCGAGCACGCGAGCCTCGCCCTCGCGGCCGCCCGCACCGGCGACACGATGCGGCAGGCACTCACCGATCCGCTCACCGGCCTCGCCAACCGCGCTCTCTTCATGGACCGCCTGGACCACGCGCTTGCGCGCGCCGCGCGGAAGGGCTCGGCGGTGAGCGTGGTCTTCCTGGACCTCGACCGCTTCAAGCTCGTGAACGACACGCTCGGCCACGCGGGCGGCGACGCGCTGCTCGTGGCCGTGACCGACCGCATCCGCGCCTGCCTGCGGCGCGCTGAGACGGCGGCGCGGCTGGGCGGCGACGAGTTCGCCATCCTCCTCGAGGAGGCGCGCGACGAGGTGGCGGCGGCGCACGTCGCGCAGCGGATCGCCGCCTCCCTGCGCGAGCCCTTCATGCTCGGCGATCGCGAGGTGTTCGTCACCTCGAGCATCGGGATCGCACTCGGCACCGTTGAGGACGCCGAGACGCTCCTCCGCAACGCCGACGTGGCGATGTACCGCGCGAAGGCGCGCGGCAAGGACCGCTACGAGATCTTCGAGCCGGCGATGCACGCCGAGGTGATGGACCGGCTCGCGCTCGAGTCCGAGCTGCGCCACGCCATCGCCGGCGACGAGCTGGAGCTGCACTTCCAGCCGGCGTTCAAGCTCGAGAGCCGCGAGCCGCTCGGGGTGGAGGCGCTCGTGCGCTGGCGCCACCCGCAGCGCGGGCTGCTGCTACCGGGCGTGTTCATCCCCCTCGCCGAGGAGAGCGGGCTGATCCTGCCGCTCGGCCGCTGGGTGCTGAACGAGGCGTGCCGCCAGGCGGCCGCGTGGCAGGAGGAACATCCGGGCCTGCAGGTGGCGGTGAACCTCTCCGCCTGGCAGCTCGAGCAGCCGGACATCGTGGACGAGGTGGCGGCGGTGCTGGAGCGCTGGCAGCTGCCGCCCCGGACGCTGGTGCTCGAGCTGACGGAGACGCTCCTCATGCACGACACCGAGACCACCATCGCGAAGCTCCGTGCGCTCAAAGAGCTCGACGTCCGCATCGCGATCGACGACTTCGGCACCGGCTACTCGTCGCTCCAGTACCTCCAGCGCTTCCCCATCGACGTGCTGAAGATCCCCAAGCCGTTCGTCGACGACCTGGCCGAGGATGGCGGCTCCGGCGTGCTCGCGAGCATCATCCTCGACCTCTGCCGCCGCATGGACCTCGGCACGATCGCTGAGGGGATCGAGTGCGAAGAGCAGGCGCAGCGGCTGCGCGAGCTCGGCTGCCCGTGGGGTCAGGGCTTCCTGTTTGCGAGGCCGATGCCGGTGGAGGGGCTGCGCAAGTTCCTCGCCGCCCCCTCTTTCACGCCGTGAAGTGGAACCAGAGCGGCAGGATGAATGTCGCCAGGAAGATGAGCGCGATCCCGGTGGCGATCAGCGTCTTGATCTTCGTCATGTGTCCGAGCAGCGCGATCAGGAAGCCCACGGCCAGCAGGATCAGGTAGCGCTTGGGGTCGGTGGCGACGTCCTGACTCGGCAGGCCGGGGAGGTCGCCTAGGGGGAGCATCCGGCGAAAAGTATCCTTGCTCGCATGTCAGGTGCGGGACAAGGCGGCGTGACCGAGATGCGCGAGTCGCTCGGGCGGGTGGGCTATCTCGCGGGCGAGTCCACCGCCCTCGTGGCCTATCTGGCGAGCGAGCTGGGCAAGCCGGTGCTCGTGGAGGGGCCGGCGGGAGTGGGCAAGACCGAGCTGGCGAAGGCACTCTCGCGCGCCACCGGCCGCAAGCTGATCCGCCTCCAATGCTACGAAGGCCTCGACGAGGCGAAGGCCCTGTATGAGTGGAACTACCGCAAGCAGCTCCTGCGTATTCAGACCGAGGCGTCCGACGCCGGCTGGGAGCGGGTGCAGGACGACATCTTCGGCGAGGAGTTCCTGCTCACTCGCCCCCTGCTCGCAGCGATCGAGTCCGACGATCCGGTGGTGCTCCTGATCGACGAGATCGACAAGACAGACCAGGAGTTCGAGGCGATGCTGCTCGAGGTGCTGTCGGACTTCCAGATCTCGATCCCCGAGCTGGGCGTGGTGGAGGCCAAGAGCATGCCGCTCGTGCTGCTCACCTCAAACAACTCGCGCGAGCTCACAGAAGCTTTGAAGCGCCGCTGCCTCTACCTGTGGCTCGACTACCCGGACGTGGAGCGCGAGCTCGAGATCGTGCGGCTGCACGCGCCGGAGCTCGACGAGGAGGTGGCGCGCAAGCTCGTGGAGGTCGTGCACATGGTGCGCGGGCTCGACCTGAAGAAGCCGCCGTCGATCGCGGAGTCGATCGACTGGGCGCGCGCGCTGATCCTGCTCGGAGCGGACGACGTGGACCGCTCGGTGCTCGAGCGCACCATGAGCATCATCGTGAAGCACCGCACCGACCTCGACGTGGTGGCCGAGCGCGTGGGAGTGAAGCTCCAGGATGGCCTCGTCGGGCGGCGGCAGCAGGCCGGGTAAGCCCGCGCTGTACGGCGGGCTTCCGGATCCGGGGCCGCCCGGGTTCGCGGCGCGCCTGCTCGAGTTCGCGGACGAGCTCCGGCGCGAGGGCATGCCCGTGGGCACCTCCGAGCTGCTCGACGCCTTCGCCGCGCTCTCGAAGCTCACCTGGACCGAGCAGGAGGACTTCCGCGAGGCGCTCGCCGCGACGCTCGCCAAGTCGCAGGAGGACCGCCGCGTGTTCGAGCTGGTGTTCGACCGCTTCTTCTTCCGCGCGGTGGAGCGCGAGGCCGTTCAGCGCGGGCTGCGCGAGGAGCGCTTCGAGGGCGGCGAGCGGATGGACCTCGAGGAGCTGCGCGAGCGGATCGCGCAGGCCATCCGCGAGGGCACCGATGGCGAGATGCGCGACATGGCGCGGCTCGCGATCGCCGCCTTCGGCCGCCAGGGCGAGGGTTCCGGCGTGATCGGCGTGGACGTGCAGCGGATCCGCCGCACGCTCGGCCTGAAGGGCGACACCGGGCGCGAGCTGCCGGATCCGGACACGGTGCCGCAGGAGCGCCTGCGCGAGTTCGAGCGGCACCTGCGGCGCGAGCTCGAGCGGGCGCTGATCGAGCGCACGCAGTCGCTCCCGCCCGCCAAGCCTTTGCAGGAGTTCGACCGCGCGCTGCCTTCCAACCCACTGCAGGACCTGGCCGCGGTGCACCGCGTGGTGGCGCAGCTCAAGCGCCGGCTCGCCACGCAGGGGCACGAGCTGCGCGGGCGGCGCCGCTCTCAGGTGGTGGATGTGCGGCGGACGATGCGCGCTTCGCTTGAGACCGGCGGCGTGCCCCTTCGCCTCAAGTACCGGCCGCGCCGCCCGCGGCGGCCTGAGCTCTACGTGCTCTGCGACGTCTCCACGAGCGTGACGAGCGCGAGCGTGTTCTTCCTGTCCGTGCTGCACGCGCTTCACGACTCGTTCCGCAAGCTCCGTTCGTTCGTGTTCGTGGAGCGGATCTCGGAGGTCACGGACGTGTTCGAGCGCGAGCGCTCGTTCGAGGCGGTGTCGCGCGCGATCGCGAGCGACGCCGGCGTGGCGGACATCTCCGGCTACACCGACTATGGCCGCGTGTGGCTCGAGTTCCTCGACAAGGTGGTGGACGACCTAGACCCGCGCTCGACGGTGATCGTGCTGGGCGACGCCCGCACGAACGGCCGCGAGCCGCATGCCCGCGCGTTCGGCGCGGTGGCCGAGCGTGCCGGGCGGATGTTCTGGATGAACCCAGAGCCGCGGCTCTACTGGAACTACGGCGACTCCGTGATGTCCGTCTACGAGCCGTACTGCGACGGCGTGTTCGAGTGCTGGACAACGAAGCAGCTCGAGGGCTTCGTGAACGCACTCACGCAGCAGCGGCCCGCGGCGTAG
>JAICJR010000125.1 GCA_025928345.1 Thermoleophilaceae bacterium | reverse complement strand
TGGTCGGTGACCATGTACGGCGAGATGTAGCCCTTGTCGAACTGCATGCCCTCGGTGAACTCGAGGTCCATGCCGAACGTCTGGCCCTCCTCGACGTTCACGACGCCGTCCTTGCCGACCTTGTCGATCGCGTCGGCGATCACGTCGCCGATCTCGTCGTCGGCGGCCGAGATGGCGGCCACGCGAGCGATCTGATCCTTGCCCGCGACGTCCTTGGACTGGGTCTTGATGTTGTCGACCACCTGGTCGACCGCGCGCTCGATGCCACGCTTGAGAGCGAGCGGGTTGGCGCCCGCGGCCACGTTCTTCAGACCCTGCGTGACGATGGCCTGGGCGAGAACGGTGGCGGTGGTAGTGCCGTCGCCGGCCACGTCGTTGGTGGCAGTGGCGACCTCGCGCACGAGCTGTGCGCCCTGATTCTGGAAGACGTCCTCGACCTCGATCTCACGAGCGATCGTGACGCCGTCGTTGGTGATGGTGGGCGCGCCGAACTTCTTGTCGAGGACCACGTAGCGGCCCTTCGGGCCGAGCGTGACCTTGACCGCGTTGGCGACCGCGTCTACGCCCGCCTGCAGCGCCGCGCGCGCCTCGCTGTCGTACTTGAGCTCCTTGTGAGCCATAGGGTGAAATTCCTCCGTTTACGTCTTTAGCCGGTGACCTTGGCGAGCACGTCGGACTCGCGCAGGACCAGCAGGTCCTCGCCGTCGACCTTGATCTCCGTGCCGCCGTACTTCGAGTACAGGACCTCGTCGCCCTCGGAAACGTCGAGGGGAATGCGCTGGCCGCTGTCCTCCGCCAGCTTGCCGTCCCCGACGGCGAGAACCTTGCCGCGCTGGGGCTTCTCCTTGGCGGTGTCGGGGAGGACGATGCCG
This sequence comes from Thermoleophilaceae bacterium, assembly GCA_025928345.1. Taxonomy (GTDB): domain Bacteria; phylum Actinomycetota; class Thermoleophilia; order Solirubrobacterales; family Thermoleophilaceae; genus JAICJR01. Next base: position 9,583 of record JAICJR010000125.1, on the reverse strand, counting down.
CTTGCGGTCGTCTCCTCCTCCTCTACCGCCTGGACGATCAGACGATCGCCGAGAGGCTTGAGCTTCATTCAGAGAACCTCCGTTGAGTCCAGACGAAATTAGGATTGGCACTCTAGCAATAGGAGTGCCAAGTGCCAAGGTGTTTTACCACTTGGGAAGCGAAATTTCCCGCGGCAGTGGCAGCCACGAGGTCAGAGTGCCAAGTCTGTGGCCTAGTTTTGCTTCGGGCCCGTACGAAGGCGTTCCGTGATCTCGGTGGGTCGCTCTGAGATCGCGGAGAAATGCACGACAGTGACCACATCGTCGTGGTCGACCGGCCGGCCGTAGATCTGCTCGAGGAAGTGGATCGTCTCGTCGAGACGGCGGAACTCAGGGTTGTCGTGCTCGATGTCGCGCGGCGAGAGCTCCTTCACCCGCTTCACCTCCACCGCGTCGATCACCGCCTCGAAGATCTTCTCCCGCGGCGAATGCTGGAAGCCGACCGTGACGAGCACCACGTGCCCCTTCTTGTACTTCGACGCCTTGTCGCCCAGCCGGATGGTCGCGGTCTTGCGCCCACGCTTGAGCTGGTCGATGAAGACTGGCGAGTAGAAGTTCAGTACGTACACGGAACCCGGGCAGCCTACCGACCGGTGCCCCACCTCGACTGTGCGGCGGCAGCGACCTCTTTCTCCCCCCGGTAGGACAGCAGTTTAGGGGCCGCGGCCAGCGGAATCCACTCGGCTGAGTCCACCTCATGGTCGTGGTCGGCGACGCTGCCGGAGCGGTAGCGGAAGAGAAAGAAGCTCACCACCTTCGGCACCCTGATTCCGCCGCGCACGTACCAGTAGCGGATGTCATCGATCTTCTCGATCAGCGCGCCCTCCACGCCGGTCTCCTCGCGTACCTCGCGGGCTGCCGCCTCGATGGCGGACTCGCCGGGATCGATGTGGCCCTTGGGCAGCGCGAGCACCTTCCCGTCCTTCACCCGCACGGCCGCCAGATAGGCCCGGCCGCGCATGTTCCGCACCACCACGCCGCCGGCTGAGAACTCGCGCTCAATCTCCGCCATCGGCGTCTTCCACGAGGGGAACGAAGCGCACCTCCACGAGCGGCTCCATGCCGCCGCCCGCCCGGTAACGCGTGAGGCGCTCGCCCGCGTTCGTGCGCACGGGGCAGACGAGGACGCCGCCCGGGGCGAGCTGCTCGAGCAACAGCTGTGGCGGACGTTCATGGGCGGTGGCCGTGACCGAGATGCCGTCGAACGGCGCGCGGTCCGGCGCACCGCGGCTGCCGTCGCCGGCGCGCACCTCCACGTTGTCACGCCCTATTTGCGCGAGCACCTCGCGCGCGTGATCGGCGAGTGAGGGGTGACGCTCGATCGTCACGACCTCGCGGCAGCACAGCGACAGCACGGCGGCCGCGTAGCCGGACCCGGTGCCGATCTCGAGCGCGCGATCGCCCGGCTCGAGCTCGAGCAGCGCGGTCATCGCCGCGACGATCCACGGCTGGGAGATCGTCTGCCCCTCGCCGATCCGGAGCGCGCCGTCGCGGTACGCGCGCCGCCGTTCGTCCTCGGGGACGAACAGCTCGCGCGGGACCTGCTCCATCGCGCGCAGAACGCGCTCGTCGCTGATCCCGCGACGGCGGAGCTGCTGCTCCACCATCGCGAGCCGCCGCTCGCTGAACTCCTCAGTAGATGTAGCGTCGGAGCGCCGCCGGGTCATGGATAACGACCTTCCCGCGACCGCAGGTGACGAGTCCGGCGCGCTCGAGCGTGGCCAGGAAGCGGGAGACGGACTCGCGCGAGGAGCCCGCCAGCTGCGCGATCTCCGCGCGTGTGGAGTGGATGAGTACGTCCTGCGGCGAGATCCCCTCCGCCCTCAGCGTCTCGCTGTGGGAGAGCAGAACGCCCGCCACGCGGCTCGCGACCGTCTGGAACGACTGGCGCGATATGCGCTCGTTCGCCTCCTTGAGCCGCTCGGCGAAGGCCGTGAGCAGCTTGATCGATATGTCCGGGTGGCTCATGAGGAGGCGGCGCATGTCGCCCGCCAGCAGCGCGACCGCGTTCGTGTCCTCGGCGGCCTCGACGGTGGCCGAGCGCTTCTCAGAGTCGAACATCGCGAGCTCGCCGAAGAGGTCGCCGGTGCGGAGCTCCGCGAGGGTGATCGTGCGGCCGTCGGAGTGGTTGCGCGTGACGCGCACGCAGCCGTTCTGCACCACGTAGCAGGTGTCGCCGGCGTCGCCTTCGCGGAAGATCACCTCGCCGGCGCTCCAGCTGCGAGGCACCGCCACCGACGCGAGCCCGGTGAGCTGCTCGGGCGTCAGATCGGAGAAGATCGAGACGCGACCTAGGAGCTGAGCGACGTCCTCACTGGCTGCCATGCAGTGGATGATCCCACCGGAGTAGGTTGTTTCGCCATGGGAGACGAACGCCGGGTAGTCCAGACAGACGAAGCGCCGGCTGCGGTCGGCCCTTACTCGCAGGCGATTGTGGTCGACGCGCCGCTGCTCTTCTGCTCCGGGCAGATACCGCTCGATCCCGCCAGCGGCGAGCTGGTGGAGGGCGGCGCGGCCGAGCAGACCACGCGCTGCCTCGAGAATCTCGAGGCCGTCTGCCGCGAGGCGGGCACGAGCCTTTCGAACGCGGTGCGGGTGGGTGTGTTCTGCACCGATCTCGCCCCTGACTGGCCGGAGGTGAACGCGGCCTACGAGCGCTTCTTCGAGGGAGGCGAACCGCCGGCGCGCGCGACGGTGGGCGTGGCAGCGCTTCCCAAGGGCGCGCGCGTGGAGATCGAGGCCGTGGTGGCATGCCCACGGTAGGAATCGACATCGGCCTCGACGACGTGCGCGCGGCGCGCGAGCGGATCGGCCGCCATGCACGGCGAACGCCGATGATCGCGGCGGGGCAGCTGTCGCGGCGCGTGGGAGCGCGCACGGTTCTGAAGACGGAGAACCTCCAGTACACCGGCTCATTCAAGGTGCGCGGAGCCTTCAACCGCATCTCGCAGCTCAACGAGACGGAGCGCGGCGCGGGGGTGGTGGCTGCGAGCGCGGGCAACCACGCGCAGGGTCTTGCCTTCGCTGCGCGGGAGCTGGGGATCAAGGCCACGGCGGTGATGCCGTCCGGGGCTCCGCTCGCAAAGATCGCCGCGGTGAAGCAGTACGGCGCCGAGGTGGTGCTGCACGAGGGCGGCTACGACGACGCGCGCGAGCTCGCGGACGAGATGGCGCGCACGAAGGGCATGACGCTCGTGCACGCATTCGACGACGCGCAGGTGGTGGCCGGCCAGGGAACGGCGGGGCTCGAGATCGCGGAGGACCTTCCGGGCGTGCGGCTCGTGGTGGTCCCGCTGGGTGGCGGCGGCCTCGCCACGGGCGTGGCGATCGCCGTGAAGGGACTCGTGCCGGACGCGCGCGTGGTGGGCGTGCAGGCGGAGGCGTGCGCGCCGTACCTCGCCTCAATCGCCGCGCACAGGCCGATCGGGGCCCGCTCGGCCAACACGATCTGCGACGGCATCGCGGTGAAGCAGCCTGGCGATTTGACGCTGCCGCTCGTGGAGCGCTGGATCGACGAGGTGGTGACGGTGAGCGACGACGAGGTGGCCGAGGCGATGGTGCTCCTGCTCGAGCGCTCGAAGCTCGTGGTGGAGGGCGCCGGAGCGGTGGGGGTGGCCGCGCTCATGCGAGGCAAGATCGAGCCGCCGGCCGACGGCGAGGTGTGCGTGGTGCTCTCCGGCGGAAACGTGGACGCGTCTCTGCTCGCCGAATGCATCCGCTTGGGCGAGACATCCGCCGGGCGCCGCATCGTGCTTGCCACGGTTGTGCCGGATCGCCCGGGCTCGCTAGCCGCTCTGCTCCAGATCGTGGCCGACCATGGCGGCAACGTGGTCGACGTCGAGCACCTCCGCGAGGGCATGGACCTCCACCTGCGCGAGACCGCGATCCACCTCGTGCTCCAGACGAACGGGCCGGAGCACGACAACGAGATCCTCACGGCCGTGAAGGCGGAGGGCTTCTCGGTGCGGCTCGAGCGCTAAGACCAGGTCGGCGCCTCGAATAGGCGCGGTTCATCACGCAACTTTTGGCCTCTTAATGGGCTCAAATACAACGATGATCCGACAGGGGAACACGTTCCGCCACGTCGCCGCCGTTACCGTTGCGGCGGCTGTATGCGGCTGTGCGAGTGCTGGCGCCGCCCCACCGCCGAAGGGCCTGTGGGCGACGGTGAACATCTGCGACACCGCGGGCCATCCGAACCAGATGGGCGTGCGCGCCAACATGCCGGGCGACGGTAATCGGCGTGAGCGGATGTGGATGCGCTTCCACGCGCAGTTCTACAACGCGAAAACGAAGAAGTGGTTCGACGTGAAGGGCAACGGCGTGTCGGACTGGCAGCGGCTCGGCTCCTCGCGCGTGAAGGCGCAGCAGGCCGGCTACACGTTCTCGTTCGCGCAGCCGAAGGCAGGCGCGGCGTTCGTTCTGCGAGGCGTGGTGGACTTCCAGTGGCGCGAGCGGCGGCGCACAAAGAGCGGCCGCCGGCGCACCGTGATCGTTCGCACCCTGCATGCGAACACCAAGGGCGAGCATCCGTCTGAGGGTGCCGACCCGCCCGGCTACTCGAGCGGGACCTGCGAGATCAGATAGCGAGACCGGAGGTCGAGCTCGGCATCGGACGCGGGGCTGGATGCCCCGAGGAGCTAGAACTCAAAGAGCCGCGGGTCGTTAGAGATCACGGCGTCCACGCCCATCACTGAGAGCCGCGCGATCTGCTCCGTGTCATCCACGGTCCAGACGTAGAGCTCCCCGCCGGCGCTGTGCACGGCGCGCACGAGCGCGGGACTCACGAGCCGCCAGTGGCACATCAGCGCCTCGAAGCGACGTGCTCGGATCATGCGCCGCGCCCTGATGGGCAGAAGTCGCCTGGCCACTGCGGCTAGGACGAGCGCGAACGGCCGCTTCCACGCGCTCTTCGTCGGGTCGCTCGAGAGCTTCGGCACCGACAACCCGCGGCGCTGCCGTGGATCGAGCTCGCCGATCAGGTCGAGGCTCTCGATGTAGTGCGTGGAGATGAGGGCGCGTTCGCTCAGCCCGCGCGCGCTCAGGCCATCCACCACCTCGCGCTCGTAGCCGGGCAGCTTGAGATCGACGTTGAGCTCCACCCCGGCGTACGCCTCGCCCGCGAAATGGTCGAGCCCCTCTTCAAGAGTGAGCGCGTCCGCCCGCTCGCCGTCATGGTAGTCATGCGCAAGCACGAGCCGCCCGTCGCGCAGGCGCAGCACGTCGAACTCGATCATGTCCACGCCGTGGTCGAGCGCGGCCTCGAAGCTCGCGAGCGTATTGCCCGGGCTCACGTGGCCGGCCCCCTTGTGGCCCACTCGCTTGAGCGGCGGAAGGTGCTCCGCGCGCCCGTTCACATCTGGCAGCCCGGGCACCAGTAGGCGGTGCGGTTGTCGTCGCCGAGCCCGCCGGACTCGATCGCCGTGCCGCAGCGCGGGCACGGGCGTCCGGTGCGTTTGTAGACCGACACGCCCGGCCACTCGCCCGCCACGGAGCGCGCCATCCGCGGTCGCACTTCGCGGATGACCGCGAGCGCCTCGTCGTCGTGCACCTGCGCGGTCGGCCGGCGCGGATCGACGCGCGCGAGGAAGCAGCCCTCGGCACGCCAGATGTTCCCGAGGCCGGCCACGTTGCGCTGGTCGAGAAGTGCATCGCCGAACGGCCGGGTCTGGTCGTCCTCGCGCAGACGGGCGAGGAAGCGGGCCTCGTCGAAGTCGCGGTCGAGCACGTCGGGTCCGAGTCCGGCCAGCTGCTGGTCGAAGCGCGTTCGCGCGTCCGTGACGAGCTCGAGCACTGGGCCGTCGAACTGCACCACCTCGTGGTCCGGCGTACGGATCACGAGCCACGCGCGGCGAGGCGAGCGCCGCCACTGCTCCCCGCGCCGGTGCACGCTCCAGAGTCCGCCCATGCGCAGGTGCGAGTGCAGCGTGAGGTCGCCCTCGAAGCGCAGGAAGAGGTGCTTGCCGCGCGCGTCCACGGCGCGCACCGCGCGGCCGGACAGCCGATCCGGCCAGCGGTCCAGGCGGTGGCGCGGGTGCGGCGTCTCGATCTCCACGATCTCCTTGCCCACCAACGCGGCCTCGATGCGGCGGGCGGCGCGGTGGATCGTGTCGCCTTCGGGCATCGCTAGGCGCTGAGGGTCAGCCGCCGCGGGCCCTGCCGGAAGCCGATGTCGATCAGCAGCGGCTCGAGCTCCGAGCCCACCACCGGCTCGCCGTCGAAGCGCTCGATCGCGAGGCGCTTCAAACGGCCGCGGCGCACGTGGTCCGCCAGCGCCTCGAGCGCTTCGCGCAGCCAGTCCTCCTCGACATCGCGCAGCGGGAGCAGGCCCTTGCCGCCGCGCTCGACGTACAGCGCCGGCTCCGAATCGAGGAACACGACGTAGGCGCCGGGCGCTCGCGCGGGGCGGCGCGGTGACCCCTCGCGCTTCGGCCACGGCAGCGAGGCGCCGTAGGCATTGGCAGGATCGGTGGCAGCGAGCACCAGCGGCCCGGGCGCCTCGTCCTCGCGCAGCGAGCGCAGCCGCTCCACACCTCCCGGGAGCGCGAACTGCGCCCCGCCGAGCCCTTCGACGAAGTAGCCGCGGCGCGCGGTGCCGAGCGTCTCGAGGTTCACGAGCTCGCCGTACAAGGAGGCGAACCCGCCGGGCACGCCCTCCGCCAGCACGGTCTCGCGCGTGACGATCCCGTAGCGCTCGAGCAGCAGCTCGGCGAGTGCCCGCATACGCGGCCCGTACGACGGCGCGTCCGCGAACAGCGGTCCGGTGAGCGACCAGCGTCCCTGGATCTGCGGTGCCGCCGGGCGGGGCCTCCGCGCGAAGCGGCGGCCGCGCTCGCGCTCGGCCTTGGCGAGCGACAGGCGCGGGACGCGCAGCGGCGCGAACGCGTCGTTCGTCACCTCGCCCGCCCACACGAGGTCCCACAGCGCCTCCTGCAGCTCCACGGGCTCGGCGTCCGGGAGGTCCACCAGCAGGTCCGTCCAGAAGCACGCGCCGCGGTCGAGCCGTTCGCGCAGCGCCGCGTGCAGCGGCTCGGAAGGGGGCTCGGCCTTCGACGGCGGCGGGCCGAGCCAGCGCGCGTCCTCGCGGAAGTACAGAGCCACGCGGCCACTGCCGCGCCCGAGCGCGCCCGCGCCCACCCACACCAGCTCGCCGCCGGCGCAGAGCGCGTCCATCCAGGCCTGCGAGTACGCGCCCACGCGGCGCGGCAGCACGTCCTGCTCCCACACCTCCGGCGTCAGCGCCAGCCCCTGAAGCGGCACGAGGATCTCGCGCAGCCGGTCGATGCCCGCGCCACCGGGCGGCGAGCTGTCGACGCCCTGCCACGCCGGCAACAGACGTGCAAGAGCCCGCTGCTCGGCCGGCTCCACCTCCTTGCGCAGCGAGGCGAGCGAGGCACGCCGCAGGCGGCGCAGCACGTCGGGATCGCACCACTCGCGCTGCGTGCCACCGGGGCGCAGCTCGCCGCGGACGAGGCCGCCGTCGCGTTCGATCTCGCGCAGCACCGCACCACCGTCGATCGCGTAGCGGGAGGAGAACTCCTCCGTGGTGAACGGCCCGTGCGTGCGCGCGTAGCGGCGCGCGATCCGGCGCAGCGGCTCGTCCACCGGCTCGAGGAACGTGTCCGGCAGCCCACCGGGCGGGACGGCGCCGAGAGCGTCGCGGTACATGCCCGCGTCTTCCGAGGCGATGAAACGCTCCTCGCCGCCGATGCGCATCTTCACGGCGCGGCGCTCGGCCACCAGCCGATCGAGCATGCGGTTGGCGGACACCGCTTCGAGGCAGCGGTCCTGCGCCTCGCGCACGGTGAGGTCGCCGATGGCGCGCAGCACGTCGTGCATCCCGTCGGCGTTGGCGGCACGCGTGCGCTCGCTCACCCGCTGAAGGTCTGCCTCCACCTCGTCGAGCGCCTCGGCCGAGATCAGCTCGCGCAGCTCCTCCTGGCCAAGCAGCTCGGCCAGCAGGTCGCGGTCGAGCGATAGCGCGGCGGCGCGCCGCTCGGCGTTGGGCGTGTCCCCCTCGTACATGTACGTGGCCACGTAGTCGAAGAGCAGCGACGAGGCGAACGGGGAGGCCCGCGACGTCTCCGCCTCGACAAGCGACAGCTCGCGCGTGTGAAGCCCGCGCAGGAGCTCCTTTAAAGACGGCACGTCGAACACGTCGCGCAGGCACTCGCGGTAGGTCTCGAGAATGATCGGGAACTGGCTGTAGCGCTTGGCCACCTCGAGCAGCGACTGCGCCTTGAGCCGCTGCTGCCAGAGCGGGGTGCGCTTGCCCGGGTAGGCGCGGGGGATGAGCAGCGCGCGGGCGGCGTTCTCGCGGAAGCGGGCGCCGAACAGCGCGGACGACCCGAGCTCGCGCACCACCAGGTCCTCCAGCTCGTCCGGCTCCACGAGCACGAGCTCCGCGCGCGGCGGCTCGTCCGCGTCGGGGAGGTGGACGATGATGCCGTCGTCCGACCAGATCGCGTCCGACTCGAGGCCGAACTCGTCGCGGATGCGGGCGCTCAACGCGAGCGCCCACGCCGCGTGCACGCGGCCTCCGTAGGGCGACAGCACGCACAGCCGCCAGTCGCCGATCTCGTCGCGGAAGCGCTCCACCACGATCGTGCGGTCGGACGGGATCACGCGCGTCATCTCGCGCTGCTCGCGCAAAAACGAGACGAGGTTGTTCGCGGCTCGCTCGTCGAGGTCGTATTGCTCCGCCAGTTCCTCGGGCTCGCGATCGACCGCCCAGCGTGAGAACTCGCCGATGGCACGCCCCAGCTCCGCCGGGCGGCCCACGCCGTCGCCCTTCCAGAACGGCACCGCCCCGGGCACGCCCGGCGCGGGCGTGACGATCACGCGGTCGCGCGTGATCTCCTCGATCCGCCACGACGACGCCCCGAGCAGGAAGGTCTGCCCGGGCCGCGCCTCGTAGACCATCTCCTCGTCCAGCTCGCCCACGCGCCGCCCGTCCGGCAGGTGCACGCCGAACAGGCCGCGGTCCGGAATGGTGCCCGCATTGGTCACCGCGAGTTGCAAAGAGCCCTTCCGCGCTCGCACCGTATCCGCCACGCGGTCCCACACGTTGCGCGGCCGCAGCTCGCCGAACTCCTCCGACGGGTAGCGGCCGTCCAGCATGTCGAGCACGTTGTCGAGCAGCTCGCGCGACAGCTCGGCGTACGGGTAGGCGCGCCGCACCAGCTCGTGCAGCTCGGACACGTTCCACTCGTCGCCGGTGGCGGTCATCGCGACGATCTGCTGCGCGAGCACGTCAAGCGGATTGCGCGGCACCACCGTCTCCTCGATCAGCGCCTCGCGCATGCGCCGCGCGACCACAGCGCACTCGAGCAGGTCGGCCCGGAACTTCGGGAAGATGCGCCCCTTCGACACGTCGCCCACCCCGTGGCCGGCACGCCCGATCCGCTGCAGCCCGCGCGTGACCGACTTGGGCGACTCCACCTGGAGCACGAGGTCCACGGCTCCCATGTCGATGCCGAGCTCCAAAGAGGACGTGGCCACGAGGCACGGAAGCTCGCCCGACTTGAGCATCTCCTCCACCACC
>JAICJR010000190.1 GCA_025928345.1 Thermoleophilaceae bacterium | reverse complement strand
TGAGGCAGCGGCTTGTGCTTCGACGGCTGCCACTCCGCGTCCAGCTCGAGCAGCTCCGCGGAGCTGGTGCGCACGGTGACCTTCTCGTGGTCGTTCAGCTCGAACACGTCGCCCTGGGCCATGCTCGAAGGCTATCCTCGCGGCTTCCGCGACACAGAGGAGGCCGCCGAGCATGCCCACCACCGCCACCGAGTCACTGTCAGACGCCGCGCGCAAGTTCGTCGAGGGCGGGCCGCACAAGCTCCTGATCGGCGCGGACTGGATGGAAGCCGCGGACGGCCGCACGTTCGAGACCGTCGACCCGTCCACCGGCGAGGCGATCTGCGAGGTGGCCCAGGCCGGCGCTGAGGACGTGGAGCGCGCGGCACAGGCGGCCCGCGCGGCGCTGGAGGGCAAGTGGGGCAAGATGCCCGCCGCCGGCCGCTCGCTGCTGATCAACCGCTTGGCGGACCTGATCGAGGAGAACAGCGAGGAGCTCGCCCAGCTCGAGGCGCTCGACAACGGCAAGCCGGTGACGATCGCCGGCGCCGTGGACATCCCGCAGGCGGTCGCGCACCTGCGCTACTACGCCGGCTGGCCAACCAAGATCGAGGGCGAGACGATCCCGGTCTCGTGGCCGAACATGTTCACGTACACGATCAAGGAGCCGGTGGGCGTGTGCGGACAGATCATCCCCTGGAACTTCCCGCTGCTGATGGCGTCGTGGAAGATCTCGCCGGCGCTGGCGGCCGGCTGCACGCTGATCCTCAAGCCGGCTGAGCAGACTCCGCTGAGCGCGATCCGCCTTGGCCAGCTCGCGCAGGAGGCCGGCTTCCCCGAGGGCGTGATCAACATCCTCACCGGGGATGGCGAAACGGGCGCCGCGCTCGTGGACTCCACCTCGATCGACAAGATCGCCTTCACGGGCTCGACGGAGGTGGGCCGCCGGATCGGCGCCCGCTGTGGCGAGCTGCTCAAGCGCGTGACGCTCGAGCTAGGCGGCAAGAACCCGAACATCATCCTGCCGGACGCCGACGTCGAGGCCGCGATCAAGGGCTCGTTCCAGGGCATCTACTTCAACACCGGGCAGGCGTGCAACGCGGGCTCGCGCCTGTTCGTGCAAAAGGACCAGTTCGACACCGTCGTGTCCGGGCTCGCGGAAGCGGCGAAGAAGGCGAAGGTGGGGCCGGGGCTCGACACCGGCACGCAGTTCGGCCCCGTGGTGTCAAAGGAGCAGTACGAGCGCGTGAGCTCGTACATCGAATCCGGGCTCGAGCAGGGAGCCGAGGCGGTGGCCGGTGGCAACGGCGGCGGGAACGGCGACGGCGGCGGCTACTTCATCAATCCCACGCTCTTCACCGGCGTGACCGACGACATGAAGATCGCCCGCGAGGAGATCTTCGGCCCGGTGCTCGTGGCGATGCCGTACGACGACCTCGACGAGGTGGCGCGGCGCGCGAACGACACCGACTACGGGCTCGCCGCCGGCATCTGGACGCGCGACGTGGCGAACGCGCACAACCTCGCTCGCAAGCTCAAGGCAGGCTCGGTCTACATCAACGGCTGGGGCATGGTGGACGCCGCGGCGCCGTTCGGCGGCTACAAGGCATCCGGCATCGGCCGCGAGATGGGCCACGCCAACCTCGACGCGTACCTCGAGGTGAAGACGGTGTGGACGAGCCTGAAGTAATCAGCCGTTCACGCGCCGGGGCACGCTAGTCTGCGGCGATCACCACCGAGGCGCATCCAGTAAGCGGCCGGTGGGAACGGCTACGCGTTCCGTCTCGGCTGACTGAATCGATCACCCCGGCAGGCGCCGCGGTGGCGGTCACGTTCGCCTTCATCCTCGTCACGATCTGGTGGCTCACGCAGGACAGCCGGGTACCGGAGTTCGACCCGGGCCTGCACGCGGGGTTCTCGTTCCTCTTTCGCGATCAGATCAGCGCCGGCCACCCGTTCGCGTGGTTCAGCGACTGGACGCAGTACCCGCCGCTCGTCCACCTGATCGGCGCGCTCGTCACCTTCATCACGGGCAAGGGCATCTGGCCGGGCGTGATGGCGGAGAACCTGATCTTCGTTCCCCTCCTCGCCGCCGGGGTTTACGGCGCGGCAAAGACGGTCTACCGCAGCGAGCTTGCCGGGTTCCTGGCCGTGGTGTTCGCCCTCGGCACGCCGATGATCGTGAGCCAGTTCCACGAGTTCATGCTGGACGCGCCGGAGACCGCCATGGTGGCGGCGTCGGTATGGCTGGTGCTCGCGAGCGCGCACTTCGAGCGCGTGGGCACTGCGGCGCTGGCGGGAGTCGCGGTGGGCTTCGGCTTCCTCGTCAAGGAGAGCTTCCCGGCGTTCATCGCGGGCGCGGTGGTGGTCGCGGCCGCGCAGGGCCTCTGGCGGCGCAACTGGCGCGGCCTCCTGGTCTTCATCGCCGTCGCCGCGGTGATCGCCTTGCCCTGGTACATCCACCACTGGAGCCAGGTCCGCGCGCTCAGCCACATCGCGAGCGCCAATGGCAACGACAACTCGCCGGGCAGCGAGTACCCCACGCGCTACAGCACGAAGAACGCGGGCTGGTTCCTGTGGTCGGCGCTGAACTACCAGAACTACGCGCCGATGCTCGCGTTCGCGGCCGTCGGCGCGGTGGTGGCGGTGGTGCATCTCGTCAAGCGCCCGTGGCGCTACCCGCTCACGCTCGAGATCCTCGCCGGCGGGCTCGTGGCGTGGACCGGGGCGACGTACTCGCTCCCGCACGACCCGCGCTACAGCCTGCCGGGCCTCCCCTACCTCGCGATTCTGGGCGCGGGCTGGGTGACGATGCTGCGCCCTCGCTGGCGGCTTGTCGCGGCGGCGGTCCTGTGCGCGTTTGCGTTCGCGAATGTGGTGGCGATCAGCACCGGCTTCGGCAGGCGGGTGGCGATCACGCTTCCGGGCGCACCGAAGACATCAGGACTGCACGAGCGCCAGCTCACCATCCTCAGCGACAAGGGCTACACCTACGGCGAGCCGCACCGAAGCGGCGACCTCCTCGGCATGATGCGCGCTCTCCACAAGCGCGGCTTCCGCTACATCGCGTGGAATTTCGCGCAAGCCACCCTTCCTCAGTACAACAACGAGGGCCTGTCCGCGCTCGCGAATGCCGCTGGGTTGAAGGTGGGCAACTCGCCGCGCAAACCACCCACAGACGGGGTGGTGCTCGAGTGGGGGCCGGTCACGCCCGGCTCGTGCAGGCGCCTCTACAACAGCACCGGGGTGACGCCGGTGATCCCGCTCAAGCGGCCCGTGGACGTCTGCCCGCGCTGAGCTGGGCCGTCCAGTCATTTCGCTGACCTAGACGCGAATTCGCTCTCCCATTCCGGGCGGTTCCAGCTTATTTTGGGAGTCCGTTCAATCGAAAGGACTCGCTCGCGATGCACTTGGCCCACAAGCGGCTCACGGCCGCAGCACTCACCGTTGCGTCAACTCTCATCCTCGCCACCTCCGCGCACGCCGCGGGCTGGCAGGCGCTGGGGACCATCTCCCCTGCGGGCGCCAACGCATCGGCGCCGCAGGTGCTGGCCGCGCCGGACGGCTCCATGTGGGTGGAGTGGCTGACCGACAAGGCTCAGCTTCAGCGGATCGCTCCAGACGGAACCGCGGGCCCGGTGATCGACCTGACGAGCGATCTGCCGTGGCAGAGCGTCCTCGCGATGGACGCGAGCGGAGTGATCACCGTCGCATGGGCCAACGCGAGTGGCGGCGTCGAGGTGCGGACGATCCAGCCCGACGGCACGCTCGGAACCGAGCACGCGGTGGGTGACTCCAATGCGAGCCTCCCGCTCTCCATCGGCATGGACGGGAGCGGCGTCGCCACGCTGGCATTCTCGGAGCCCGACTCCGGCACGAACAAACAGGTGCTTTGGGCTCAGCGAGTGCACAACGGCACGCCGTCCGGCTCGCCCATCCAAATCTCCACCAATGCCGACGAGAACATCGAGGAGATGATGATCTCCACCAACAGCGCCGGCGACTCGGTGCTGGTCTGGGGCTACAACAACTACACGGACTTGACTTACCCCTACCAGTGGGGCGAGCACGTGCGGCAACTCAAGGCTGACGGCAGCCTCGGCACCGAGCACGATCTGATCGGCGCCCAGCAGTACGGCGACGTCACGTCACCGACCGCGGCGATCACGCCGTCGGGCGATGCCTACCTCGGCTTCGTCCAGGCCACAGACAGCGGCAACGACATGAAGGTGTCGAAGCTGAGTGCGGGCGACACGCTGTCGCCGGTGGGGACGTTCGAGTCCGTCAACGCCGTGGGAGACAATGGGTATCCGCCTCAAATCGTGCTCAATTCCGCCGGGCAGGCGATCGTCGTGTGGACGGGGCACGACTCGTCCAACAACTACCACGTGGCCGACCGCCGGATTCAGGCGGACGGGACGATCGCGCCGCCCCTAGGGAGCGACCCGGACCTCGTGAGCGGGCCTGACGACAGTTCAGGCCTCCCCGCGCTGACGACGCTTCCGGACGGGAAGGTGATGGCCGCCTGGCCCGCATACGACTATCCGGACTATCCGATTCACACCGCCCTGATCGATCCCGCGTCCGGCCCCGGCCCCGTGGTCCCAGTGGGCGACAACACCGAGGAGACGGACACCCTGTCCGGGGCTGCGGACTCTCACGGCGACGTGTTCCTCGCCTTCGACCGCACGCCGGACTTCAACACCTGGAGCGTGCACGGCGCCTTCTATGACGTGCAGCCACCGACGGTGGACAACCTCGCGGTGCCGAATGCCGGCGCGCCCGGCGACACGCTGGTGTTCGGCGAGTCCGCGAGCGACCGCTCCGGCGTGCAGGGCTACAGCTGGGACTTCGGTGACGGCCACACCGCGAGCGGGCCGATCGTCACGCACACCTATGCCGCCCCCGGCACCTACACCGTCACCGCGACCGCCACGGACAGGACGGGCAACACCGCGGTGAAGACGCAACAGGTGCTGGTGCGCGCGCCGAGCAGCGGCGGCGCTCTGCCGCAGCCGGGCTCGCTCAAGGCGCGTCTTGCCGGCCTCCGCAAGACCATGCACCTCGGCCGAAGCCGCATCCTCGTGCTGCACCTTCCGGCGCAGCCGGTGGACGCGTTTGGCTCACTGCGGGTGCGGGCGAACGCCGGACATGCCGCTCGACTGGTGACGCTCGGCAGCCGGGTGTTCCCGGTGTTCCACGGCAATCCCGTGAAGCTGCGGATCAAGCTGTCGGCGAAGACGGTGAAGCTCGCCCGTCATCACCACGGCCGGCTGAAGACGACCGTGCGGCTCGTGCTCACGGGCTTCAACGGCAAGTCTGCGGGCCACACCTACCACTTGACGATCAGGACGGGCCGCTGACCGAACGACGCGCGGCGGGCGGAGCTACTCGCTCTGCCCGCCGTAGCCCTGCTCTTCGCGGTTCACGCCCGATTCGTCGTCCTGCTCGTCGGTGTCGGTCTCCTCTGGCCGCGCCTCCTCCTGCTCGACCGTCTCGTCCTCGCCGTGGCGCTCCTCGTGTTCGGTCATGCCGTGGACACCTGCTTTCCGTGCTCCTGTAGGTAGTGGAGTAGTCCGCCCGAAACCAGGATCTCGCGCTCCTTTGGGGCGAAGTCGTGGGTGACCTTGAACTCGTCGCCCGACTCCTCGATCTTCACCGTGATCTCCTCGTCCCCGTCCTCCAGCTCCTGCTTGATGTTCGGCAGCGACCAGGTCTCGCCAACCTTCGCGCGGTCGTAGTCGGACGCGTCCTTGAAGGTGAGCGCGAGGATGCCCTGCGCCACGAGGTTGCGGCGGTGAATGCGCGCGAACGACTTGGCGAACACCGCCTTCACTCCGAGCTGCAAGGGAGCCAGCGCAGCGTGCTCGCGTGAGGAGCCCTGGCCGTAGTTGTCGCCGCCGACGATGAAGCCGCTCCCCCACTCCTTCATCCGCTTGCGGAACTCGGGGTCGCGGTGCTGGAACGTGAACTCGGCGATCGCCGGGATGTTGGAGCGGTAGCTCATGACGATCACGCCGTCGGGGGCGAGGTCGCCGGTGGAGATGTTGTCCGGCTGGACCGTGGCAATCTTG
>JAICJR010000179.1 GCA_025928345.1 Thermoleophilaceae bacterium | reverse complement strand
GGGCAGGGCACCCTGCCAATCCCCGGCGCGCTGGGGAACATCACCGGCAATGGCGGCGACACGTTCGCCGTGCAATCGCTGTGGAGCGATGCTGCCGCGGCCGGCCTCGGCTGGTGCGCGGGCGTGAACGATCTACCGGGCAGCTAGGGCCGGGCAGCTAGGGGCTGTTCCGCCGGAGGGGTCTCGCTGTTGAACGGCGAGGCCCTTCCGGACGGACCGCGACGTCATCGCCTGAGCTTCGCTCGGACGAGCAGGATGTCGTGGTCGGTGTGCACGGTTGGAATCACGTGCGCCGATGGCGAGCGGAGCGCGCCGGTTCCGTAGACGTGCTGAATGCCCGGATCCTGGCCGGCGGAGCCGTCGGTGCGGGTCCAGAAGCCCGCGGGGGCGCACGATGGGTGGCGGTTCACGTCGCCGCCGAAGATGACGGTGTGCCCGCCCTTCGCCCGGCGTGCGAGGATCGCTGAGAGCTCGGCGCATTGCGGGCCGTTCGCGGCCACCTCGTCGCGGTCGCGCGTGGCGAGGTGAGAGGTGCACACGTCTATGTGCGTTCGGGTGGTCACGCACAGCCACTCGCGCCGCTCGATGTCCGCCTGGGCGCGGAACGGCGCCGTCTGGCTGCCCACGATCGGCGCCTTCGTCAGCACGGCGTCGCCGAACACTCCGCGGCCGCGTGGGTTGATGCAACGGAAGGGGTTGCCGCCGTAGATCACGGTGGAGAAGCGCAGGTGGTAGCCGGTGCGCCGCGCGATCTGCGCGACGTCGCCGCCGCAGGCTTCGCTGAACGTGACCGCGTCCGGATGCTCGGCACGGATCCGGGCCACGGCCTCGTTCAGCACCCCTGGATAAGCCACCTTCGCGTAGCAGCCGCCAAGCCCCGACAGGCACAGGTTCATCTGCATCAACTTGTACGTCGAGCCTGCAGCGGCGCCGGCGCCGCAACCCGCCACAGCGAGAACGGCGGCGGAGCACAGCGCCGCAATGCCGGCGAATGGTGCGGCTACCGGGCTCCCTGGCGTGCGACGAACAAGCCAAGAAACACAACGGCCGCGCCCTCCGCCACGAGCGCGAGCACGATCGCGGCGTGATAGCCGCTCTCGCGGAAGCCGAACAGCGGCGTGCTCTCGCTGATCAAGAGGAACACGATCGCCACGGCGGCCATCGCCATCCCCGCTAGCGCGAGCAGGACGAGAGCCTTCCGGCCGCGGCCGTCCCGCAGTCGTTCGAGCGGGCTCATCAGTGCCAGCGAAAGCACGAGAGCACCCACGAAGTTCAGCAGGAACAGGGGCCCGATAGTCGGGATCTTTGAGTAACTGGCGCTGACGTATTGCTCTAGGTGGATGACGCCCATCGCGAGCAATGCGAGCGCGCCGGCGTACCTGAATGCGCGGGCACCCACCGCGGGACGCGTGCCGGCGCGCCTCCGTTCGCTCACGTACCCGTCCGGGGTCGCGGTTTGCGATTTGCTGGCCATCAGTGATCGCCTCCCTTGGATCGATGGCTCGGCTAACAGGGTTAGACGCGCCCACCGGCCGGATCCTTCCCCGGGAAGATCTCACGCGGCGGAGGCGTCTCTGGCAAGGTGAGACCCGTGCAGGTCGATGCGCACGCGTTCTGGCTCCGCGAGCCTGGCCGCGGGGAGATACGAACCGTCACGCTGCCGGAGCCGGCGCGCGGCGACGTGATGGTGCGCACCCTGCGCTCGGGCGTGAGCCGCGGCACGGAGACGCTCGTGTTCCGCGGGGCCGTGCCGCCGGGGCAGTACGCCGCGATGCGGGCGCCGTTTCAGGAGGGCGACTTTCCGGCGCCCGTGAAGTACGGCTATCTCAATGTCGGCACCGTGGAGCAGGGGCCCGCGGGCCTGCGCGGGCGAACCGTCTTCTGCCTGTACCCGCACCAGACCGCCTACGTGGTGCCGGCCGGCGCTGTGACGGTCGTGCCGGACGAAGTGCCGCCCGCCCGTGCCGTGCTGGCGGGCACGGTGGAGACCGCCGTGAACGCCCTGTGGGACGCCGGGCCGCTGATCGGCGACCGCGTGGCTGTGGTGGGCGCCGGGATGGTGGGCTGCTGCGTGGCGCGGCTGCTCAGCCGCTTCCCGGGCGTGGAGGTGACGCTCGTGGACGTGGATGCAGGGCGGGCGGACGTGGCCGCCGCGCTCGGCGTGGAGTTCGCGCTGCCGGAGGGCGCGGCCGGCGACCGCGACCTCGTGGTGCACGCGAGCGCGACGTCCGAGGGGCTCCAGCGTTCGCTCGACCTGCTCGCGCCGGAGGGCTCGGTGATCGACCTCAGCTGGTACGGCGACCGCGAGGTGCGGCTCTCGCTCGGCGGCGCGTTCCACTCTGGCCGTCTCGCGATCCGAGCCAGCCAGGTGGGCACGGTGTCCC
This sequence comes from Thermoleophilaceae bacterium, assembly GCA_025928345.1. Classification (GTDB taxonomy): domain Bacteria; phylum Actinomycetota; class Thermoleophilia; order Solirubrobacterales; family Thermoleophilaceae; genus JAICJR01. The sequence goes on along the minus strand of JAICJR010000179.1, from coordinate 4,143 downwards.
CTGCCCGTGCCGGCCGCCGCACCACAGCCGACCGCCTGGCGCTGGCGCTCGACCTGCTGCGCGATCCGGCCTTCGACGCTCTCGTCACCGGCGAGTCCCGCTTCGCCGAACTGCCCGACGTGATGGCGCGGCTGGCCGCGGGGAGCCTGCCGGCGCTCTGCCACACGATCGTCTACGACGGGGCCTAGAGCGATGTTCAGCGTCACCGTCCGCGATCACATGATGATCGCCCACAGCTTCAGCGGCGAGGTGTTCGGGCCGGCGCAGCGGCTGCACGGCGCCACGTACGTGGTGGACGCGACGTTCCGGCGCGCCGAGCTCGACGCGGACGGCCTCGTGGTCGACATCGGCCGCGCGACCGAGCAGCTGCACGCGGTGCTCGCCGACCTCAACTACCGCAACCTCGACGACGAACCCGAACTCGAGGGGATGAACACCTCCACCGAGGCGCTCGCCCGCTTGGTGGCGGACAGGCTGGCGGAGAAGGTGCACGCAGGCGCGCTGGGCGACGCGGCTCGGGAGCTCGACGGTCTCGTCGTGACGCTGCACGAGTCGCACATCGCCTGGGCGAGTTACGAGCGGCCGCTGTGACAACCGTGCACTTCGTCGTGCCCGACGGCATCGACGATCCTGCGCGGCCGAGTGGAGGCAACACGTATGACCGCCGGCTCGCGAGCGGGCTCAGCTCGATTGGGTGGTCGGTCGACGAGCACGCGGTGGCCGGCTTCTGGTCGCGCCCCGATGCGGCGTCCTTCGCGGCGCTGGAGCGCGCCGTCCAACCGTTGCCCGACGGCGCGGTGGTGCTGCTGGACGGATTGATCGCGTCGATGGCACGTGGGGTGCTCGTGCCGCATGCGCGCAGGCTGCGGCTGGTGGTGCTGGTTCACATGCCGCTGGCGGACGAGCAGGAGGGTGAGGTGCTCTCGGCCGCGACGGCCGTCATCACGACGAGCGCGTGGAGCCGGCGCCGGCTGATCGAGCTGTACGGGCTGCCGGCCGAGCGGGTGCACGTGGCCGAGCCGGGCGCCTGCGCCGCCGAGCTGGCGACGGAGAGCGCGGCGGGCAAGGCGCTGCTCTGCGTCGCGGCGGTGACGCCGCTGAAGGGGCACGACGTCCTGCTCGATGCGCTGGCGACCATCACGGACTTGTCCTGGCATTGCGAATGCGTGGGCAGCCTGGACCGCGAGCCCGAGTTCGCGGACACGCTGCGGCGCCGCTCACTCGTCTCGTTCGCCGGACCGAGAACGGGCGCCGAGCTCGACAGCAGCTACGCGGCGGCCGACGTGGTCGTGGTCCCGTCGCGCGCCGAGACGTACGGCATAGTGGTGACGGAAGCCCTGGCGCGCGGCATTCCTGTCATCGCCAGCGATGTCGGCGGAGTTACGGAGGCACTCGGAGCCAACAGGAACCGGCCAGGACTGCTCGTTCCACCGGAGGATCCGACCGCGCTCGCAGCCGCGATCCGGAAGTGGCTTGGCGACGCCGAGTTGAGGGCCCGATTGCGTCAGGCCGCACGCGGGCGGCGCGAGTCGCTCCCCGAGTGGTCGAGGACCGCGTCGGTGGTCGCCGGTGTTCTGGCGGAGGTCGCGCGGTGACCTTCCGGGAATGGCTCGAGCTCCGCGAGCCCGCCGACGCTGCCGCACGTTCACGCGAGCTCGTCGAACACCTACCGGCAACCGATCGCCATGTGATCCACGACCTCGGCTGCGGCACAGGCTCGATGGGCCGCTGGCTCGCGCCGCTCTTGAGCGGCGAGCAGCACTGGGTCCTGCACGACCGCGACCAGGAGCTTCTGGAAGTAGCGGACGTTCCGGGCCACTCGGTCGAGACCCGGCAATCGGACATCACTCAGCTCAGCGCCGCCGATCTCGCCGGCGCCACGCTCATCACGGCATCGGCATTGCTCGACATGCTGGGCGACGAGGAGCTCACACGCCTGGTCGGCACCTGTGTCGACGCAGGTTGCCCGACCTTGTTCACGCTCTCCGTCGTCGGGCGTGTGGAACTGGATCCGCCGGATCCGCGGGACCAGCGCATGGCTGCCGCGTTCAACGGCCATCAGCGGCGCACAACGTTGGGCCCGGATGCCGCGACGGCAGCGGTCGAGCGCTTCCGCGAGCTGGGAGCCGAGGTATTCCTCCGCCCCAGCCCCTGGCAGCTCGGCTCATCGCACACCGAACTGATGGCTGAGTGGTTCCGCGGCTGGGTCGGCGCAGCATGCGAGCAGCAGCCCGATCTCGCCGCCGAAGCCGGCGACTATTCGCAGCGGCGCCTCGCCCACGCCACGGTCGACCATGTCGACCTCCTGGCCCTGCCGCGCTCAGGCCGCTGACAGCGGAATGTCGAGCGTGTGCGCTCCGCTTCCCGCCTTCGCGGCGAGGTAGCGCGCGTTGGCGCTCGAGAGGTGCACGCCCGTCGGCACCTGGGCGGCCACGGTGATCCCGAACTTGCGAAGCTGCCTCGCCTTGTCCGGGTTGTTGCTGAGCAGCTCCACGCGCGGTACGCCTAGCGCCTGAAGCATCTGCGCGGCGACCAGGTAGCAGCGCTCGTCCTCCCGGTGGCCGAGCGCGAGATTTGCTTCGTACGTATCGAGGCCGGCGTCCTGCAGCGCGTACGCGTCGAGCTTGGCGTACAGCCCGATGCCGCGCCCCTCCTGCCGCAGGTAGAGCAGGAAGCCGCCCGATTCCGCGATGCGCTCGACAGCTTCGCGCAGCTGCGGCCCGCAGTCGCAGCGCTCGCTGCCGAACACGTCACCGGTGAGGCACTCGCTGTGCGGCCGCACGAGCGGCGCGCGGGAACTCTCCCCGGACGTGAGCGGCGCGGCCCGATCGCCCAGCCCGAACGCCACGTGCTCGCGGCCATCCACCAGCCCGTCGAAGCTGAACACGCGCGCGACCGTGGTGTACCCGTCGGTGAAGCGCAGCGGCACCTCCAGCTGGGTGCGGATCGTGGCGGTGGGCACTGGCGGCATGGGTCTCCTGGGTCAGTCGATCGGGAAGCGCTTCGAGAGGGCGTAGCGGAGCAGCACTACGTCGCCGATCTGGCGCACCTCGGCGAGCTGCGCGCGGCGCTCGGGGTTCCACGGGAAGCGGCCGTCGCTGACAAAGCGCGGCGCGCGCGAGTCCCCGACGAAGAAGGGCGCGACCACCAGCTGGAGCTCGTCGGCGATGTTGCCGGTGAGGAACTGGGTGTGGACCTTGCCGCCGCCCTCGACCATCAGCTTGTTCACGCCGCGGTCGCCGAGGTCCTCGCTGAGCCTGCGCATCTTCACGGGCTGTCCCCCATCCACCACGGTGGCCACCGGGCCGAGGCGCGAGCGGGCGTCGGCCACGCGCGAGCTCGTGCAGTAGACGAGCTTCTCCGTGTCGCCGGTGGCGAAGAAGTCCGCGTTCGAGTCGAGCTCTCCGCACTCCGTGACGGTGACCTTGATCGGCGTGGGCGCCAGGCCGCGGGCGGCTCGCTCGTCGCGGCGCGCCTGCGAGCGCACGAGCAGCCGCGGGTTGTCGTGGCGCACGGTGGTGGCGCCCACGAGGATCGCGTCGCATGAGGCGCGCACGGCGTCGACCCTGTCGAAGTCGGCGTCGTTCGACAGCTCGAGCCGTCGCGGCGCGGCGCTGCCCAGATAGCCGTCGAGCGACAGCGCGCAGCTCAAGAGGGTGTACGGGCGCTCAGACACGCAGAGCCTCCTCCCCGATTCTCCGTTCAGTCCGATCCGAGAGCCGGATACGACGAGCCCATGAAACCACGAGAACGACCGCGCCGGGCAGGCTGGAGACGAGCACCATCACGCCGTAGACCACCGCGGTGGTCACTCCGGGGCCCGCGCCGAGGCCGACGGCGGCGAACGCCCATGCCGAACCGCCCTCGCGCGGTCCCCAGCCGCCCACGCTCGGCACCACCATCACGAGCATCACGAGCAGCGCCAGCGGCAGCACACGCCCCGGCGACGCCGTGATGCCGGCCGTGCGCGCGGCGATGAGGAACGTGGCCGCGTGCCCGCACACCACCAGCGCCGATGCAAGCGCGATGCCGAGCCACGCTCGGCGCGCAAGCACGGCGTTGCGGAGGTCGCCCGCCACGGCGCTGCGGACCTTCGCCCAGAGCGAGCGGCCGCCGCGCGGCTCCGTTCGCCCGAACACGACG
>JAICJR010000238.1 GCA_025928345.1 Thermoleophilaceae bacterium | reverse complement strand
GCGAGGATAGCCTTCGAGCATGGCCCAGGGCGACGTGTTCGAGCTGAACGACCACGAGAAGGTCACCGTGCGCACCAGCTCCGCGGAGCTGCTCGAGCTGGACGCGGAGTGGCAGCCGTCGAAGCACAAGCCGCTGCCTCACTCGCATCCCTCGCAGGACGAGCACTTCGAGGTCACCGAGGGCGAGCTGAGCGTCAAGCTCGGCGGCAAGACCCGCGTGCTGGGTGCCGGCGACACCGTGGACGTGCCGCGCGGCGTGGTGCACACGTTCTGGAACACCGGCACGGGCACCGCGCGGGCGAAATGGCAGGTGCGCCCGGCTCAGCGCACCGAGGAGTTCTTCCGGGCAATCGGCAGCCTGAGAAAGCAGGGGCACGGCACGAGCGCCGGGGTCAGCCCGCCGGCGGGCGCGCTCCTCGCGCGCGAGTTCTCGAACGAGTTCAGGCCCGCGCTTTCGCAGATCACGCGAACGCTGTTCCTCCCGGCGCTCGCCGCAGTCGCGCGGCGCCGCGGCTACCGCCTCGACTAAGCGCTCAGGACGATCTTGAGCGCCTTGTGCTCGGCGTAGGTCTCGTACGCCTCCTGGGCATCGGCGAGCTTCATGTGATGGGTAACGAGCGGCGTGGGGTCGAGGCGGCCCGCCGCCATCAGCGACAGCACCGGATCGAGGTGGCCCATCACGTTCGCGTGCCCGGTGACGAAGTTGAGGTTCTTGATCCACACCACGCCCATGTGCACCTCGGTGCGCTCGGCGTGAACTCCCACCACGGACACCGTGCCGGCCTTGCGGGCGAGACGGCATGCGAGGTCGAGCGCCTGGCCGTTGCCCACGGCCTCCACGGCCACGTCCACGCCGCGGCCGTCGGTGGCCGCCTTCACGGCAGCGCGCGGGTCCTCGTCGGTGAGGTGAACGGGCTCGGCGCCCAACTCGCGCGCCTTCTCGAGCCGCTCGGCAACCATGTCGATCGCGATCACGCGCGCCGCGCCCGCCACGCGCGCGGCCATGATCGCGCACAGCCCGACCGGTCCGAGGCCGACAACCGCCACCGTGTCGCCCGGCTCGAGCCCGGCGGCAACGACCGCGTGGTAACCCGTGCCCATCACGTCGCCCGCAAACAGCGCGGCCTCGTTCGACAGTCCCTCCGGCACCCGTCGCAGCGTGAGGTTGGCGTGAGGCACGAGCACCTGCTCGGCCTGCGTGCCCTGCAGCGAGCCGAGGGTCTTGCCGTGCCCGAACACGCGCGACTCGTCGCACTTCTGGAACACGCCCTTGCGGCAGAAGAAGCAGTGGCCGCAGGCGCTGTGGAACGTGCCGAGCACGCGGTCGCCCACCGACACCTGCGACACGCCGTCGCCGGCCGCCACCACGGTGCCCACGTACTCGTGACCGATCGTGAAGCCGGGCTCGATCTGCACCCGGCCGTGGAAGATGTGCAGGTCCGACCCGCAGATGCCCGAGGCATCCACGCGCACCACGGCGTCGTCGGACTCGATCGGCTCGGGCTCCGGCCGCTCCTCGACCGCCACCCGCCCCGGCTCCTGGAAGGTCACCGCCAGCATGAGGCCGGTCAGCTTATGGATTCGCCCGTCGCGACGATCCGCCGCAACAGAGGCGCCGCTCTGTAACGCTCCTCGCGGCGTTCCTCCCACAGGCCGTCGAGGGTGGCGAGCACGTGCTCGAAGCCGATCTCGCGTCCCCACGCCACCGGCCCGCGCGGATGGTTGAGCCCGAGCGTGGTTCCGGCGTCCACGTCGTCGGCGGAGCCCACGCCCTCGCCGATCGCGAACAGCGCCTCGTTCACCAGCTGGCACACGAGGCGTCCGAGCACGAGCCCCGGCGCGTCATTCACCCACTCGTTGTGCAACCCAAGGGCCTGGAAGAAACCCTCGGCCCGTTCGGCGGCGTCGGCACGTGTGTCGGGCAGGCGGGTGAGCTCCACGAGCTTGCCAAGCGGCGGCAGCAGGTGGAAGCCCACGGAGCCGGGGATCGCGTGAGCGGCAAGGGAACGGTCGGCGCAGAGCACCGCGAGCGGTGTCTCCCTGGACGTCGAGAGAGCGCCCGGCGCGGCGTGCACGATCAGCTCCGGGTTGGACCCCCCGAGCTCGAACCCGGCTTCGCGCGCCCGATCGCGAAGCGCGGCGGCGAGAGCGCCCTCACCCGTGATGGCCACCTGTTGCCCGTCACCTCCGCCCGGCTCCGGCGGATCCTCGTCGTCGGGGCGATGCGGCTTGCCGTCCTCGTACGAGTACCAGCCCCTGCCCGTCTTCCGGCCGAGCGTGCCGGCGGCCACCATCTTGGCCTGCAGCATGCTCGGCTTCCAGCGCGGTTCGCCGAAGCTCTGCTCGTTGAACGAGCGCGCCACCTCGTAGCCCACGTCGATCCCCACGAGGTCCATCAGCTCGAATGGGCCCATGCGGAAGCCGCCGCCGAGCCGCGCGATGCGGTCGATCTGCTCGATCGTCGCCACGCGCTCCTGGAGCACGCGCAGCGACTCGCCGTTCACCGGCCGCCCGCAGCGGTTCACGAGAAAGCCCGGGCCGTCGCTCGCCACGATCACGGTCTTGCCCATTGCCTCGCCGAGCGCGCGGGCCATCTCGAGCGCGCGCTCGCTCGTCTGCGCGGCGGCGATCACCTCGAGCAGACGCATCAGCGGCGGCGGGTTGAAGAAGTGCATGCCCACGACGTTCTCGGGATGCGCCGCCGCGGCGGCGAGCGAGCTCACGAGGATCGACGAGGTGTTGCTGGCCAGCACCGTCTCGTCGCCGCAGATCTCGGACAGCCGCTCGAACAGCTCGCGCTTGAGGTCGGGCCGCTCGGGCGCCGCCTCGATCACGATGTCGCAATCCGCGAGCTCCTCGAGCTGCTCGCACAGCCGCAGGCGCTCGTCGCCCTCGCGCGCGTCCTCCTCCGACCAGCGCCCGCGTTCCGCTCCCTTGGCGAGGCCCGAGCGCACGCTCTTCTCGCCGCGCTCGAGCGCGCCCGGCACCGGATCGTGCATCAGCGTCTCGATCCTCGCCAGGCATCCGAGCTGCGCGATGCCCGCGCCCATCGTGCCTGCGCCAACAACGCCGAGGCGACTGGGAAGTTCACTCATTGGGTAGGGACTGCCACGGAGGCCGGCCATCTTAAAAGCCTCCGGGCTCGCCGCAACTTTCCCCCGACCCACACGTCTAGAACACCCGATGCTCAAAAAGCTGCTGATAACTCTTGCCACCAGTTCTGTAATTGCAACCGGCGTCGCGACCGCGCCCGCGCACGCCTCCACGAAGCAGGAGTCGATCTTCCAGGACGACTCCACGCTCGTGTTCTCGAGCGACGCGAAGCGCCAGCAGTCGCTCGACGAGATCAAGGCGATGGGCGCCACGACGATCCACTCCCTTCTGTTCTGGAGCCGCATTGCGCCGGCCTCGGACTCGAGCAAGAAGCCCGCCGGCTTCGACGCCACCAATCCAGCCGCGTACCCGCCCGGAGCCTGGTTCCAGTACAGCCAGCTCGTGAGCGAAGCGCAGGCTCGCGGCCTTCAGATCATCTTCTCGCCCGTGCAGGCGCCGCACTGGGCGGACACCTGCCATACGCGCCATCAGGCACACCACTGCAAGCCGCGCCCGTCGGACTACCGGGACTTCGTCGAGGCCGCGGGCAAGAACTTCCCCAGCGTGCATCGCTGGTCCGCGTGGAACGAGCCGAACCAGAGCAACTGGCTCTATCCGCAGCGTCAGCGCAAGCGCGGGCACATCATTCCCACCGCCGCAATCGAGTACCGCAACCTGTTCCGCGCGATGACCGCCGGACTGCAGGCGAGCGGGCACGGCAGCGACCAGATGCTGCTCGGCGAGACCGCGCCGCTAGGGCGCACCACGGGCTCACTCGGCAAGCGCTTCCTCAGCCCGACGGAGCTCTTCCAGGGCGTCTTCTGCCTCGACTCTCGCGGCCACAAGCTGCGCGGCACGATGGCGAGGCTCGAGGGCTGCTCAGGCCGTTACAAGAAGCTCGCGGCCACTGGCATCTCGCACCACCCGTACAACCGCGGCGGCAGCCAGCCCCCCACGCGGCGTCCAGGGCGAGGTGAGATCACCATCGCCAACGTCAGCAGCCT
>JAICJR010000089.1 GCA_025928345.1 Thermoleophilaceae bacterium | reverse complement strand
CGCGGGCGCGCCGCACGGCACGCTCGTCACGGCCGACGAGCAGACGGCCGGGCGCGGGCGCCAGGGGCGCGCATGGGTGGCGCCGCCGGGGAAAGCGCTGCTCCTGTCCGTGCTGTTGCGCGATCTCGGCGAGGCGCAGGCCTACCTGCCGCTCGCGGCCGCGGTGGCCGTGTGCGAGGCGTGCGAGCAGAGCGCGGACGTGCGCTGCGAGATCAAGTGGCCGAACGACGTGTGGATCGAGGGGCGCAAGCTCGCCGGCATCCTCGTGGAGGGGCGGCCGCAGCAGGGCTGGGCCGTGCTCGGCATCGGCCTCAACGTGAGCACGGCCCAGGACGAGTTCCCCGACGAGCTGCGCGAGCTCGCGACGTCACTCGGCGCCGCCACAAAAGGCGAACCGCCCACCCGCGAGGATGTGCTCCACCGGCTCGTCGCCGCGCTTGACGCGCAGCTCGGCGCAGCGCCCGGGGAGATACTGGCGGCTTGGCGCTCACGCGACGCGCTCGTCGGCCAGACGGTGCGCTGGCAGCACGGCGAGGGAACCGCCACCGGAATCGATGAGTCGGGTGCCCTTCTGGTGGACACGTCTTCCGGACGGGTGGCTCTCGAGGCAGGCGAAGTGCACCTTTCGCGCTGAAAACTTGGCTATTGATGCCAGCTGACAACTCGACTGGCGGAAACCGTGAGCGGCGGTTACTGTAAGCGCAGGCTTAGCCCCTGATCCGTCGGGGCGAGGCCTACATGGATTCGATCGCGGGTCCGCATGCTGCTGGTCCGGCGTGTCGACCCTCAAGGCCCAATACGCATACACGGATGGCCGTAATGAACTTTCAGATAGGCGAAGAGTCCCTCGCGGGGGATCTCATCATCATCAAGCTCGAGGGCGAGGTCGACCTGTATGCGGCCCCCGAGCTCAAGGACCACGTAAACGGGGCCATCGAGCGCGGCAAGAAGAAGCTCATCCTCGACCTGTCCGACGCCACCTTCATCGACTCCACCACGCTCGGCATCCTCGTGAGCGGCATGAAGCGGCTGCGCCCGCGCGGCGGCATGCTCGCGGTGCTCTGCCCCGACCCGACGATGGCGCGCATCTTCGACATCACCGGGCTCAACCGGATGTTCTCCGTGCACGACACGCTCGACGGCGCGATCGCGGCGCTCGAGCAGGCCGTGCCGGGCAGCGCAGACTAAGCGGCTTCGGACTCGTCCGCCGCGGCCTTGTCCTCGGCGGGTTCGTCTTCGGTCGTGGCGGCAGGCTGCTTGGGCTTGCGGGAGCGCGAGCGGCGCTTGGGCTTGGGCTTCTCCTCGGGCTCGGGTTCGGCGTCGGAGTCGCCGTTCTCGGCCTTGCCCTCCTCGAGCTCCGTCTCCACTGCGGCCTCGCCGTTCTGCTGCTGCTGCGCGGCGTCCTCCTGCTGTCCGCCCTTGCCGCGACGGCGCCTGCCGCCACGCCGGCGGCGGCCCTTGGGGAAGTTGCGAAGCAGCTCGCGCGCGAGCGCGGAAGGCTTGCGCGCCATCCGGGTGCGGGCCCCGCGCAGCACCTCCTCGGCCTCCGGAGTGTGGGCGAGCGCGGCGGCGAGCAGCGCAGCCGCCAGGCGGCGGTCCTGCTTGCGCGACGCATGCACCAGCCGGCGCGCGTTACGCGCATGGGCTCCGCCCGAAGAGTTGACGAGCAGGCCGAGCAGCCGCTTCGTCTCCGGCCAGCGCTGTACCGCGTACTCCTCGTGCACCTCGCGCGTGTACTCGGCGAGCCGCCACAGCCACGCGCTGGCCTGATCGCGGCGCCCGATGGAGCGCTCGGCCAGAGCCTGCAGCAGCACCTTCACGCCCTCACGCCGCTCGTCGCGCGACCAGCCGCCGACGATCTCCACCGCCTCGTCGAACGCCTCGGCGTCGCGCGCGGCGGCGATCTCCTGAAGGGCGCGGACGCGCAGCTGCGAGTTGCGGTTGCGCTGGAGGCACGTGATGAGGAAGCGGCGGCGGAGCTCGCCCGTGGAGTCGAAGTGGATCATCGCCTTCGCGCGGCGCCAGTTGTTCGACGCCACACGCGCGCCGGCGAGAGCCGCCCACACGTGCTGCTCGGACCACGACAGGTTCTCCACAGCGATCCGCCACAGCTCGCGCTCGAACACCTGCGCCCGCCGCTCCGGGTCCGCGGTGACGGGCAGCACGCGGCGCTCGACGCGGATGCGGCGGCCGCGGCCGCGGCGCACCGGGCCGACGACGATCGCTCCGCCGCGGTACACGTCGCGGTCGAGCAGTGAGTGGAGCGTGACCACAGGGTCGTCGTGCGTGGTGGCCGGGTGGACGAAGTCCACGACGATGCCCGCCTCCTTGCCCGGATGGCGGCGCGTGACGCGTCCGACGCGCTGCTGGTAGATGCGCTTGGACGCCGTGGGCGCGAGGTGCATGCACACCGTGGCGCGAGGCGAGTTCCAGCCCTCGGCGAGCAGCTGCGCGTTCACGAGCACGTCGATCTCGCCCCGCTCGTACGCGGCGAGGATGCGCGTGAGCTCGCGCTTAGGCGTCTCGCCGGACACGCCCTTCGCCTTCATGCCCGCGTCCTGGAACGCCTTCGCCACGTTGTAGGCGTGCTGCACGCCCGCCGCGTAGACCACGCCGGGAAGGTCCTTGAAGCGCACCCGGTAGAGGTCCGCCACCGCGGCGTTGAACGGGCCCTGGTCGAGCAGTGCGGCCAGCTCTTCCTGATCGAAGTCCTGGTCCACCTCGCCCTTGCGCAGCGGCACCTTGGCGATCGTCCGGACTCCCACGCCGGGCGGGATGCGCACGCAGCGCAGCGGCGCGATCACGCCGCGGCGGGCGGCCTGGGCGAGGTCGAACCGCGAGGTCTGCGTGGGGAAGAGGTCGGTGACGTGGCGAGCGATGAGCGCGCCAGTGGCGGTCATGCCGATGAAGATGGGGCCGTGCCAGTCGCGGATCGCCGCGCTGGTCTTCTCGCCGAGCGCGGTGTGGGCCTCGTCGCAGATGACGATCGTGTAGGCGTCCGAGATGTTGCCGGCGTTGCGGACGAACCACTGGTAGGTCTCGACCGTGACCGGGCCGATCTGCTTCGGGTCCTTGTCGTGGCCGAGCAGCGCCGGGGTGACGCGCTTCTTGTAGCCGCGATCGAAGAGCTCGCCGTGGAACTGGTCCACAAGGTTGCGGCGGTGCGTGAGGATCAGGACGCCGCCGGTGCGCGAGGCCTCCACGAAGCCGAGGGCGGCCACAGTCTTGCCGGCGCCGGTGGCGTGCTCGAACCAGAAGCGGCGGGCCGAGTTCGGATCGTCGATCAGCTGATCGGAGGCGCGCTCCTCCTCCTCTTCCTCGGTCTCGTCCCAGTCGAGCGGCTCGTCGTCTGTGTCGATCTCCTCGTCGCCCTCGATCTCTTCTTCATCGGAGGGGAGCTCCTCGAACTTCTGGGCGCCGTTGCCGTTGCGGTAGCCCTCCTGCGCCTCAGCGAGGAGAGCAATCAGCGTGCCGGAGAGAGCGTCAACCTGATGGGCCGAAAGGGTGGTGCCGTCCGCTAGGTGCGGCTCCTCCTCGGAGAGCAGGCGCTCGAGTCCGAGCAGCAGCGAGAACTCGCGCCGCCAGGCGACGGAAGGCCGCTCGCGCCCCTCGTCGAGCTCCGCGAGCGCGGCGTCGAGCGCGCGCCGGCGCGGGGTGCCCTCCGCGAGCGCGGCTGAGGCGTCCTCGCCCTCGAGCAGGAATGGTTCGAGCGCGAATGCCTCGGCGCGCTCGAGATCACCGGCGGAAACCGGTGCGTCGTTTACAACGGCAGAAGTGCTGTCAGCCATGGAGGCTTCTCGATCCAACGAGTCTTAAAAGCGGCGCCGTCTGCGGTGCGATCCGCCGCAGGGTTCAGGCGGCGGTAATCGGCGTGTAGCTGCTCTCTGGCGGTCCCTGAAGCAGCAGGTCCGCGCCCTCCCAGCAGCGCGGCGTCTTGTGTGTATTAAAGCACCCTTAAGGCCAGATGGTTGGGAAATTCGCTCAACCGGCGCTGTGCCAACCTATTACCCGTTCATGCGTCTCGCAATCGCCAGCCTGGTCTGCGCGGCACTCCTGGCTGGGTGCGGCGCACATGCAAAGAGCGCGGCCCCGAGCAAGACGGCCGAGGTCAAGGCCTTCGAGGGGTCGCCGCCCGCGCTTGCCGCCGTGCATAAGCAGGGCGGGCAGCTGCTCGGCGGCGGAACCTCGGCTTTCAACTCGCGTCTGGCAGCGCTCAAGGGCCACCCGGTGGTGGTGAACAAGTGGGCCGCCTGGTGCGGGCCGTGCCGGGAGGAGTTCCCGGTGTTCCAGAAGGTGTCCGTCCAATACGGCAAGCGCGTGGCGTTCCTCGGCGTGGACGGGCAGGACAACGACGGCGACGCCAAGAAGTTCCTCAGCCAGTATCCGGTGAGCTATCCGAGCTACTCGGACCCGAATCTGAAGATCGCCGCCGAGATGAACGCGGTGGGCGCCTTCCCCACCACGGTGATCTACGACTCGCGCGGCAAGATCGTGAACAGGCACCTCGGGCCGTACACGAAGGCGGCCGACCTCGTGGCCGACATCAAGCGGTACGCGCAGTAGTCTCGGCAGCTTGCCTGAGCTGCGAATCGATCCGCTCACGGGTCTGAAGACGATCGTCGCGGGGGACCGGGCGAGCCGTCCTGGCGGGGGGTTCAGCGCGGAGCCGCTTCCGCCTGTCGATCCCGAAACGGACCCCTTCTTGGAGGGTCATGAGGATCGAACCCCGCCGGAGGTGTACGCACTGCGGGCTGGCGGTGGGGGTCCTGACACGCCGGGATGGCAGGTGCGGGTGGTGCCGAATCTGTATCCCGCCTTGGCGGCCAGTGCCCAGTGCCCAGTGCCCAGTGCCCAGGACATCGATCCGTTGGCTTCTGGTCGGGGCGAGCCGGGGTTCTTTGCGTCGCAGCCGGCTGTTGGCGGGCACGAGGTGATCGTCAACTCGCCTCGGCCGGTCACGTCGCTGCGTCAGCTCTCTCCCGAGGAGGTGGAGACGGCGTTTGGCGTTTGGCGCGAGCGGATGGTGGCCCACTCCGCCTCGCCCTACGTGCACGTGAGCCTCAACGAGGGGCGGGATGCGGGCGCCTCGCTTCCACACACACATGCGCAGCTGTATGCGCTGCCGTTCGTGCCGGCGCAGATCGCGCGCGAGCGGGAGCGCTTCACGGCGTATGCGCTGCGCACGCACGGGCGCAACCTGCTCGGCGACCTGATCCAGGAGGAGGTGCGGCTGCGAGAGCGCACGTTCGCGATCGACGACGAGGCGGTGGCAATCTGCCCGTACGCGTCGCGCGTACCGTTCGAGGTGCAGATCGTGCCGCGCACCCCGCGCAAGAGCTTCCACGAGGACGGGCCGCTCGGCGCGCGCATGGTGCACGACGTGCTCGAGCGCTTCGAACGCCTCTTCGGAGCGGTGCCGGCGCTCAACATGTGGGTGCGCACCGCGCCGTCGGGCGCCGAGTACTTCTGCTGGCGAATCGACCTGCAGCCGCGGCTCACGAAGCTCGCGGGCCTGGAGCTCGGCACGGGCGTGAACCTCAACATCATGCCGCCGGAGAAGGCAGCCGAACAGCTGCGCGAGGTGTGAGCGCGTTAGTCTCGCCGCCCGATGCCGCCTGACGAACGCCCCATCCCCCGCTACATCGCCGAGCACCCGCGCGAGACGCTCCCGTACGGCCGCTGGGCCGAGGCGCTCGCAAACCACTTCCTCGAGGCGTGCAGGCGGGTGGAGGCCGAGGAGGAGATCGGCGACCCCGGCCCCATCACCTGGTTCCCGGACCGCACCTACGGCGGCCGCACTTTCGTGCCGGCCACCTCGCACACTTCGAACGGCTTCGAGCTGTTCGGCCACGTGTCGTTCAAGCGCGAGCACGAGGGTGCCGAGGCGCGGGACTTCGAGGCGTACGCGGACTACACGGACGAGACCGCCGCCGCGAACCCCGACTGGTCGCTCGACCTGTCCGACGACGTGATCGGGTCCTGGCGCGGCCCGCAGGGGCGAAGCGGCGAGATCGCGCTCGTGTGGGGCGTGGCGCTCGTGCCGAACGGCGCCGTGGCCACCACCGAGCTCGGTCCCACCACCACCGACCAGTGCATCCTTGCCGAGGACCGCTTCACGCTCGTCTCGCTCGACAACTACACGGGCGACTACATCGAGGTGAAGCTGTGGGGTCCGAACGGGCGCGAACTGGCGGGCGAGTCGCTGTACGAAGAGGAGTGATCCAGGGCTATCGTTGGGCCTGCCTAGGCCCCGATAGCTCAGATGGATAGAGCGACTCCCTCCTAAGGAGTAGGCCGCAGGTTCGAATCCTGCTCGGGGCGCTTGCACGCCAGCGCTCCACCCGCGAGTATGCGCGGATGATCGTCCCGCTCGCCCACGTGGCCGGAGTGCCGGTGGAGGAGACGGCGCTCGCGCTTGCGCCGGTGTGGGGCGGGGCGGCCGTGATGCTGGCCGTGCGGGCGCGCTCGCTGCGCCGGCGTCTCACGCGCCGTAAGAACCGCGCCTAGAAAACTTCACCAATCTTTCGATAAGCCTTACGGCTCGTTGAGGGGAGGTTGGGAAGCTGGCGAGGATGCCAACGGTCGCCACTCCCACCTCCACCCGCTACATCGGTGTTGCGGACTGGTGGGGTCGCCATGTATGGCTCGAGAGGGCCGGCACAAGGGGCTCGCTCCCCTACCGCGGCGAGGACCAGATGGCCGCCTACGCATGGGGCCGGCGCGGCATCGGCGCGCGCGAGCTCTCGCGCGCGATCCTGTTTGACGCGACCGGCAGCGTCGCTCTCGCCGACCGCTTCTGCCGCGACTTCACGCACGAAGTGGTGGCGGATCTGCCCGACGTGGGCTTCGAGCTGGACCGCGAGCAGGTCCTCGACTGGCTCGCCGGCTACCGCGCAGCGGCCTGATCCTGCCACATAACTAAACCGCCCACCCGCCGAATCAAGCCGGCGAGCGGGCGGCGATTACCCCGTGTGGACTCGCAGCATCACGAGGGCGTGCTACCGATGTTCCCTGGGAGGGTTCGGAAGCACTGGGACAAAGTGAAGCACCCGTTTCTAAGACTGTCCAAAAATCTTCGGTGAATCGGGTACGCACGATGACCATGGAAAAAAGGGGCCTTGGAAACACCGGCGTGGAGCTGCCCGTGATCGGCATGGGCAGCTGGCAGACCCTCGATCTTCCGCCGCGTGAGCAGCCGCTGGCGGACGAGATCGTGAGCGCCGCGCTCGGATCCGGCACGACCGCCTTCGACTCGTCCCCCATGTACGGTCGCTCAGAAGAGGTACTCGGGAAGGCGCTCGAGGATCGGCGCGACGGCACGTTCCTCGCCACAAAGACCTGGTCGCGCACTCAGGAGGCGGCGGAGGCACGCTACGAGGAGCAGCTGCGCTTCTTCGGCGGGCACATCGAGCTGATGCAGATCCACAACCTGGTGGACTGGCGCGAGCGGCTCAGCTGGCTCGAGCGCGAGCGCGATGCCGGGCGCGTGGACCTGCTCGGCGCGACCCATTACTCGCCGAGCGCGTTCGGAGAGCTCGAGGAGGTGATGCGCACCGGGCGCATCCACGCGATCCAGATCCCCTACAACCCGGGCGAACGGGAGGTGGAGGAGCGCATCCTGCCGCTCGCCGCGGAGCTCGGCCTCGGTGTGGTGGTGATGCGACCGCTCGGCGGAGGCTCCCTTGCCCGCATCGAGGTCTCGCCCGAGGAGCTCGAGGAACTCGGCGTGGAGTCATGGCCGCAGGCGCTTCTCAAGTGGGCGCTGGCGGACGAGCGCGTGCACCTTTTGATCCCGGCGACGAGCAAGCCGGAGCGGGCGCGGGAGAACGCCGCTGCCGGCGCGGGGCCGCCCCTGAACCCGGACCAGCGGGAGCTTGTGGAGCGCATCTCTCGCCGCGGCGGGGGTTAGGGAGGTAGTGCTCCAGCTGATCGAGCGGCAGAGGGGCGGGGAGAAGCGCGCCAGGCGGGGGTTGCGGCGGCCGCGGCTGCCGTCGCGCCGGGCGCTGCTGCACGGCGTCGCACTCGCCGTGACGGTGCTCGTGCTCGCGTTCGGAGGGATCCTGCTCGGCCTGCGCGGCTCTGGCCACACCACGCGCAACACGGCGATCGGCAGCGTGTCGTTCACGATCTCGCCCGCCTTGCACGGCCAGGTGGACGCGTTCATACCGATCGCCGACTGGGGCGTGCGGGCGCACGCCTTCAGAGCGCCGCTGAAGATCCACGTGGAGCCGCGGGCGGTGAAGCGCGGCGCGGTGGTGAGCGCCGCGAGCGGGAACGGCACCGTGCTGGCCGTGGCCGAGCGCGACGCGCGACATACCGCGCACACGGCGCTGCTCCGCGCCTTCCTGTGGGCGGTGGGCGGCGCGCTCGCGCTCGGTGCGGTGGCCGCGCTCGCACTCGCGCACCGGCCGAGCGTGCGGAGGCGAACCGTGGCCGCGGTGGCGCTGGCACCGGCGGTGTGCGCCGCGGTCGCGTGCGGCGGCGTGCTGCTGCGGCTGTCCGCCACGTTCGACTCGGGGTCGTTCTCGCACCCGCGGTTCTATGCGCGCGGCGCGGAGCTCGAGCAGCTGCTGCACGTGGCGTCGAATGCCCAGCAGGAGGCGTCCGGCTACACGTCGCAGGTGCAGCGCGCGCTCGGCAGCTTCGCCGAGCTGGTGGCCACCGGCGCGCGCTTCGCGCGGCCCGTGCCGGCCACCCGCCAGGCGATCCTCGCCTCGGACCTGCACGACAACCTGCCGGCCCTGAAAGCGGTGCGCAACCAGTTCGGGCGGCAGCCGATCCTCTTCCCCGGAGACTTCGGCCAGAACGGCAGCAGCTCCGAGACGCGCGTGCTCGTGTCGCGCTTCAAGCAGCTCACCCAGCCGGTGATCGCAGTGTCCGGCAACCACGACTCGGCGGCGCTCATGCAGAGGCTCGCCGGCGCGGGGGTGATCGTCCTGACTGACAGGGGCCGGCTGAACGGCGCCGGGCGCACCGACGGCAAGCCGGTGCAAACGATCCTCGGCATGCGCGTGGCGGGCTACCCGGACCCGCTCGAGTCACTGCGCGGCGACCCGGGGAATCCGTCGCGGATCTTCTCGTTCGCCGATCTTCCAAACGGCAAGGCACTGTACGCGGCCGCCGAACAGCACCTGCTCAGCTGGTTCCAGAGCCTCAGTGAGCCGCCGCAGATCCTGCTCGTCCATGAGAACGGATTGGCGCAGTTCCTGGCGCGCACGCTCCAGGTGAACGGCTATCAGCGGCGGCTCGTGATCCTCACCGGGCACGACCATCGCCAGCACATGGACCGCTACGGACGCATCGTCGTGGTGGACGGCGGCTCGGTTGGAGCGGGCGGCGTGTTCGGCGCGAGCAAGACGCCGGTGGGGTTCGCGCATCTCAACCTCACGGCTGCCGGCGGGCTGGCTTCTGCCGACCTCGTGCGCGTGCAGCCGTTCAGCGGAGCCGCGCAGGCGGATCGCGTGGTGCTCACCACGAGCAACCCCTGCCGCGGGCAGGCGCTCGTCTGCCACAAGCCTGGCGGGCCTTAGACGACTGGCGGGAAGTCCGGCACGCGGGCGGCCACGCGCTGGGACCACCACACGAAGAAGACGTACGCCGCGGATGCCACCGCGAACACGATGAGCATGACGAGCGCGGCGACGTCGGTGGCCGCCATCGAATAGGCGCCCACCGCCAGTGCGACCGCGAGGAGCACGCCCCCGAGCATCGCCCGATGCACCGCAAGCAGCCCGAAGGACGCGAGCACGAGAACGAGCGAGACGATCGTTATGACGAGCTGGCTGTGCTGCGTGGAAGACATGCAGTCGGGCACGCCGCACGAGCCGATCTGCGCGCCGAGCGAAGCGCCCCACACCAGGATCGGCAGGGCAGCGAGGCCA
This sequence comes from Thermoleophilaceae bacterium, assembly GCA_025928345.1. Taxonomy (GTDB): domain Bacteria; phylum Actinomycetota; class Thermoleophilia; order Solirubrobacterales; family Thermoleophilaceae; genus JAICJR01. Next base: position 2,928 of record JAICJR010000089.1, on the reverse strand, counting down.
ATCAGCGACAGCAGCATGTTCGCGCGCCGCTTGCCGATGAGCCACCAGCCGATCACAACCGGCGCGATCAGCCCGATGAAGAGCATGAGCCAACCCACGCCGCGGAGTGTAATGCCGGGCTGGCGGCTTCTCTACCTGTCCGGCCGATCGGGATAGACGTCGTCGATCGTCGTGAGCGCGGTGTAGGGCGCGCCGCCCGTGGCTTGGGAGATGGTCTCGCCGCCGCCGGCCAGGCGATCGAGCACGCACACCACACCCGCCACCTCGAGGCCCTCTTCCTGCACGCGCTTCACGGCGTCGACCGTCGAGCCGCCGGTGGTGACCACGTCCTCGACGACCAGCACGCGCTCGCCGGGCTCGGGGAGCGGTCCCTCGATCCAGCGCTGCAGGCCGTGCTCCTTGCGCTCCTTGCGGATGATGAAGGACTTGAGCGGATAGCCGAAGGCGAGCGGCGCGCACGCCACGGGGATCGCGCTCACCGGCACGCCGCCCACCGCGGTGGCCCCGCACGCGCGTGCCTGCTCGGCCACGAGCTCGCCCATGGCGAGGAAGGCGTCCGGCAGCAGGATCGCGCGCTTGGCGTCCACGTAGTACTGCGCCTTGCGGCCGCTCGTGAGAGTGACCTCGCCGATCACGAGCGCGTGCTCGCGCAAAGCGGCTACGAGGCGGTCACGAGCACCCGCCTGGGGTAAAACATTCGTGGAAGGAGACGGCATTGCGCGCGCGTATCTTAGGCCCGAGCCCGATGGGGGCCTGATGATCAAGCGAACCCTCCTCCTCGCTTCCACCGTCTGCACACTGATCGTCGTCGCCAGCTTCGCGATGTTCGCGCTCGAGAATGCGAACGCCGGCTCCACGGTGCAGCAGGACAAGGTCGTCAGCATCGACCAGCCCGACCCGTCGCCCCAGGTTGAGCGCCAGCGCGCGAAGAAGCACACGAAGGTGCGCGAGCTGGTGGACGACGCCAACGACGTGCTCACGAAGCCGTTCGACGGCGTCACCACCTCGAACAACATCTGGGTCGAGCGCGGCGTGCCGTTCGTGCTGGCGTTCCTCCTGTACTTCGTGGTGCTGCGCGTGCTGGCCGGTTACGCAGTGCGTCTGAAGCTCTAAGAACTTCCTGATTGACCGGCGGCCGCTGTCGGACATAGGGTCGGGCTACTGGTCCAATCTCATAGGAGGTCCTGAATGACTCGCGGCTTACTCGCGCTCGCCGCCGCGGCGTTCGCGCTCGCGCTGTTTGCGCCGAGCTCGTTCGCCAGCACCTGCACGCTGGAGAAGGTGGACACTTCCCATCCGGGCAATTCGCTCTTCGACTCCGGCGGGTACGAGTTCGACACCACGCCGACGCCCACGAACAACCAGCGGGATCTGGCTTTCGCCACGCTTGAGGACGGCGGCTCGAATCCTCCGGATGGCACCCCGCCCGGCCCGGTGGACAACGGCGACTCCTGGGACCACTGGGGCGCGCTGTTCGTTGGCGGCGAAGGCCTGACGAACCTCTACTCGTCGACGGACGACAACTCGTGCACGCTCGAGGACGGCGGTCATCAGCTGGCGTTCCCGGTGCTGAGCATCGGTGGGCTCGACGTGCAGCGCAAGCTGTTTGTGAGCCCGACGGGGCTCGACGGCGGCCGGCTGCTCGAGCTGGTGCACAACCCTGGCATCAGCCCGGTGACCACCTCCGTGCAGGTTGGGGACACGCAGGCCGCGGACGACGGCGACGACCTGGGCTCGGACAACGTCACGGTGGTCAGCTTCAGCTCGGACGGCAACAGCAGGATCGACAACGACGACCTCTGGGTGGTCACGAGCGATCACCTGTCGGGCACGCTCAGCGACGACGCCCTCGCCCACGTGTTCGACGGAATCGGAGGAGCAGAGCATGTGGACTTCGCCACGCTCACCGGCACGGACGCAGACCCGAAAGACAACCTCGCCTACCGCTGGGACGACGTGAATATCCCGCCCGGGGGGACGGCGGCATACCTCTCCTATGAGATCCAGGCCGCTGATTCGACGAAGGACGCGGTGACCGACACGGGCCTCGCCCGCGACCAGGCGCTTGGCTACGAGGCCCTGCCGCTCGCACAGATCTACAGCGGCATGAGCGACGCCGAGATCACGGCGGTGCGCAACTGGCCGCACCCGCAGCCCACGGCGGCCATCGCCGCGGTGACCGGAGCCTCGGACGCGGCGCCCGTCACGCTCTCGAGCGCGGGCTCGCAGCCGTCGAACGCCGCCGGTGTATGCCAGGGCGCGAGCTTCGCCTGGAACCTCGGCGATGGCACCACGGCCGCGAGTCCGACCGTGACGCACCAGTTCGCGGCGGGCAGCCACACCGTGACCCTCACGGTGGCGAACAGCTGCGGCAGCACGGCCACCGCCACGCAGACGTTCACGGTCGCGCACGCGGGCACGGCCGCGCCGACGGTCTCGGCCGCGCTCGCCACGAGGATCAAGTTCTCGAGGCTGGCGGCCGGCAAGCTCGTGCTCACGCTGACGTCCAGTGAGAACAGCACTGCGAGCATCGCGGGCACCGTCTCGCGATCGGTGGCGAAGCGCGCCACCGTCGCGAAGATCTCGCGGACCGTCATCAAGAAGAAGGCGACGCTGACGGCCGGCAAGCGGACCAAGGTCCACCTGAAGCTCTCGAAGAAGGCGCGTAAGGGACTGGCTCACCTGCACCGCGGCTTCACGCTGAGCATCTCGGTGACCACGCGCGACGCGGCCGGAAACAAGCGGGTCACGCATAAGCACGTGAAGGTGACCTTCTAGGCGAGCCGCGGGCACGGCGGCCCGGGAGCCATCCTGGGCCGCCGGCTAGCGGTAGACGAAGATCGTCTCGCCGAGCTTGATCCAGTTGTAGATCGAGGCGGCGTCAGGGATCGGCACGCGGATGCAGCCGTGGCTCGCCGCGTACGGCGG
>JAICJR010000268.1 GCA_025928345.1 Thermoleophilaceae bacterium | reverse complement strand
GGTCGCAGCAGTGGACTCCACGCCGCCGGTCACGGTCATGTCGCCGACGGTGCGGAAGCGCACGCTCGTCTCGAACGGCTCCTCGCCGGGCAGCCGCTCGAGGTGCTCGGAATCGGCCAGCAGCATGCCGTCGCGGCGGAACACGCGCCGCCGGTGGGCGAAGTAGATCGACGGCAGCTCGATGCCCTCGCGCGCGATGTACTCCCAGACGTCGAGCTCGGTCCAGTTCGAGATCGGGAACACGCGCACGTGCTCGCCGCGGCGGTGGCGGCCGTTGTAGACGTTCCAGAGCTCGGGCCGCTGCGCCTTCGGGTCCCACTGGCCGTGCTCGTCGCGGAACGAGAAGACGCGCTCCTTCGCGCGGGCCCGCTCCTCGTCGCGGCGCGCGCCGCCGAACGCGGCGTCGAAGCCGTTCTCGCGGATCGCGTCGAGCAGCGTCACGATCTGGAGGCGATTGCGGCTGCGCCGCGGCCCGGTCTCGTCGACCGCCCGGCCGGACGCGATCGAGTCCTCGACCTTCGCCACGATCAGCCGGGCGCCGAGCTCGCGTGTGCGGCGGTCGCGGTACTCGATCGCCTCCGGGAAGTTGTGCCCGGTGTCCACGTGCATGAGCGGGAACGGGAAGCGCCCCGGCCAGAAGGCCTTCTCGGCCAGCCGCAGCAGCACGATCGAGTCCTTGCCGCCCGAGAACAGCAGCACGGGCCGCTCGAACTCGGCGGCGACCTCGCGCATGATGTGGATCGCCTCGGCCTCGAGGGTCTGTAGATGGCTGAGCTCGTAGGGCATCTGTCGCGGGCATTGTACGGCCCCGGCTGGGCATAAGGTGCGAATGCCGGGCGGCTTTAACCGATATCGCGGGGCGCGTTAGCCTCCCTGGGCGTGCCCGACGACCCCTACGCCCCGCTCGCCGAGCACGGCATCCAACGGATCTCGATCCCCACCCCGTTCGCGGTCGGCCGGGTGAACCTGTACCTGATCGAGGACGACCCGCTCACGCTCGTGGACGCCGGCCCCAACTCCGGCACCTCGCTCGACGAGCTCGACCACCAGCTCACCGCGCTCGGGCGCTCGATCGCCGAGCTCGAGCGGATCGTGATCACCCACCAGCACATCGATCACATCGGGCTCGTCCGGATCGTGGCCGAGCGTTCCGGCGCCGAGGTCGTGGCGCTCGACCGGCTGGTCCCGTTCGTGGAGGGCTACGGCGCGGAGGCCGCCGCCGACGACGCCTACGCGACCGAGGTGATGCTGCGCCACGGGATCCCCGAGGACGTGGCGCAGGCGCTCGCCTCGGTGTCGCTCGCGTTCCGCGCCTGGGGATCGCGCGCGGACGTCTCGCACGTCGTGCGCGACGGTGAGCAGCTCGGCTTCGCGGGACGCTCGCTCGAGGTCCACTTCCGCCCCGGCCACAGCCCCACCGACACGATCTTCCTCGACGCCGAGCGCGGCCTGCTGATCGGCGGCGACCACCTGCTCGCCCACATCTCGTCGAACCCGCTGATCTCGCGCCCGCGCGGGCGCCGGGCGCTGATCGAGTACATGGAGTCGCTGGAGCGGACGCGCGCGATGGAGATCGGCACCGTGCTGCCCGGCCACGGCGACCCGATCGACGACCACGTCGGGCTGATCGACGACCGGCTGAAGCTGCACCGCCGCCGGGCCGACAAGATCGAGCGGCTGATCGCCGAGCGCCCGCGCAGCGCCTACGAGGTGGCGCAGGCGATGTGGGGCAACATCGCCGTGACGCAGGCGTTCCTGACGCTCTCCGAGGTGCTCGGCCACACCGACCTGCTCGTCCGCGACGGGCGCGTCGCAGCTCGCGAGGACGGCGCCGGGCACGTACATTTCGAGGCGCTATGAGCGAAACGGCACTCGAGCGCGCGGAGGAGCTCGCGGAGCGCGTCCTCCCCGACCGCTCGCCCAAGCGGCGGATGCTGATCATCGTGAACCCGTACGCGACGACCGTCTCCGATCGTCTCAAGAACCTCGTCGTGTATGCGCTCCAGGGCCGCTATTCGGTGGAGGCCGTCGAGACCGAGGCGCGAGCCCATGCCACCCAGATAACCCGCGAGGCGGCGCAGGAGGGGTACGACGTCGTCGTGGCATTCGGCGGCGACGGCACCGTGAACGAGGCGGCCAACGGGCTCATCGGGTCGAGCACGCCGCTCACCTGCCTGCCCGGCGGCTCGACCAACGTCTTCTGCCGCACCCTCGGCATCCCGAACGACGTGGTCGACGCGACCGAGCACCTGCTGCGGATGGCGGACGAGTTCGAGCCGCGGCTGGCGGACACCGGGCGCGTGAACGGGCGCCACTTCGTGTTCTCGTCGGGAATCGGCCTGGACGCGAGCGTGGTCGAGCGCGTGGACAGCCACCCGAAGCTGAAGGCGCGGCTGGGCGAGTGGTACTTCACGTGGGCGGCGCTCTCGACGTTTAACCGGCGCTACCTGATCCGCCCACCGCGCGTGCGCGCATCAGTGGATGGACGCGAGCTCCACGGCGTCACCGCGATCGTGCAGAACTCCGACCCCTTCACCTACTTCGGCACGCGCCCGATCCGGATCGGGCGCGAAGTCTCACTCGAGAGCGGCACGCTGTCGCTGACGGTCCTCAAGCGCGCGACGCCGCTCGAGATGGGCACGCTGCTGCCGCGCATCTTCTCCGCGCGCGACGGCTCGGTGGCGGCGCACCGGCAGGTCGAGTCGCTCTCGGGGCTCAGCCGGTTCAGGATCGAGGCGGAGCGCGACGCGCCGTTCCCGCTCGAGGTCGACGGCGACTACGTCGGCGAGTTCGAGGCCGCGGACTTCGAGGCCGCGCCGCGCTCGCTCGCGGTCGTGTCCTGACCCGAAATACCCTTGTAGCTGCATGCGCGCCGACGCCAGCCAGGATCAGGAGCCGATCAACGTCGTGCTCGTGGACGACCACGAGCTGTTCCGGGGCGGCCTGCGCGACATACTCGAGGACCAGGGCGTGAACGTGGTGGGCGAGGCCGACAACGGCGAACGCGGGGC
>JAICJR010000285.1 GCA_025928345.1 Thermoleophilaceae bacterium | reverse complement strand
TGAACAACCTCGAGTCGGTGGTCACCTACGAGGGCACCGCCGACGTGCACTCACTCGTCGTGGGCGGCGCGCTCACCGGTATCCAGGCGTTCCGATGAGCGCGGTCGCGGCTCCCATCGAGCGCGTCGGCGTGGTGGGCGGCGGCATCATGGGCTGCGGAATCGCCGAGGTGTGCGCACGGGCCGGGCTCGACGTGATCCTCGTGGAGGTCGACTCGGCGGCCGCCGACCTGGCCGAGCAGCGCATCCGCGCCTCGCTGGAGCGCGGCGTGTCCCGCGGCAAGCTCGAGCCGGACGCCGCGCGCGAGGCGCTCGAGCTCTGCCGGTTCGAGCCCGATGCCGGCGCGCTAGGCGATCGCGAGCTCGTGATCGAGGCTGTGGTGGAGAACCGCGAGGCCAAGCTGGGCGTGTTCGAGCTCCTGTCGAAGACGGTGGAATCCGGCAGCGCGATCCTCGCCTCCAACACCTCGTCGATCCCGATCGTGGAGCTGGCGGCCGCCGCCGGGGAGCGGGCTCCGAACGTGCTTGGGCTGCACTTCTTCAACCCGGTGCCCGTCCTCGCACTCGTGGAGGTGATCCCGTCGCTCCTCACCGAGCCGGACGTGATCGAACGCGCGCAGGCCTTCGCGGAGGGCCAGCTCGAGAAGGATCCGATCGTGGCGCCCGACCGGGCCGGCTTCACCGTCAACGCCCTGCTCATCCCCTATCTGCTCTCGGCGATACGGATGTTCGAGCAGGGCCTGGCGAGCGCGGAGGACATCGACAAGGGAATGGTCAAGGGCTGCGCGCACCCCATGGGGCCGCTCGCCCTGGCGGACCTCATCGGACTCGACACGGTGCTCGGCGTGTCCGAGTCGCTGTACCGCGAGCACCGCGAGCAGCTCTTCGCGCCGCCGCCGCTCCTGCAACGCTTGGTCGCGGCCAACCTCCTCGGCCGCAAGACGGGCCGCGGCCTCTACAGCTACCAATGACGCCTACGCAGGACCACGCCTCGGACGGCGCAGCCCCCCAGCGGGTGCAGGTGGGCACCACCGCCCAACACGCGCTCGAAAGCCTGCGCCGGATGATCGTCGCCGGAGAGCTCCGTCCCGCGGGGCGGGTGCGCCAGGAGGAGATCGCCGAGATGCTCGGGGTGAGCATCGCGCCGGTGCGCGAGGCGCTGCGCGCGCTCGAGCAGGAGGGGCAGGTGACCTACGTAGCGCGACGGGGCTACTTCGTCACGGAGCTGAGGCTGTCGGATCTCGAGGAGATCTACGAGCTGCGCCAGCTGCTCGAGGCGAAGGCCGCGCGCGCGGCACTGCCCACGCTCGACGAGGACGCCCTCGAGCGGATGGAGCTGGCGGCGAAGGACTGCGTCGATGCCGCCGAGGCCGGCGATGTGGCGGCGGAGCTCGAGGCCAACCGGCGCTTCCACTTCGCGGTGCTCGACTCCCCGGACCAGCCGCACGTCATGCGCCTCATACGCCTTCTCTGGGACTCCACGGAGTCCTATCGCGCCCTCTACTACAACGCCGAGAAGTCGCGCCTCGAGGCCGTGGACGCGCACAAGCGGATCCTCGCGGCGGTTCGCAAGGGCGACGCCGACAAGCTCGTGGCGGAGCTTGACGCCCACCGCGACCGCGCGCTCGAGATGCTGCGCGGCATCTTGGCTGTGGACTGATGGCCCAGACGCCGGACAGCCTCGCCTCCATCGGCCGCGAGCGGCTCGAGGAGCTGCTCGCGGACCAGAGCTATCTCGCGGACCGCGGCCTCGCGACGGTGGTCACGCTTGCCCTGAGAATGCGCAAGCCGCTCCTGCTCGAAGGCGATGCCGGCGTGGGCAAGACCGAGCTGGCCAAGGCGCTCGCGCAGGCGATCGGCGCGCGTCTGATCCGGCTTCAGTGCTACGAGGGCATCGACGTCGCCCACGCCGTCTACGACTGGAACTATCCGCGCCAGATGCTCTATCTGCGCGCGCTCGACACTCGCGTGGCGGGCGAGCGGGCGGCGGTGGATGACCTGTTCTCGCGCGAGTTCCTCGTGCGCCGCCCGCTGCTCGAGGCGATCGAGACCGGCGACGCGGTGCCGCCCGTCCTGCTGATCGACGAGATCGACCGCGCCGACGACGAGTTCGAGGCGTTCCTGCTCGAGCTGCTCGCGGACTTCCAGATCACGATTCCGGAGCTCGGGACGATCGCGGCGCAGGAGCCGCCGATCGTGATCCTCACGTCCAACCGCACGCGTGAGCTTCACGATGCGCTCAAGCGCCGCTGTATATACCACTGGCTCGATCACCCCTCGGTGGAGCGCGAGGTGGAGATCATCCGCCTGCGGGTCCCCGGCGCGGACGAGGATGTGGCGCGGGCGGCCGCCAAGGCCGTGGCGAGGCTGCGTCAGCTCGACCTCGTCAAGCCGCCCGGCGTTGCCGAGACGGTGGACTGGACG
>JAICJR010000114.1 GCA_025928345.1 Thermoleophilaceae bacterium | reverse complement strand
TGAGCGGCATGACCCGTTCCTGCTCGGCGACATGGCGGCTGCGTGCGAGACGATCCTCGCGCATGTGGCGCGCGGCTCGCCGATCGTGGTGCATGGCGACTACGACGTGGATGGTGTTGCCTCCACCGCAGTGCTTGTGCGCGCGCTGCGGCGGCTCGGCGCGCGGGTGTCGTGGCACCTGCCGAGCCGCATGGACGACGGCTACGGGTTGTCGCTCCGGACGGTGGAGCGCCTGGCCTCCGAGGGCGCCGGCCTCCTCGTCACCGTTGACTGCGCGATAACGGCGGCGGATGAGGTCGACCGGGCGCTCGAGTTGGGTCTGGAGGTGGTGGTCACCGATCATCACCGTCCGGGGGAGCGGCTGCCTTCGTGCCCAATCGTGCATCCCGCGATCGGCGGCTATCCGTTCCCGGACCTGTGCGCCGCGGGGGTCGCGCACAAGCTCGCGGAGGCGCTGTACGCGCGCGCGGGCGAGGACCCCGCTGCGGTTGCCGAGGACGTCGATCTGGTGGCGCTCGCCACCGTTGCGGATCTCGTGCCGCTGCGCGGCGAGAACCGGCGGCTCGTGCGCGAAGGGCTCGAGGCGATGGCGCGCACGCGCAAGCCAGGCCTGCGGGCGCTGATCAAGATTGCCGCGCTCGAGCCCGGCGATGTGGACGCGCGGGCGCTCGCGTTCCGTCTGGCGCCGCGGATCAACGCCGCGGGCCGGCTCCAGCGCGCGGACGCGGGGCTGGAACTGCTCCTCACCGGGGACGACGCCCGCGCCGCCCAGGTCGCCGACGAGCTCGACCTGCTCAACCGCGAGCGCCAGGACACGGAGACGCGCATCATGTTCGCCGCCGAGGCGGAGCGGGCGCGCCACGACGGCGAGCCCGCGTATGTGCTCGCCGGCGAAGGCTGGCATCCGGGCGTGATCGGCATCGTGGCATCGCGCATCGTCGAGCGCCACCACCGGCCAACGCTGCTGATCTCGCTCGACGGCGAGGCGGGCCGCGGGTCCGGCCGCAGCATCGCGGCGTACGACCTCCACGCGGGGCTCGGCGCCTGCTCGGAGCACCTCACGCGCTTCGGCGGCCACCGGGCCGCCGCGGGCTTCGAGCTCGCAGCCGATCAGGTGGACGCGCTGCGGCGAGAGTTCGTTCGTCACGCCGCATCGTCGCTCACGCCGCTCGACCTCATCCCGGAGGAACGGGTCGACGCGCTTGTGCCGGGCACGGCGCTCGGGCTCGAGCTCGCCGAGGAGCTCCGCCGCCTCGAGCCGTTCGGGATGGGCAACCCGGAGCCCACGCTGCTCGTCCCTGCCGCCCGCGTGGGCGACGCCCGCTCGATGGGCGAGGAGGGCCAGCATTGCCGCTTCACGCTGTCGAGCGGCGGCACTCGCGCGCGCGGTGTGGCGTTCCGCACGGCGGCGTCCGGCATCACGGCTTGCGGCGAGGAGCCGCGCGATGCCGCGGTGCGGCTCGAGCTCAATCGCTGGAATGGAACAGTGGAGCCGCGGGTGGTGCTGCAGGCGCTGTGCCGGGTGTCCGGCGCCGGGTGTCGGGTGCTGGGGGAGGAGGACTTCTGGGCGGCGTTGGAGGCCGGCGAGCCGTGGAGCGCGCTCGAGGTCGGTGCGCCGGTGCGCTCGTTGTGCGACCGGCGAGGGGAGGGCTTTGCCGGCGTGGCGGGCGACCTCGTGTCGAGCGGCGAGACGGTGCTTGTGGTGTGCGCGGACGTCGCGCGCAGGCGCGGGGCGCTCGAGCGGGTGCTCGGCGCGCGAGTTGCGCCGCTCGTGTCGTGGGATGCGCTCGCGGCGCGGCCGGAGCTCGGCGCGGGGTTTGCGCACTTGGTGGCGCTCGACCCGGCGTCGTCGTCTGCCGGTGAGGCGCTGCTCCGCTGTGTCCCCGGCGGTGGGTACGCGCACCTGGCGTGGGGCGAGCCCGAGGTGGCGTTCGCGCTCGCGCTCGCGCAGGCGGAGCTCGATCTGCGGCCGCCTTTGACCGCCGTCTATCGGGCGCTGCGGGACTGCGGTGGCGCGGCTGGTGAGGACCTGCGGGCTTTGCTGTGTGGGGACGGGCGCTATCCGCGCTCTCCCGTGCTGTGCGCGCGGCTCTTGGCGGTGCTCGTGGAGCTGGGGGTCGCTACCTACGGTAATCGCCGCTGTGAGCTGGTTCATGGCGTACGCGGTGAGCTTGAGGCGGCCCCGACCTACCGGCGCTGCCAGCAGCAACTAGGGGAGGCTCGGGCGTATTTGTCTGCTGCGATGCCGGCTCGTCCCAGCGTGGCGGCGTAGTGTCATCCCAGGTGCACGTATTTCATGCATATGTGGTCACACCTGGCCCTAGCGACGCGTAGCTCGCGCGTCTTTTGGGAACATTCCGCGCGGGTCAGGGTGCTCTCGGGGAGGCTCACACTGCGGTTTCGCGTATTTGCGCTCGCGATGGGCGCCACTTGCTGCGCGCTCGCTCCGGCGGCCGCGCACGCCGCGATTCCGATTCCCGAGGGACCTGATGCCTCCACGCTGCCCGTCTTCATCGGGCACGCGGCCAAGCCGCGGCCCGTAAGAAGCGGCACAGCGGTGCCGCAAAACCCCTACATGGCGCCGAACGGACGCAGCAACCTCCACGACGACGCGTACATGACGGACAGCTATCCGCAGTCCGGGCCGCTCGGTCGCGCCATGCAGCGGACGTCCACCTTCCTGGCGCGCGAATGCGCCTCCACGGCATTCGACTCGAGCGGCCGGATCGTGACGGTGTGCGTCGGGCTCGACGGTCCGCAGCTGCAGCTGATGGACGCGCACACCCTCGACACGCTGGCCGTCTTCCCGCTGCCGCCGCGGGTGCCGAGCGGAGGCAGCCCGTTCACCGACTTCTCGGGCGGCGGCTACTTCTACCTCGACAACCAGGACCGGGCCGTCATTCCCACGACCACCGGGCACATCTGGGTCGTGCGCGAGACCGCTACCGGCTTCGCCCTCGATCGCGATTACGACCTCACCACGGCCGTGCAGCCCACGGACAAGATCGAGTCCGCGCTGCCGGACTGGTCCGGCCGGATCTGGTTCGTCACGGGCAAGGGCGTGGTCGGTTACGTCGACCCCGACTCCGGCGCGGTGCATTCGCTCGACACGGGCGAGACGATCGGCAACTCGTTCGCCACCGACGAGACGAATGGGGTGTACGTGGTCACCGACGCCGCGATGTACCGCTTCGAGGCCACCCCCAGCGGACCGAGCGTCACATGGCGCCAGACCTACCCGAACGACGGGACGAGCAAGCCCGGGCAGACGGAGGTCGGGTCGGGAACCACGCCGACGATCACCGGCCCTTACGTCGCGATCACGGACAACGCCGACCCGATCGACATCGTCGTGTACCGCCGCGACGACGGATCGCCCGTCTGCACGCAGCCCGTGTTCCAGAAGGGCGCGAGCGACACCGACCAGTCGCTCGTGGCCGCGGGCAACGCGCTCGTGGCCGAGAACAACTACGGCTACAGCAGCCCGCTCGCCACCGAGAACGGCGGCAGCACCAGTCCCGGCCTCGAGCGGGTGGACATAGCGCCGGACGGCAGCGGCTGCCAGGAGGTCTGGTATAGCGGCGAGCATGCTCCCTCGGTGGTGCCGAAGGTGTCCTTAGGCGCGGGCCTCGTCTACACGTACACGAAGGAGCCGCGGACCGACGGCAAGGACGCCTGGTACTTCACCGCGCTCGACTTCCGCAACGGCCACACCGTGTACAAGCGCCTGGCGGGCGAGGGTCTCGGCTTCAACAACAACTACGCGCCCGTGACGCTCGGGCCGGACGGCACCGCCTACGTCGGCGTTCTGGGCGGGCTGGTCGAACTCGGCGACGGCTGATGTTTTGGCACGAAAGCCCTGCTCCAGCAGGATTTTCACCGAGATAGCGGGAAGAGAACTAGGCACTTCCGTCATGTGCGTATCGCATCATGCAGCTAGCTGGTACACCACCAGTCGAAAGGCGGAGTACGCATGACCCTGTGGCTGACCCTCCTTCTGGTGTGGACCGCGGGAATCCCCGCGGGACTATTCATCTCCGCATGCCTGGCGGTGAGGCTGGGCCAGCGGCGCGCGGAGCGGCTGCCCGCGTTCACGACGCACGACAACCTCCGGGCGGCATCGCCCGCGGGCTGTGGCCGCAGAGTCCACAGCTACCGCATGATTCGCTCCGAGGCGCTGCGCCCGCGGGTCGGCTTCCGCCGCCGCGTCTGAGAGCGTGCCGGACGACGTCTCCGCGCGTCCCTCCCCGGCTCTAAACTCGATTGCAGATGGCGAAGTCGTCAAACAGCCCTGCACAGCCGAGCGCCGCCCAGCGCCGCAAGGCAGCGAACAAGCCCGCCGCCACGAAGGACGACGGCAAGGCTCCCGCCAAGCCGCGCGGCCAGCGCAAGTCAGGCGGCAACGGCAAGCGCCGCGATGACGGCGGCCCCGCGGTAGCCGCAGTCAGCGCGCCAGTCGACTTCGACCACAAGCCCGTTGACAAGGCAGGGCCGCACGCTCCGGCGGCCGTGTCCGCCGACGTCACCGAGTTCGAGCGCGGCCTGCTGGGCGACCTGCTCGCGGTGATCGAGGAGCACTCCGCCGACGCCGCGCTCGCCATCGACCGCGACGCCGTGGAGCGCGCCTTCGTGTTCGCCTGCGAGCACCACGCGGACCAGCTGAGGCGCTCAGGCGAGGACTTCATCATCCACCCGGTCGGCGTGGCGAAGATCTGCGCCGGCATGCGGCTCGACACCGAGACGCTCTGCGCCGCGCTGCTGCACGACACCGTGGAGGACACGAGCGCCTCGCTCGAGGAGGTGCGCGAGGAGTTCGGCGAGGAGATCGCCACCCTCGTCGACGGCGTCACCAAGCTCACCGGCATCACCTTCCAGAGCCGCGACGAGCGCCAGGCCGAGAACTACCGCAAGATGATCGTCGCGATGTCCGCCGACGTGCGGGTGATCCTGATCAAGCTCGCGGACCGCCTGCACAACATGCGGACGCTCGGCCCGATGCCGAAGCAGAAGCAGCAGGAGAAGGCGAAGGAGACGCTCGAGATCTTCGCGCCGCTCGCGCACCGCCTCGGCATCCACGCGATCAAGTGGGAGCTGGAGGACCTGGCCTTCGCCACGCTGCACCCGCGCAAGTACAAGGAGATCAAGGCCCTCGTGAACCAGCAGCGCGAGGAACGGGAGGGCTACGTGGCGCGCGCGGGCCAGTACCTGCAGAAGGAGCTCGAGGCGGTGGGGATCGGCGCCGACATCTCAGGCCGCGCGAAGCACTTCTACTCGATCTACTCGAAGATGACGAAGAAGGGCCGCGAGTTCAACGAGATCTACGACCTCACGGCGATGCGCGTGCTCGTGGACTCGGTGAAGGACTGCTACGGCGCGATCGGCGTGATCCACTCGCTCTGGAAGCCGCTGCCCGGCCGCTTCAAGGACTTCGTGGCAATGCCCAAGTTCAACATGTACCAGGCGCTCCACACCACCGTGATCGGGCCGGAGGGGCGGCCGCTCGAGATCCAGATCCGCACGCGCGAGATGCACAACACCGCCGAGTACGGAATCGCGGCGCACTGGATCTACAAGGACGGCGCATACCGGGGCGCCGAGGACAAGGCGGTCGGTCCGCACGGCGCCACCGACAAGGTCGAGTGGCTCAAGCACCTCCTCGACTGGCAGCGCGAGCTGAAGGACCCGCAGGAGTTCGTGGAGGGCCTCAAGGTCGGCCTCTTCGAGGACGAGGTGTTCGTGTTCACGCCAAAGGGCGAGGTGAAGTCGCTCGCCGCCGGCGCCACGCCGCTCGACTTCGCCTATGCCGTGCACACGGACGTCGGTCACCGCTGCGTGGGCGCGAAGGTGAACGGCAAGATCGTGCCGCTGCACTACGAGCTGCAGTCGGGCGACATCTGCGAGGTGCTGACGTCGAAGCAGGAGCGCGGCCCGTCGCGCGACTGGCTCTCGCTGGCAAAGACCGCCCGCGCGCAGTCGAAGATCCGCGCGTGGTTCAAGCGCGAGCGGCGCGAGGACTCCGAGCGCGCCGGGCGCGACATCCTGCAGGAGAACCTCAAGCGCGCCGGGCTGCCGCCACAGAAGATGGCGGGTTCGCCGCTGCTCGCCGACGTGATCCGCGAGATGGGCTTCAGGAAGGGCGACGAGTTCTACATCGCGCTCGGCCAGGCGAAGATCTCCGCGAAGGTCGTCACCAACAAGCTCATGCAGCGGCTCAAGCAGGGCGAGGCCGCGCTCGAGCAGGAGGGGCCGGCCGACGAGCTGCTCGCCAAGCGCGAGAAGCCAAAGCCCACTGCGGCGTCGTCGAGCTATGGCATCAAGGTCGAGGGCATCGACGACGTGCCGCTGCGCCTCGCGAAGTGCTGCCGGCCCGTGCCGGGCGATCCGATTGTCGGCTACATCTCACTCGGCCGCGGCATCACGATCCACCACACGCACTGCCCGAACGCGCGCGCGCTGATGAAGAGCCCGGAGCGCTTCACCAAGGTGTCCTGGGAGGGCACGGGAGCGACCTCGTTCCGCGTGGAGCTCGAGGTGGACGCGTGGGACCGCCATCGCCTGCTCGAGGACCTCTCACGCACCTTCGCAGAGAGCGGCATCAACATCCTCGAGGCGCGCTGCACCGTCGTGCACCCGATGGTGAAGAACCGGTTCGTGGTGGAGGTGGGGGACACGCAGGCGCTGAAGACATGCGTCTCGCGCCTGCGCAACATCGAATCGGTGTTCGACGCTTACCGCGTCACTCCAACCGCCTAGGCGGTCGGACCAGCAGCAGCACGCCACCGCCGAACATCACGAGCGCCACCAGCAGCCCGAGGATGCGCGGCACGTGGGCGGCGGGGGTCATCCACCACCACTGGTTCACGACCTTGTAGAAGCGCACCTGCGCCACGGGCGTGCCGCCCTTGCGGGGCGGCGGGCTGGGAGCGTGCGCAACCTGGTAGACGTCGCTGTGCCGCGCGGCGTTCACCTGCCGCACGGTCGAGCCCCACACGCCGAAGATCGGGGCGTGGGGAACGCTCCAGTACAGGTGGGAGTTCGGAACGCCTGCCTGGGCCTTCTCGTCGAAGTAGCGCTCGTAGAAGCCGGCGAAGGTGGGTAACGCGATCACGAGCCCGATGAGCGCCAGCGCGGGCGCGATCGCGACGTGGCGCCTGTAGCTCCAGGCGCAGGCGGCGAGCAGCGGCACTGCGGGCGCGAGGTAGCGGTCCGCCCAGTTCGCGCCCGTGCCGGGGTTGCCGAGGTAGAGGATGAGCGCCGCCACGAGCACCGCGAGCGCCACCACCGCGAGCGTCTCCGAGCGGCGCTTCCAGGCCACGTACAGCCCGAAGATCACGATCGGCGAGTACCAGATGAAGCCGCGGCCGGGACTAATGCCGAGCAGCCCGATCGCCTTCACGACCTTCCACGGGACGAAATTGCTGAGATGCTCTTGCCGGTCCGCGCCCCCGAAGTTCGTGAAGCTCACGAAGCGCAGGTAGTTGTAGATCCCGTAGAGGATCGTCCCGGCAGCGGTGCCGATCACCGCCCCCACGAACGGACGCGGACGGCGCTCCCTCAACGCGAACACCGCGCCCACCGCGAGGCCGATCAGCACGAGCTCCGGCTTGGCGAGGATCAGCAGCGCGATCCCCACTGGTGCGAGGAGCCGCCACCTGTCGGTGCGTAGGAATCCCCAGACGAGCATGCAGGTGAGGAGCGTGGCGAGGCTCTCCGCGTGGAACGTGCGCCCGTAGATCGCGAGCTCGGTGGCAAAGACCACCGTCGCTCCCGCCAGCAGCGCGCGCCCGCGTGACGCGCCGAGACGCCCCGCGAAGTCGATCGTGAAGACGGCCGTGCCGGCCGCGGCCAGCACCGGCAGAAGCAGCGCGAACACGTTCCCGACGAAAGTGGGCGGGCCGCCAACCACATGCGCGACCCCCCGGCCAAGCGCCATCAGCGGTACCGCCAGGAGCGACTGGAGCGGATAGAAGGTGCTGTAACACGCGCCCCCTCGCCCGACGGCGGTGCCCTCCTGGCAGGCGACCTTCAGCCCGTGCCCGTCGAGAATCGAGCGAGTGACCTCCTGCATGGAGTGGCCGTCCAGCGTCACGTCGCCGGGCGGCATGATCGCCACGAGCATCAGTGCGAAGCCCGCGAAGAGGAGGCCCCAGCGCCACTCGCTGAGAAGGGGCATCGCGCGGCCCCTGTCCGGGCGCGACTGCTCTGTGGCTATCGCTGACATCTGGGCTCCTGGGCCGGGCCTCAGTCCTGCGGAAGCAGCCGGTCCTTCATTCGCTCGAACTCCTCCTGCGCCTGCTCGTAGTCGTCGTGGCGGCCGATGTCGAGCCAGTAGTCCTCAGATTGCCAGGCACGCACCGTTTCGCCGGCGTCGATGAGACGGAGAATGAGGTCAGGAAAGTCCAACCGCTCACCCCGGTTGATGTGAGAGATTGCCCGCGGCGAGAAGCAGTAAACGCCCATGCTCGCCCGGTACTTGATCGTCGGCTTCTCCGTGTAGCCGGTGAGCTCGGGCATCTCCCCGTCCGACTCGTCGAAGTGCAGCACGCCGAGGGAGATCTGGACGTCGCGCTGGGTGGTGGCGATCGTGGCGGCCGCATCGCTGTGCCGGTGGCGCTCGAGCAGCGCCGCGTAGTCCATGTCGGTGAGCGTGTCCCCGTTGATCACGAGGAAGTCATCGGCAAGTCCGTCGATCAGCGCAAGCGCTCCGACGGTGCCGAGCGGCTCGGTCTCGCGGAAGTAGTCGATGTGCAGGCCGTACGCCTCGCCGTCGCGGAAGAAGTTCTCGATCAGCTCGGCGAGGTAGCCGGTGGCGATGGT
Source organism: Thermoleophilaceae bacterium (assembly GCA_025928345.1). Classification (GTDB taxonomy): domain Bacteria; phylum Actinomycetota; class Thermoleophilia; order Solirubrobacterales; family Thermoleophilaceae; genus JAICJR01. Next base: position 2,338 of record JAICJR010000114.1, on the reverse strand, counting down.
GATGTGCTCGAAGCCGTCGCGCCGCAGCTGGCGGATCACGATGTCGAGCACCGGCCGGTCGCCGATGGGCATCAGCGGCTTGGGCAGCACGGTGGTGTACGGGCGCAGGCGCGTTCCCTCGCCGCCCGCCAGTATCACCGCGCGCCTCATCCAGCACCCCTGCCGGCGACGCTCAGAGCCCGCGCCGCGCCAGCACGTACGGCACCGTCCTGAGGATTACCTTCACGTCGAGCCAGAGGGACCAGTTGGTCGCGTACAGGTAGTCGATCTTGACCATCTCGTCGAGCGGGATCCGCGAGGAGCCGAGTACCTGCCAGAAGCCCGTCATGCCGGGCACGAGGTCGAGCCGGCCGCGCTGCCAGCCGTTGATGCGGCGGTCCTCATCCGCCACAAGCGGGCGCGGGCCGACGAGGCTCATCTCGCCGCGCACGACGTTGAGGAGCTGCGGCAGCTCGTCGAGGTAGGTCTTGCGAAGCAGGCGGCCGACGCGCGTGACGCGCGGGTCCTCCGCCATCTTGAAGAAGCCATCGGCGCCCTCGTTGCGCGACAGAAGCTGCGACTTCATCGCGTCCGCGCCGTCGTACATGGTGCGGAACTTGAAGATCCGGAAGGCATCGCCGTGGCGCCCGATCCGCCGCTGGCGGAAGAGCACGGGACCGGGGGAGTCGAGCTTGATGGCGATCGCGACTATCGCCAGCGCGGGCGCGAGGAAGAAGAGGATGATCGCGGCTCCCACAACGTCCGTGGCCCGCTTGAACACGCGCGAGGACCAGGGGAGTCCCTGCCGGCGCAGGCCGAGCAGCGGGATGCCGTCCAGCTCGTCGAACTCCACCGCGGAGCCCACCACTTCGAACAGGCGCGGCAGCACGCTCACCTTCACGCCCATCGACTTGATCATGCGGATCGTGTGCAGGATCAGCTCGGGGTCCGTGGCGGCGGGGGCGATCAGCACACGGTCGATCTCGTGCTCGGCCAGCACGATGCCGAGCTCGTCGAGCGTGCCGAGCACGTCCGGCATCGGCGGCTCGCTGTCGATCGGCACCCGGCCGATCAGGCGGGCGTTGAGGGTCATGTTGGTGCGCAGCTTGCGGCGGACCGGCTCGGCGCTCTCCACGTCGCCGATCACGAGGCAGCGCTCCGGCCGCGTGGCGCGCCGCGCGATCCGGCGGGCGAGCGAGCGCGACACCGCCATGAAGAGGAAGAGGAGCGCCCAGATGCCGATCACCTGACGGTGGCGCAGCTGGCCGGCGACGATCACGTTCTCGCTGAGCCAGAGCACGAGCGCGTACAGCGTGGCGACCTGGAACAGGGCCGGGATCTCGTCGAGGGTGGTCTTGCGGATGAGGTTCTCATCGCGGTCGTACAGACCGATCGCCTTGCTCACGATCGGGACGACCAGCAGCGTGGCGAGTGCGCCCAAGCGCAGCGTGTCGCTGCCCACGAGCGCCACGCCGATCACGATCGCCGCCGCGGTGGCGATCATGTCTGCCGCCAGCAGCGACAGGCGGTAGGCCGTGTCGCGCCCGCTGAGGACGCTGCCCTCCGGGATCGGCTTGGCGAGCGCGTGGTCGAGCGGCTTCGGCCGCCGGGCTACAGCCCACCAGCGCGCGGGCGCGTCAGGGCGCAGCGGTATAGCCCGCACGGGCTGATCCGTCGCGCTCGTGGATGCACGGCCGTGTGCCTCTTGGGCGTCCTGCCCTTCGAGTCCGATCACAGGTGCATCCTCGGGCCGCGCTTGATGAGAGGCTCGAGTTTGCATAAGGGGCCCTGACGATGTCCTAGGTCTATTCAAACTCAGCGTGTCCGATATCGCAAGCGGTGGGCGCGAACTGCCGATCAGGCATCGGCGCCGGCCCGGGCGCCGATTCGATCCATCGCGGCTCTCACCGCATCGACCACCTGCTCGACCTGGTCCTGACTCAGGTCGGTCCCGATCGGCAGCGCAATGTTCTGGCGCGCGGCCTCAGCGGTGCCGGGCAGGTCGAGAGAGGCGCCGCCGAAGCGCTCCATCGCGGGCTGGAGGTGAACGGGCCGGCGGTAGTAGGCGCGAGCGCCGATTCCCGCCTCGCCGAGGGCGGCGATGAGCTCGTCCGCGCGCTCTGAGCGCGCCATGTAGAGGTGATAGACGGGGTCGGCACCCGGCACCGGCTCGGGGAGCTGCACCAAATCGCCGAGCCCGGCCTCCTCATATGCGCGAGCCCCCGCCCGCCGCGCCGCGTTCCAGCCGTCGAGCTCCGGCAGAAAGAGCCGCAGCGCGGCCGCCTGGAGCTCGTCGAGGCGGGAGTTGAAGCCGATCTCCACGAACGTCTGCTTGTCCTCCGAGCCGTGGAAGCGCAGG
>JAICJR010000025.1 GCA_025928345.1 Thermoleophilaceae bacterium | reverse complement strand
CTGCACGCGCTGTCGCTGCTCGGAAGGCCGGGCGGCAGCTCGTCCTACTTCCGCCTCAGCACGCGACCGATCGACCAGGCGCTCGCGGATGAGCCCGACGAGGCACGCCGCAAGCTCGCGCTGGCCGGCGGTTATCCGCTTCGGCGAGCGGCGCAACCGCCGCAGGTCACGCTTGTTGGAATGGGCGCGATCATGCCGGAGGTAATTGCCGCCACCAATGAGCTCGCCGCCGCCGGAGTGGCGTGCGATCTCGTCTGCCTCACCTCCGCCGATCTCGTGTTCCGAGCGCTCCAGGCGCGGCAGGGCCTAGCCGAGGGAGACGACGCAATCCTCGACGAGCTGTTCCCCGCCGACCGCGCCGCCCCGATCGTGAGCGTGCTCGACGGCCACCCGCACACGCTGAGCTTCCTGTCCGCGATCAGGGAAACCCCGATCGCCTCGCTCGGCGTCGACGACTTCGGCCAGTCGGGAGACGTGCCCGATCTCTACCGCGCATTCGGGATCGACACCGACACCATCGTCGGCGCCGCAAGCGATCTAGTCGAATGAGGCGCGCGCTCGCGATCGCCGTCGTGCTGGCGGCGCTCCTCGTCGGCTCGGGCACCGGCGAGGGGCAGACCACACCGCCGCCGGGGCCGTGCCAGAACCCGCTCGAGGAGCTGCGCTGCCCGGACCTCGTGATGTCGGCGCCGTTCGACGTCGTGATCGACCGCAAGAGCGAGCGGGGGCGGGTCCTGCTGCGGGCCTCGAGCTCGATCAACAACCACGGCACCGGCCCACTCGAGCTGCGTGGCCACCGGCGCAGCTCACGCTCGATGAGCGTCACACAGGTCATCTACCGCGCGAACGGCACGCGCGCCTTCATCCCGAGCAAGGCTCTGCTCGGCTTCAAGCTCGTGTCCGGCCGCCGCTACGGCTTCACGTTTCCGAACTTCAGCTACTGGAAGTTCCGCGGCGCCGCGCGCTTCCAGCTGTGGTCGCTCGACGATGAGGACAGGGCGGTGAAGCTGATCCGCTTCGGGCCAAAGCTCTTTTATTGCTTCCGCGACCTGGCTCGAACGCACCCGTCCGGCCGCTCGCCCAGCCACGCGGTCTACCCGGCGTGCAGCCAGAACCCGAAGCAGCGGCGCGTCACGCTCGGCACGTCAGTCGGGTGGTCAGACATCTACCCGTACACGTATGCCGAGCAGTACATCGACGTGACCGGACTGCGCGGCCGCTTCGCCTTCGTGATGGTGGCGGACCCGTTCAACCGGATTGTTGAGTCGAACGAGCTGAACAACCTGTCCGAGACCTTCGTGCAGCTGCCGTCCGGCCGCATTCTCAGCACGCGCGTGGGAGTGGCACTGCCCTAGCGGCGGCGCATGTGCACCCGCACCGCGCTGCCCCTCGCGAGGGTGCGGATCTGCATGAGATCGCAGAGCTGGTTCACGAGCCAGAGGCCATGGCCGCCGATCTGGCCGGGCCTGGGCGGCTCGCGTCCCGCCAGCGGGCGGTCGATCTGGCCATGGTCGCGCACCTCTGCGATCACGGTCTCGTCGTCGACCCAGATGTGGAGCGAGCCGGCCCCGCCGCCGTGGCGGATGCTGTTGGTGGCGACCTCGTTGAGAGCAAGCGCGAGGTCCTCGCAGCGCTCGGCGCTGAGCCCCGCGGCCGCGGCGTGCGCCGCCACGAACACCCGCACACACTGGAGCGTTGCCGCGTCGAACTCGAGCACGGCGGCCCCCGGCGGCGCCTCCGGGAGAGGGAGCGTGAACGGCTCCGCGATGGTGTCGGTGCCCACGTAGGTGGAGCAGTCGAGGAAGTTCCCGCCCGAGTCGAGCATCACCGGATGGCTGCGGCGCGCCTCCTCGAGCACGGCCGGCCCGAGCGCGTTCTCGTCATACGGGCACACGAGATCCATCGCGGCGACATCCTCGAACGCGACGTTGATGAGCGCCTCGTGGCGCTGGCACTCCACGAGCTCGGCGGGTGTGCGGCTGGACCAGATCGGCTCGCCGATGCCGCGCGTCCTCCGCCCAGAGTCCGCATGCGCGGCGGCGAAGTCGCCCCACGCGGGACTGATGCGCGCCGGGTTGGCTCCCACCTCGAGCATGTCGGCTAATTGGACCTCGCCGGCGTCGTCGCCGAGCGCTTCGCGAAGCAGGTCGAGCTTGGGCCGAGGCACCATCACGAGCACCGGCTCCTCCGCCTCGAGGCCCCCGCGGATGAACGGCACGAGCCCGTCGACGTAGGACGCGTCGCCGGCATACAGAAACGCCGCGTGCCGGAAGTGAGGCGGGTGGGAGTGGGTCGACATCTGGGGGCCGTGCGAGGGTAGCGGGGTCGCGGCGCACGGAGCCGCATATTTCGATACCCAGATTGCAGAACATCCAGTCCATTGGGGGACAGATCTTCTAAGCGCGCGGACACGGCGGGTTTTCGCGCTCGGTGGCGGGGGCAGCCTCGCGACGTGGAAGTCGCGGCACACACGACGGCGGCCGGGCGCGCCGAACGGGTCCAGGAACTCGCGCGCGCGGTGCTCGAGCAGGGCTGGCGCGAGGGGGAGCGGGCCGGAGTGCGCTTCGCCTATACCGAGCCGAGCCCAGGCCGCTATCCATGGCAGTGGTACTGGGACTCGTGCTTCGCGGCGATCGCCTGGCGCCACTTCGATCCGGCGCGCTCGCGCGCGGAGCTCGAGACGCTGCTCGGGGCGGCGGAGCCCGACGGCTTCATCGGCCACACGATCTTCTGGGAGCGGCCGGTGAGCTGGAAGCGCTTCCTCTTCTACAACGTCCGCTCGCGCGGGGACTTCATGACGCGCACCATCCAGCCGCCGGTCCTGGCCTACGCCTGGCGCCTCGCCGTGGGCGACCCCGCCGAGGTTCCGGCGATCGCCGCCCATCACGACTGGGTCGAGCGCGAGCGCGACCTCGAAGGCGACGGACTCCTGTGGGTCATCCAGCCGGACGAGACCGGGCTCGACGCCTCGCCCCAGTTCGACCCTGTATGGGGCCGCCGGGCTCACGGGCTCCCACTGTTCCCGCTGCTCGTGCGGCGCAACCGCCGGCTCGGCTTCGACATCAGGCGCGTGCGCGAAGCGGGCGGACCGATCCTGTGCGGCGCGATGACGAACGTGCTGCACGGGCTCTCACGGCTCGCGCTCGGCCGCGAGTCGATCACCCCGGCGCTCGTGGAGCGGCTGTGGGACGAGCGCGCCGGCCTGTTCCGCGACGAGGCGTGGCCGCAAGTCAGCGGGCATGTGCCGGTCACGTGGGCAGCGCTCTCGCCGCTCGCCCTCCCAGACCTGCCGGGGGCGATCGGCCGGCGCATCGTGGAGGAGCACCTGCTCGACGAGAGCCGCTTCTGGCTGCCGGTTCCGCCGTCATCGGTGGCCGCCGACGAGCCCGCCTTCTCTCCGAGCAAGGACACCTTTCTAGGCCTCCGCCGCTACTGGCGCGGCCCCACCTGGATCAACTCGGCATGGCTCCTGTGGGCGGGCCTCTTGCGGCTCGGCTACGAAGAGAAGGCGCGGGAGCTGGTGGACCGAATCGCGCCGGTCGTGGAGCGCGAGGGCCTGCGCGAGTACTACGACCCCTACAGCGGGCGCGGGATGGGGGCGAGGGACTTCGCCTGGTCGGCGCTCGTGGTGGACATGGTGCTGGGCGAACCGCCATCACTAGAGCTCTCTTAAGGCGCATAGGTCTGGCGGGGTCGGGGTAGCAATCTGGCGGTATGCCACGCACGGGTGAAGTTGTTCGCGTGCTCGATCTGGACCCGGAGCTCGCGGAGACGCTCGACCCAGAGTCCGAGGCTCTCGCCAGAGCCGCTGCGGTAGCTCGCGTCGACATGCTCGAGCCCGGTGAATGGCGGGGCGACCGCGACTATCCGGAAGCCACCGGGCACCTCGGCCTGCTGATCATCGACGGCCTGCTCGCGCGCGAGGTGCAGGTGGGCAACCGGACCTGTGCGGAGCTGCTCGGCCCCGGTGACATCCTCCGGCCCTGGGTCAAGATCGCCGCGCATTCGTCGGTGCCGCTCGAGTCGCACTGGACGATCGTCGACACCGTGAAGGTCGCGGTGCTCGACCGGCGCTTCATGAACACGATGGCGCGCTACCCCGAGGTGGTCAGCGCGATCGTCGACCGCGTGATGATCCGCTCCCGCTGGCTCAGCTTCCACCTCGCGGTGTGCCACCTGAAGCGCATTGAGACCCGCCTGCTCGTCGTCCTCTGGCACTTCGCGGATCGCTGGGGACGGGTCGGGCCCGATGGAGTGACTGTGCCGATCCGCGTCACCCACCAGCTGCTCGCCGGCGTGGTGGGCGCGCAACGTCCGTCCGTCACCACCGCCCTCTCCGCGCTCCGTCGGACCGGCGAGGTGGAGCGCCTGCCGGACGGCACCTGGCGGCTGCACGGCGAGCCGCCGCAGGAGTTCGGCGAGGTGCACGACAAGACCGCCGGGCGGCCCTATCGCGACGCCGAGGAAGTCACGGTGGGCGAATGCGCGTCAGACGAATGACGCGGACCTGGAGGAGAGGTGCGCGTGCGGGGTATTGATCCCGCATGCACGCCACGCTGACGCCGCACGACATCGCGGCCGTGGTGCACGTGCGATCGGCATATTCCGGCGGAACGGCCACCGTGCCCGAGCTCGTGGAGGCGGCGGCCGACGCCGAGGCGGACGCCGTGCTGCTCACGGACCGCGCCACGCTCAAGGCGCGCGAGGAGGGTTACGAAGGCTGGCATCACGGCGTGCTCGTGCTGGTCGGCGAGGAGCTGGCCAAGGCCGACGACCGGGTGGTCGTGTTCGGGGACCGCGACCCGCTGCGCTTCCCCGCCCACCCGCTACCAACCGACCTCGAGAACAGCTCGTCCACGGGCGTCGAGCTCTGGAGCCTCGTGGCCGACATGGCCGAGCATTGCCGCGGCCCCCGCGAGCTCGCCGCCTTCATCAGCCGCCCGGACAACGCCATCGTCCGTCCGCCTGATCGGAATGTGGCCGAGTGGGACAGGCTGTGCCTGCGCCGGCGCGTCGTGGCCATCGGCGGCCTCGGGTCACAGGAGGAAGGCGAGTCCGGACCGGTGGGACGCGTGCTCTCGCCATTGCGCAACTCGCGTTTCTTCCGAATGCTCCGCACCCACGTCCTGTGCGAGGAGGCGCCGAGCGGAGAGCTCGAGGGCGACCGCGCACTCGTGTTCGGTGCACTGCGCGCCGGCCGCTGCTACCTCGGGCGCGACTCGCTCGCCGGCACGCGCGGCTTCCGCTACTACGCCGAGGGGCCTGGCGGATTCGTCCCGATGGGAGGCGAGGCGAGCGCGGACGAGTGGACGCTGCGGATCCGGCTCCCCTTCGCCGCAGAGCTTCGGGTGATCAGGGACGGCGAGGAGATCGAACGCGCCAGCGGCTCGTCGTTCAGCGTCGGAGCGCGGCGTCCGGGCGTGTACCGCGTGGAGGCGGAGCTTCGCGCGCTCGGCAAGCCGCGCACCTGGATCGTCTCCAACCCGATCTACCTGCGCGCGGCCTAGCCCACCGCCCGCTCGCGCACATCCTCTAGCGCTTGGCGGATGAGGCGCGAGACGTGCATCTGCGAGATTCCGGTGCGTTCGGCGATCTCCCGCTGGGTCAGATCCTCCGCGAAGCGCAGGTGCAGGATGAGCCGCTGGCGCTCCGGCAGCATTCGCAGCACGCGGTTCACGGTCATGCTGTCCTCGACCAGCTCGTAGCGGTTGTCCTCGCGGCCGAGCGAGTCGCCAAGCGTGACGGCGCTGTCGTCGGTCCAGCCGACGGGTGAGTCGAGCGACGCGGTCTCGTGCGCGGCGCGCGCTTCCATCGCCTCGAGCACTTCTTCCACGGTCATGCCCACCTCGTCCGCCACGACCTGTGGCGAGGGCGAGTGGCCGAGCTGCGTGGAGAGGTAGTCCACCGCGTCATTCACGCGCAGCGTGCGCTCCTGGATGCCGCGCGGCACGTGGATCGACCAGGTGGTGTTGCGGAAGTGCCGCCGCAGCTCGCCGAGGATCGTGGGCACCGCGTAGCTCGAGAAGCGCAGGCCGCGGCTCGGGTCGAAGCCGTCGACGGCCTTCACCAGCCCCAGGCTCGCCACCTGGGCGAGGTCGTCGAGCGGCTCGCCGCCGCCCTGATAGCGGGCCGCGAGGCGCCGCGCCAATGGCAGGAAGCGCTCGATCAGCTCGGCTCGGGCGGCTCGGTCTCCGTTCCGGCGATAGCGAGCAAAGAGAGTCGCCTCGGAGGTCTCCTTGGCCGCGGCGTCACAGCGGGCGCGTCCGTTCGGGTGACCCCCGTGACGTGCTGCGGTGGGAGAGGGGCGGCGCGTTGCGATCGTCTGTGTACGCAAGGGATCCTCCTCATTTTTGAGGGTTGGCGGGAAGATCCGCGTCCAGCTGAAACAGGCCGACTTCGTCTCTTCGCAATGCTTGTCAGGGCCGGACCGCTGCACTGTCCCTTCGCGGGATTTGCCTCGGTCCCAAGTCCTGTTTCTCCTGTGCCCGAGGCCCGTCAGGCCTACCGCTTTGTGGTATTGGCTGTGACATCGATGTCAGCAGTTGACATCGGGCCTTGACAGGCATGACGGGCACACTACGCGGGTGGACAACCGCGAAATCGCCGACCGGCTCGAGGCCTTCGCGTCGCTCCTCGAGCTGGCGGACGCAGGTCCGTACACCGCGCGCGCGTACCGCCGTGCCGCCGACACGATCCGCGCGGTGGCAGTGCCGGTGGCCGATCTGGTGCGCTCGGGCCGGGCGCGGGAGTTGCGCGGGATCGGCCCGGGGATCGAGGGGCGGCTGCGCGAGCTCGTGGAGACCGGGAAGATCGCCGAGCTGGAGGAGCTCGAGCGCGAGCTGGCGCCGGACCTGATCGGGCTCGGGCGCTTCCTGGGGCTCGGCGCCAAGCGTTCGCTCGAGCTGGCGCGTGCGCTGGATGTGCGCACAGCGGATGAGCTGCGCGAGGCGGCCGCCGCCGGGCGGCTTGGGAGCGTGCCGGGCATCGGTCCGAAGACCGAGGCGCGGATCCTCGAGGCGCTCGCGCGGGAATCCGACAAACGGCCTCCGCGCGGTTTGCTCATTACTCGGGGGTGGGAGCTCGTGGGCGGTATTGCAGACGCGCTCGGCGGCGAGGTGGCCGGCGACGTCCGCCGCTGGCGGGACTCGTGCGAGCGCCTCGCGGTGGTGTGCGCCGCGGACGATCCCGGTCCGCTGCTCGCGCGCTTCGCCGAGCTCCCGCAGATCGTCGCGCTCGTGGATCAGCAGGGACGGCGCGCGCTCGGCGTGACCGTGGAGGGCGTGCCGGTGGAGCTGTGCGTGGCGGCTCCTTCGGGTTTCGGCTCGGCGCTTCTGCGCGCCACCGGCACGCCCGAGTACGTGGCCGGGCTCGGCTCGCTGCCCGACGCTCCGGACGAGGAAGGCGTGTACGAGCTGCTTGGCGTCCCGTGGTGCCCGCCCGAGCTGCGCGAGGAGCCGTTCCGCGGCGAGCCGCCCGCGCTCTTGACGCAGTCCGACATCCGCGGCGATCTCCATACGCACACCACCTGGTCGGACGGCCGGGCGAGCGTGGTGGAGATGGGCCGCGCTGCGCGCGAGCGCGGCTACGAGTACCTGGCGATCTGCGACCACACCCCGGCGGTGGGCGCCGTCCGCGGACTCACGCCGGACGACGTGCGCCGCCAGGCCGAGGAGGTGGCCGCGGCGAACGAGGAGCTCGCGCCCTTTCGCGTGCTGCGCGGGATCGAGTGCGACATCCTGCCGGACGGCCGCCTCGACCTCCCGGATGACGTGCTCGCCGAGCTCGACTGGGTGCAGGCGAGCGTCCACGGCGGCCAGCGGATGCCCAAGCGCGAGCTGACGAAGCGGGTGGAGGAGGCGCTACGCAATCCCCACGTGCGCTGCCTGAGCCACCCGAAGGGACGGATCATCAACCACCGGCCGGAGAATGCGCTCGACCTCGAGCGGACGTTCGAGGTAGCCCTCGAGGAGGGCATCGCGGTCGAGGTGAACGGCCTGGCGAGCCGCTTGGACCTCTCCGGCGAGCACGTGCGGGAGGCCCTGCGAGGCGGCGTGAAGATCGTGTGCTCGACGGATGCACACTCCACGCTCGGACTCGGGAACATGGAGCTGTCCGTGGCGACCGCGCGGCGCGGCTGGGCGACGGCCGCCGACGTGCTGAACACGTTGCCGCTCGACGAACTGCTCAAGCGGCGGCGGGGCTAGTCGTCCTCTTCGTCCTCGGCCGAGCTCTCGCGAATGTCCTCGGCCACGAGATCCTTCAGGGGCTTGAGCTTCTTGAAGAAGCGCTCGGGCGGCACCGCCTTCTGAGGCTCGCTCTCTCCGAGTAGCCACGGCGCGGCGTCCACGGCGGTACGCCAAGCCGCCTCATCCGGATCCGTATCGCCGCCGGACTCCTCGTCGGCCTCGGGGGCCGGCTCGATCGAGTCGAGGTACACGTTGTGGAAGTTGCCCCGCTGCGCCTCGTGATAGGTGATGCGGGCGCGTCGGCCCTGATACTTCGCCGCCTCGGCGCCGATCTTCGGCCGGAACGTCGTGTACTCGTTCCCCTCAGAGTCACGGACCACGTAGCGAGTGTTTCCCGAGCGGGAAGGCACCTCCTCGACTTCCTTGACGAGCACCGTGGCATCCATTTCCTCCTGGATACCCGGAAACTCGGCTGCTCAGCGGGTGTTGAGGTCGACCGCCTCGCGGATCAGCGCCTTGAACGCATCCGCGTCGATCTCCTCGCCCTCATGGATGTCGATTGCGCGCCGCGTGTTCCCCTCGAGGCTCGAGTTGAAGAGCTTGGACGGGTCCTTCAGCGAGGCTCCCTTGAAGAAGGTCAGCTTCACCACCTGCTTGTAGGACTCGCCCGTGCATATGCCGCCGTCGTGGGACCACACCGGAGTGCCGGGGCTCGTGGCCTTCGCCCACTTCCACTCCTCGACCACCTCGGGATCGGCTTCCCTGATGAGCTCGCGCATGCGGGCGAGGGTCTGCCCGCGCCAGTCGCCAAGCTCCGCGATGCGGTTGTCGATCTGCTGGGACGCGTCGTTCGAATCCGACTTCGCCATGTTGTCCTCCCGAAGGATTTCGCCGGTCAGCCCCAATTCATAGCGCGAGGCGGTCGAGGTGCCGGCGGCCGACCTCGTTGGTGGTGCGGAGGAAGTCCATGATCCGCTCGAGCTCCTCCTTGGTGAAGTGTTTCGAGAGCGTTGAGTGCCAGTCGGCCGCCACCGGGCCCCAGATCTGGTCGGCCGACCGGTAGAAGGCGGGCGTCACTTCGACGCTCACCCGCCTCCGATCGGATGGGTCGACGACGCGACGCGCGAATCCGGCTCTCTCCAGACGGTCGAGCACGCCGGTGATCGCGCCTCCGGTGAGCCCCGACTGCGTGGCGAGCTCCCCGGCCGTGAGCCCGCCGGCGTTCTCGATGATGTTGAGGCAGCGGAGGTCGGTTTCGGTCACGCCGAGGCGCGCGGCGGCGACGGTGTCGAAGGCGTCGTCCTGGTTGCAGCTCTCCCTGAACTCACGGATGAGTTCGTCGACCACACGCTGCTTAGATTTCCCCGCCATGAAGTCCCCCGGGAGTACTTTAGCTGCTAAAATATTCAGTAACTAAAGCAAAGGCTAGCACGCCTAGCCGCTCTTCCCACGAAAGGGGACCCAGATGGCAAGCGACATGCGGATCGAGTTGGTGCAGGTCCCCGTATCGGACATCGATCAGGCGAAGGCCTTTTACGTCGAAAAGGTGGGCTTCAACGCCGACCATGACCACCAGGTCAGCGACGAGCTCCGCTTCGTCCAGCTCACTCCCCCTGGCTCCGCCTGCTCGATCGCGCTCACTTCGGGCGCGCACCACATGCCGCCCGGGTCCATCGAGGGCCTGCAGATGGTCGTCGATGACGCGGAGGCGAGCCGAAAGGAGCTCGCAGAGCGCGGCGTGGACGTGAGCGAGGTCCAGGAGTTTCCGTGGGGAAGCTTCGTCTTCTTCCAGGATCCCGACGGCAACGGCTGGGCGCTGCAGGCACTCACCCATCGGACGGCGTAGTCGCCGGAAAAGAGAAGCGCGCCCGGCAGGATTCGAACCTGCGACTTCTGCCTCCGGAGGGCAGCGCTCTATCCACTGAGCTACGGGCGCCGGCGGGCCGAGTCTAGATCATCGGCCTGCATGGATCGGCCGCGTTTGGGGAGCATGCGCTGGATGCTGATCGCGGTCGTGTCGGACACTCACCTGCCGCGTGGCACGCGCCGGATCCCGGACGAGTGCATCGAGCGCATGCGAGCCGCCGACCTCATCCTGCACGCCGGCGACTTCGTCTCGATGGAGGCGCTGGAGCAGATCGAGGCGCTCGGCCCGCCGGTCGCGGCCGTACACGGGAACATCGACTCGATGGATGTGCGACGCAGGCTGCCGGCAGAGCGCACCGTCCATGCAGAAGGTCTGCGGATCGGAATGATCCACGACGCCGGCCCAGCACGCGGGCGCCTCGAGCGGATGCGCGCTCGCTTCCCGGACGCGGCCGCGGTGGTCTTCGGCCACTCCCACATTCCGTTGCACGAGGAGAGCGGCGGCTTCCAGCTCTTCAACCCGGGCAGCCCAACGGACCGCCGCCGCCAGCCCCGCCACACGATGGGCCTCGCGCGCGTAACTGACGGGCGCGTCGAGTTCGAGCTGATCGCGCTCGACTGACCCTCCCCATAACCTGCCGCAAATGGACCTCGACGTGCTCTTCGTCGGCACCGCCGGCTCCGCGCCCACCGCGCGCCGCGGGCTACCCGCCACGCTCATTCGCCGCGGCGGCGACCGCCTGCTGTTCGACTGTGGCGAGGGCACCCAGCGCCAGCTGCTGCGCTCGGTTGGCCTGCTCGAGCTCGAGGAGATCTTCATCAGCCACTTCCACGCCGACCATTTCCTCGGCCTGCCCGGCCTGCTCAAGACGTTCGGCCTGCGAGGGCGCGAGCAGCCGCTGTCGATCTACGGCCCGCCCGGGCTGCGCGCGATGTACGAGGCGCTCTATCCGGTGATGGGGAAGACGGGCTTCGAGGTGCGCATCGTGGAGCTCGAGCCGAACGAGGAGCTGCGCCGCGAGGACTACCTGATCGCCGCCTTCGAGGTCGACCACCGCGTGACGGCATACGGGTACGCGCTGATCGAAGACGAGCGGCCCGGCCGCTTCGATGAGAAGCGCGCACGCGAGCTCGGGGTCGAGCCGGGCCCGGACTTCGGCCGGCTGCAGCGAGGCGAGCAGGTCGCCCAAGTGCGTCCAGAGCAGGTGCTCGGCGAGGCGCGCGCCGGGCGCAAGATCGTGATCGCCGGCGACACCGCGCCCTGCGACATGACGGCCGTCGTCGCGCACGGAGCCGACCTCCTCGTCCACGAGGCGACCTTCTCGATCGAGGAGGCCGCGCGTGCCAAGGAGACCGGCCATTCCACAGCGCGCGCCGCTGCCGAGCTTGCCGCCCGCGCCGAGGTGAAGCTGCTCGCCCTGACGCACCTCTCACAGCGCTACGGCGGCAAGGAGTTGCGTGACGAGGCGCGCGAAGTCTTCGAGAACACGATCGTGCCGCGGGACTTCGATCGCGTGGAGCTCCCGTTCCCGGAGCGAGGTGAGCCCGAGCACATCCGGTGGAGTGAGGACGGGTCTCGCGCGGACCCGGGTATCTAGTTGCCCGACATGGCGTCCCTAGGAGCGGCCCGGCGGGAGACTCGCCAGCTCGAGCAAGCCGGGCCTTTCCAATGGCTGGTGCGAGCGGGCTTCGTCGCGCGGGCCATCACCTACGGGGTCATTGGCGCGCTGGCCCTCGCCCTCGCCCTCGGGGCGGGCACGGACGGCGCCGCCCCCAACCAGCAGGGCGCGCTTTCACTGATCGGGCGGAACGCTTTCGGCCGGGCCGCCCTGGTGGCGATCTGCGCCGGCTTGCTCGCGTATGCCCTCTGGAAGCTCACGCAGGGCATCTTCGGCACAGGGCCCGAGGGTGGCGGCAGCATGAAGCCGATCGATCGCGTCGGCAACTTCGCCGGCGGGGTGTGCTACCTCGTGTTCTTCGCCGTCGGTCTGCGTGTGCTCACCGGAAGCTCTGGAAACTCCGACGCCCAGCAGAAGCACGCCGCGGCCGGCATCCTGGGCTGGCCGGGTGGACAGGAGATCGTCGGGATAGGAGGCGGTGTGCTGATCGCGGTGAGCCTGTACCAGCTCTACGACGCGCTCAGCCGAGGCTTCACCGACGAGGCGAAGACGCAAAAGATGAGCCGGCCCGAGTGGCGGTTCTTCGTCACGCTCGGCTGCGTCGGCCTGAGCGCTCGCGCGCTCGTGTTCGCGCTGGTGGGCTACTTCTTCGTGCGCACCGCGGTCGACTTCAACTCAAACGACGCCGTCGGACTCGACGGAGCGCTCGGCCGGCTCCATCACCAGCCGCTCGGCCCATGGGTCCTCGGATCCGTGGCGGCGGGCCTGATCGTGTTCGCCGCGTACTCGCTTCTCGAGGCCCGATACCGCCGCCTGTAGGCCATCCGGACGCGGTGCTAGTGTCCGCGGAGCAAGTCCTTTAACCCGGTCCAGCGAGGCCAGGAAGGAACGGCAGTTGAGCAGCGAGAAGGTCGTACTCGACCGCGAGGACATTCGCCGCACCCTCGTGCGGATCGCGCACGAGATCGTCGAGAAGACAGGGGGCGACCACATCGCGATCGTCGGCATCCACCGGCGAGGCGCAGTAATCGCGGCACGGCTGCACGAGCGCGTTGAGGAGCTGGTGGGCGCGCCGGTCCCGCTCGGGGACCTCGACATCTCCTTCTACCGCGACGACGTCGCCACGCGCGAGCCGGACCGCCAGCCCGTCGTGCTCGCCTCGCACATCGAGTTCCCGCTCCAGGGCTGCACGGTGATCCTGGTCGACGACGTCCTGTACACCGGCCGCACCGGGCGCGCCGCGATCGAGGCGCTGTTCGACTACGGCCGACCCGAGCGCGTCCAGCTCGCCGTCCTCGCCGACCGCGGCCACAGGGAGCTGCCCATCCGTCCCGACTACGTCGGCAAGAACCTTCCAACCGCCCGCGACGAGCGCGTGAACGTGCGCGTGGACGAGGTGGACGGCGTGGACGAAGTCACGATCAGCCAGACCGCCGAGGTGCCCGCTTGATGAATAGAAACCTGCTCTCGATCGACGACCTCTCGCGCGACGACATCGAGCGCATCCTCCACCGCGCCCGCAGCTTCGCCGAGGTCTCAGGGCGCGAGATCAAGAAGGTGCCGACGCTGCGCGGCCGCACCGTGATCAACCTCTTCTACGAGGCTTCCACCCGCACGAGCTCCTCGTTCGAGCTGGCGGCGAAGCGCCTCTCAGCGGACCTGGTGAACATCAAGTCCGCGGGCTCCTCGGTGGACAAGGGCGAGTCGCTCAAGGACACGGTGCAGACCCTGTCCGCTTACGACCCCGCCGCCATCGTCATCCGCTCGCCACACGCCGGCGCAGCCAACCTCGTCGCGCGCTGGACCACCGCGTCCGTGATCAACGCCGGCGACGGCAAGCACGAGCACCCCACGCAGGCGCTGCTCGACCTCTACACGCTCTTCCGCCGGCGCGGCTCGCTCGACGGCATGAAGGTATGGATCGTCGGCGACGTCTTGCACAGCCGGGTGGCGCGCTCCAACATCCTCGCTTTCACGCGCATGGGATGCGAGGTCACTCTCTGCGGCCCGCCCACGCTCATGCCACGCGAGATCGAGGCGCTCGACTGCGAGGTGCGCTACACGCTGGATGGACTCGAGCAGGCCGACGTGGTCTACGCCCTGCGGATGCAGCACGAGCGCATGACCGGCTCGTACGTGCCGTCGCTGCGCGAGTACGCCGCGCAGTACCAGATCGACTCGCGCCGGCTCTCGCCGCACCAGCTCCTGATGCACCCGGGTCCCGTGAATCGCGGGGTGGAGCTGTCCTCCGAGGTGATCGACTCGCCGCAGGCGCTCATCGTCGAGCAGGTGGAGTCGGGCGTGGTCGTGCGCATGGCGGTGCTCTACGAGCTGCTCGCAGGCGGGCCCGGCCGCGCGGCGGCCGGCGCGCCGAGCCACGCGGGCGCCGAGACGGAGCCGCAGCCCGCGTGAGCGCCACCCTCGATCGCGCTCCGGTACCGACTGGCAACGTCCTGATCCGCGGCGCTCATTTGATCGACCCTCGCTCGGGTCTCGACCGCATGGGCGACCTGCTCGTGCGCGACGGCGAGCTCGCGGAGATCGGCGAGAGCGGGGCGCTCGCGGCGCCCGACGGCGCTGAGGTGGTGGACGCGGAAGGGCTCCACGCGCTGCCCGCCTTCGTCGACCCGCATGTGCACCTGCGCACGCCCGGACGCGAGGACGAAGAGGACATC
The DNA here is from genome assembly GCA_025928345.1 of Thermoleophilaceae bacterium. Taxonomy (GTDB): domain Bacteria; phylum Actinomycetota; class Thermoleophilia; order Solirubrobacterales; family Thermoleophilaceae; genus JAICJR01. The sequence continues at coordinate 12,416 of JAICJR010000025.1, read as the reverse complement.
GACTCCGGCACGCGCGCCGCCGCGGCGGGCGGCTTCTGCGCGATCCTCGCCATGCCGAACACAGACCCTGTGGTGGACACCGCCTCGGTGCTGAACTCGCTGCGGCGCCGCGCGCGCGAGGAGGCCCGGGTGCCGCTGGGCTTTACCGCCGCGATCACGCGCGGCCAGGCCGGGGAGCAGCTCACGGAGATGGCGGAGCTCGCGTCCGAAGGCGCGGCCGGCTTCACCGACGACGGGCTGCCAGTGCGCTCCGCCGGCGTCCTGCGCCAGGCGCTCCAGTACCAGAAGCTCGCGGGGCGCACGATCGCGCTGCACGAGGAGGACCCGGCGCTGTCGGGCGCGGGCGTGATGCACGAAGGTGCGGCCTCGGCGCAGCTCGGGCTGGCGGGGATCCCGTCGGTGAGCGAGTCGACCATGGTGGCGCGTGACGCTGCGCTCGCCGAGTACGAGCAGGCGCGCATCCACATCCAGCACGTGTCCGCGCGGCAGACCGTCGAGGTGATCGAGCGCGCCAAAGCCGCCGGGGTGCAGATCAGCGCCGAGGCCACGCCGCACCACCTCACGCTCACCGACCAGGCGGTGATGGGGCTGGACAGCAACTTCAAGATGAACCCGCCGCTGCGCTCGGAGGACGACCGGGAGGCGCTGATCGAGGCGCTGCGCAGCGGCACGCTCGACTGCATCGCCACCGACCATGCGCCTCACGCGCGCGAGGAGAAGGAGCAGCCGTTCGAGACGGCGCCGATGGGCGTGATTGGGCTCGAGACCGCGTTCGCCGCGCTGCACACCGAGCTGGTGCTGCCGGGGATCATCGGGCTCGAGCTGCTGGCGGAGCGCATGACGGCGGGCGGCGAGCCGTTCGGGATTCCGGCCCCGGTGCTGTCGGTGGGCGCGCCGGCGAACATCGTGCTGGTCGACCTCGAGGCGCAGTGGGAGGTGGGCGAGGCCGGCTACGAGAGCCGCTCCACGAACAGCTGCTTTGCCGGCCGCTCGTTCACCGGGAGGGTGAGGATGACGGTGGCCGGCGGCTCGGTGGCCTACCGCGAGCGTTCTTTCGCGATCGGAGCGGTGTGAGCGCGGCCTACCTGCTGCTCGAGGACGGCACCCGCTTTGACGGCGATTCCGTGGCGGCGCCGGTCGCGGCCACCGGAGAGGTCGTCTTCAACACTTCGATGTCGGGGTACCAGGAGTCGGTCACGGACCCGAGCTACCACGGTCAGATCATCGTGTTCACCTATCCGCTCATCGGCAACTACGGCGTGTCCGCCGACGCCATGGAGTCGGACCGCATCCACGCGCGCGCGGTGATCATGCGCGAGGGCGTGAACCGCGAAGACGCGCCAGGCGCCGAAGGCGGCTGGCTCACGTGGCTCAGCGACTGCGGCATCCCGGCGCTCAGCGGAGTGGACACGCGGGCCCTCGTGCGCCACATCCGCGACAAGGGCGCGATGCGCGGCGGTCTCTTCCCGGCGGAGACGCCCGAGGGCGAGGCGCGCGAGCGGGTGATGGCCGAGCCACGGATGGACGGTCAGGATCTCGCGCGCGAGGTCACTCCGGCGGAGCCGATCATCCTCGACCCGGACAACCCGGGCCCGCGCATCGTCGCGATCGACACCGGGATCAAGACCTCGATAGTGCGCAACCTGCGCGAGCGCGGCGCGCGCGTGGAGCTCCACCCCTGCCACACGAGCGCGGAGGATCTCCTGGCGCGCGAGCCCGATGCTGTGTTCCTCGCCAACGGCCCGGGCGACCCCGCGGCGCTCGACCACATCGTCGAGACCGTGCGCGAGCTCGTGGGCCGCACGCCGGTATGGGGAATATGCCTCGGCCACCAGCTGCTCTGCCGCGCCGTCGGGCTCGAGACCTTCAAGCTCCCGTTCGGCCACCGCGGCGCCAACCACCCGGTGAAGGACCTCGAGACCGGGCGGATCGACATCACGAGCCAGAACCACGGCTTCGCGGTGCTCGGCCCGGATGGCGAGCAGACGATCGACACCGACGAGGCGATCCGTTGGGACACCGACTTCGGCGCCGCCGAGCTGAGCCTGCTCAACCTCTACGACCGCACCGTCGAGGGGCTGAATCTCCTGGACGTTCCGGGATCCACAGTGCAATACCACCCCGAAGCGGGCCCAGGACCGCACGATTCGCTGTACCTCTTCGACCGATTCTTGGAGCGTGTGGGATGAGGACTGGGCACTGGGCACTGGGCACTGGGCACTGATGCCGCGACGCGACGACATAGACCGCATCCTCGTAATAGGCAGCGGCCCAATAGTGATCGGCCAGGCCGCGGAGTTCGACTACTCCGGCGCGCAGGCCTGCAAGGTGCTGCTCGAGGAGGGCTACGAGGTGATCCTCGTCAACTCCAACCCGGCCACGATCATGACCGACCCGGAGTTCGCCACGGCCACCTACATCGAGCCGCTCACGCCGGACTCGGTGGCGCGGGTGATCGAGCGCGAGCGGCCGGACGCGCTGCTGCCCACGCTCGGCGGCGGCACGGCGCTCAACCTGGCGCGCGCGCTGAGCGAGGACGGCACGCTCGAGCGGCACGGCGTCGAGCTCATCGGCGCGGACTACGACGCCATCCGCCGCGCCGAGGACCGCGAGCTCTTCCGCGAGACGATCGAGGCGGCCGGGCTGCGGGTGCCGCGCTCGGCGATCGTGTCGAACATGGCGGAGGCCGAGCGTGCTCTGCCTGAGATCGGGCTGCCGGCGATCCTGCGGCCGGGCTTCACCATGGGCGGCCGCGGCGGCGGCATCGCGCGCACCGAGGCGGAGTTCCGGCAGCGCGTGGGCGAGGCCCTCGCTGCCAGCCCGATCGGACAGGTGCTGGTGGAGGAGTCGGTGATCGGCTGGGGCGAGTTCGAGCTCGAGGTGATGCGCGACCACGCGGACAACGTGGTGATCGTCTGCTCGATCGAGAACATCGACCCGATGGGCGTCCACACCGGCGACAGCGTGACCGTTGCCCCGCAGCAGACGCTGACCGACCGCCAGTACCAGTCGCTGCGCGACCAGGCGATCCAGGTGATCCGCGCCGTCGGCGTGGAGACGGGCGGATCGAACATCCAGTTCGCGGTCAATCCCGAGACCGACGAGATCGTCGTGATCGAGATGAACCCGCGCGTGTCGCGCAGCTCGGCTCTCGCTTCCAAGGCCACAGGCTTCCCGATCGCCAAGATCGCGGCGCGGCTGGCGGTCGGCTACGCGCTCGAGGAGATCGACAACGACATCACGCGCGTCACGCCCGCGAGCTTCGAGCCGACGATCGACTACGTGGTGGTGAAGTGGCCGCGATTCGCCTTCGAGAAGTTCCCCGGGACGAGCGGCAGCCTCTCCACGCACATGCAGTCGGTTGGCGAGGCGATGGCGATCGGCCGTACGTTCAAGCAGGCGTTCATGAAGGCGATGCGCTCGCGCGAGACCGACGTTCGGGTGCGCCCGCCCGAGGACACGGACGAGCTGCTCGCGCGGCTCGAGGTGCCGTCGCACGACCGCTTCGAGCTGCTGTTCGAAGCAGTGCGCCGCGGCGCATCCGACGAGGAGATCCGCAAGCGCACGCTGATCGACCCCTGGTTCGTGGCCGAGATGGGCGCGCTCGCACGCGGCGAGGATCCGGAGGCAGGCCTCGCGCGCACGTTCAAGTCGGTCGACACCTGTGCCGCGGAGTTCGAGGCCGCCACGCCGTACTACTACTCGGGCTACGAGCGCGAGCCGCGGCACGAGGTGCGGCGCGGCGACAAGCCGTCCGTGGTGATCCTCGGCGCCGGTCCGAACCGGATCGGGCAGGGCATCGAGTTCGACTACTGCTGCGTGCATGCCGCGATGACGGTGCGCGAGTCGGGTCGCGACGCGGTGATGATCAATTGCAACCCGGAGACCGTCTCCACCGACTACGACACGAGCGACCGCCTCTACTTCGAGCCGCTGACGCTGGAGGACGTGCTCGGTGTGATCGAGCTCGAGAAGCCCGAGGGCGTGATCGTGCAGTTCGGCGGCCAGACGCCGCTCAAGCTCGCGCGAGGCCTCACCGACGCGGGCGTCCCGCTGCTCGGCACACCTGTCGACTCGATCGACCTGGCTGAGGACCGGCCGAGCTTCGGCCGCCTTATGGGCGAGCTCGGCCTGAAGAGCCCGCCGTACGCCACGGCGCGAGACGAAAGCGGCGCGTTGCAAGCCGCCGAGGAGGTGGGCTACCCCCTGCTCGTGCGGCCCAGCTACGTGCTCGGCGGGCGCGCGATGGAGATCTGTTACGGCCCCGACCAGCTCGCCAACTACCTCGAGCGCACGGAGCGCAACGGCGACGGGACGATCTACCTCGACCGCTTCCTCGAGAACGCGATCGAGATCGACGTGGACGCGCTCTGCGACGGCGAAGAGGTGGCGATCGGCGGCGTCATGCAGCACGTGGAGGAGGCCGGCATCCACTCGGGCGACTCGGCGTGCGTGATCCCCGCGCTCTCGCTCGGCCCGGAGATGCTCGCCCAAATCGAGGAGGCCACCGAGAAGCTCGCGCTCTCGCTTGGCGTGGTGGGGCTGATCAACATCCAGTACGCCGTCCACGGCGACGACGAGCTGTACGTGATCGAGGCGAATCCGCGCGCGTCGCGGACGGTCCCGTTCGTGTCGAAGGCCGTGGGCGTGCCGCTGGCGAAGATCGCCTGCCGGCTGATGCTCGGCGAGAAGCTGCGCGACCTCGACCTTCAGCTGCCGGCCCCGGGCGACGGCTCGGCGGGACACGTGTCGGTGAAGGAGGCGGTGCTGCCGTTCGACCGCTTCCCCGCCGCCGACGCGCTGCTCGGCCCCGAGATGAAGTCCACCGGCGAGGTGATGGGCATCGCTGCCGACTACCCGACCGCCTTCGGCAAGGCACAGGCGGCCGCCGGAGCCGAGCTGCCAACGGAAGGAACCGTCTTCATCACGGTCACCGACTCGGACAAGCCCGCCGCCACGCAGCTCGCGGCGTCGCTGCACGACCTCGGCTTCCACATCGTCGCCACCGGCGGCACCGCACAGGCGATCCGCCGGATGGGCGTGCCGGTGGAGCGCTTGAAGAAGATCTCCGAGGGCTCGCCCAACGTGGTCGACCGCATCGAGTCAGGCGACATCAACCTCGTGATCAACACGCCCACCGGCTCCGGCGCCCGCAGCGACGGCTACGAGATCCGGCGCGCCGCCGTGGCCCGCGGCATCCCCTGCATCACCACGATGACGGGCGCGACGGCTGCCCAGCGCGCGATCCGCGCTCTGCGGCGCGGCGAGCCCGAGGTGCGCTCGCTCCAGGAGCTACACGCCGACCGCAGCGAGGCGGGGAGGACGCCGGCGTGACGCTCGCGCCGTTCGGGCGCCGCCTCGCGCCGCTGGTCGAGAACAGACGGATCGGCGCCTATCAGCTGCTCATCGTGGACGACCCGGATGGGCCGCGCGATCCGCAGCCGGGGCAGTTCTACATGCTCGCCACCGAAGAGCGCTGGGGAGCGGGGGAGGGTGAGCGGCCCTACCTGCCCCGAGCCTTCTCCTTCGCGCGCGCGCGCGAGGGACGGCTCTGGTTCCTGCTCGAGGACATCGGCCCAGGCACCCACCGGCTCGCGCAAGTGGGAGAGGGCGAGAACCTCTGGATCACGGGCCCGCTGGGCATCGGCTTCGATGAGCCTGCCGGCCGTCCGCTGCTGGTGGGCGGCGGCATCGGCGCCGCACCGCTGCTCTGCCTGCAGGATCAGCTCGGGCCGGAGACGAAGGTGCTGCTTGGCTTCAGGAGCGCCGACCACGCCGAGGCGGCGAATCTCTTCGCCGGAGAGCCACAAATAGCGACGGACGACGGCTCAGTGGGCAAGCACGCGCTGGTCACGGAGCTGCTCCGCGAGGAACTGGACCTCCGGCCTCCGACCTCCGGCCTCCGGCCCACCGTCTACTCGTGCGGTCCGCCACCCATGCTCGAAGCGGTTCGCGCTCTCGCATCCGAGCGAGGGGTGGCGGCCCAGCTGGCGCTGGAGTCGGGAATGGCCTGCGGGTTCGGGGCCTGCTTCGGTTGCGTCGTTCCGACGAAAGACGGCTACGTCAGGCTCTGCGTGGACGGCCCGGTGCTCGACGCCGCCGACCTCGTGCCGGGAGGAGTGGGCCACTGATGGTCGACCTCTGCGGCGTCCAGCTTCGCGGGCCAGTGCTGAACGGCTCGGGCACCTACGACGCCATAGCCGCCCGCCGCGCCTTCGGCGACGAGCTGCTCGAGCGCTTCCCGTTCGACTGCTTCGTGTCGAAGACGATCACGCTCGCCCCGCGCCAGGGCAACCCGCCGCCGCGGTTGTGGGAGACGCCCGCCGGGCTGATCAACTCGATCGGCCTGCCGAACAAGGGCCTCGCCGGCTTCCTCGCCGAGGATCTCCCAAAGCTGGCCGAGCTGCCGGTGCCGCTCTGCGTGTCGGTGATGGGCTTTGACCACGACGAGCTGAACGAGCTCGTGGCCACCGTGGGCGCGTGCGACGAGGTTGCGCTCATGGAGCTCAACTTCTCGTGCCCGAACGTCGAGACGGGACTGATCATGGGCGCCGATCCGGCTGAGACCGCCGCAGCGGTCGAGGCCCTGCGACCGCTCACCCAGAAGCCGCTGATTGTCAAGCTCACGCCGAACGCCACCGAGCCCGCCGCCGTGGCGCGGGCCGCCGAGGCGGCCGGCGCGGACGGCGTGTCGCTCATCAACACGCTCAAGGGCATGGCGCTCGACCCGAAGACCCACGAGCCGTGGCTCGGCGGCACCACGGGCGGAGTCTCCGGCCCCGCGGTCCGCGCGATCGCGCTCGAGCAGGTCCACTCCGTCTCGAAAGCTGTGCAGTTGCCGGTGATCGGGATGGGCGGGATCGCTAGTGGGCGCGATGCCGCCGATTTCCTCACGGCGGGCGCGACGTGCGTCGCGGTGGGCACCGAAAGCTTCCGCGACCCCGCCGCCGGCGCCCGCATTGGCGCGGAGCTGCGCGCCCTTTCCCGCAAAGAGCGGGAGTTTTCCTCAGGTGCTGTGCGCTAGGCGCACAAACGGTCAATAAAGCCCTGCAAAAAGAGCCAAAACGCTCAACCAGCCCGAACCGCGCTCAAGCTCAACTTGAGGTCGAGCTGAATTCGGGCAAAAAACGCTAATTCGCGTTCGCGGCGACTTCATTTCTGTGTAACATCGCCGCCCATGTCGCCCGCCGCCCAGTCGCCCCCGAAAGCCACTTCGGGGGTAGCGCCCGAACGTTCCCTCACCCAGCGAATGGACGCCCTCAAGCGGGCGAACGAGATCCGCACGAGACGCGCCCGTCTCAAGCGCGATCTCAAGGCCGGGCGCCAGCAGATCCACGGACTGCTCCTGGATCCGCCGGAATATCTGCAAACTGCGAAGGTCTTTGACCTGCTCCTGGCGGTTCCGAAGTACGGCCGCGTGAAGGTGAATCGGATCCTCACGCAGTGCCGCATCTCGCCGAGCAAGACGATCGGCGGGCTGTCCGAACGCCAGCGCAACGAGCTCGTCTCGTACCTCCGCCGCTAGCGGACCGCCCACCATCGCGCCGCCTCGCGTCCTTGTGATCACGGGCCCATCCGGCGTGGGGAAGGGCACGCTGATCCGCACCCTGCTGGAGCGCTTCCCGCAGCTGCGGCTGTCGGTGTCGGCCACCACCCGCGAGCCGCGGCCGGGGGAGACGCAGGGCGTGGACTACCACTTCCTCACGCGCGCGGAGTTCGAAAAGCGCCTGCAAAACGGCGAATTCCTCGAACATGCTGAATATGCCGGCAACCAGTACGGCACACTCCGCTCTGAGCTGGACCGGGCCGCGGAGGGCCTCGTGCTCGAGATCGAGCTCCAGGGTGCCCGCCAGGTCCGCCAGGCGCTGCCCGAGGCGCTCCAGGTGTTCATCAAGCCGCCATCGCTCGATGCGCTGCGCACGCGCCTGATCGCCCGCGGCGCCGAATCGGAGGAGCAGATCGCGCGCCGGCTCGACGTGGCGGAGCGCGAGCTCGCCGCCGAGCACGAGTGGAAGCACGTGATCGTGAACGACCGGCTCGAGGACGCCGTGGATCAGCTCGCCAGCCTCGTCGCTACCCTTTGGGACGAGCAACCCCGAGGAGACTCTCAGTGATCAAGCCCCGTCTCGACACGCTTCTCGAGCGCGTCGACTCCCATTACGCGTGCGTTCTGGTCGCGGCCAAGCGGGCCCGCCAGATCAACTCGTACTACCACAACCTTGGCGAGGGAACGTTCGACGAGTACCCGCCGCCGATGGTGGAGACGGGCTCGAAGAACTACCTCAAGATCTCGCTCGAGGAGATCGCCGCGAACAAGCTGAAGTACCGCTACCGCACCTAACGGTGCGGGGTCAGAGGTCATAGGTCAGAGGTCATAGGGGCGACAGCTCGATTGCAGCTGTTCGTCCGTTTACGCGTCATCCTTTGGATGTGGCGCGGGTTCTGATCGGTGTAACTGGCGGGATTGCTGCTTATAAGGCTGTTGAGGTCGCTCGGCTAGCAATCAAGGCGGGGCATTCGGTGCGGGTTGTTCAGACGCCCGCCTCGCTCAACTTCGTTGGGCGCGCCACTTTCGAGGGCATCACTGGGGCTCCGGTCTTGGTGGATGAGTTCGAGGCGGATCCTGCTCGAGGTGCTTTTCCGGGCGATCCGGCGCCTGACCATGCGGCGATCTCTCATCTCGAGTTGGTTCGGCGGGCGGATGTGTACGCGATCGTGCCGGCGTCGGCGAACACGATCGCCAAGCTCGCTCATGGCATGGCAGACAACCTGCTCACGACCGCGGCGCTTGCCAGCCCGGCGCCGCTCTTGATCGCCCCCGCGATGAACGACCGCATGTACGAGCATCCGGCCACGCAGGCCAACCTCGAGATGCTGGCCGCCCGCGGGGCGCGCATCGTGCCGCCCGGCACGGGCCAGCTCGCGTCGAAGGGCGAGTTCGGGATCGGTCGGCTGGCGGAGCCGCCCGAGGTGCTTGCGGCGATCGAGGAGGCGATCGGCGGTGCCGGCTTCGCGCCACGTTCACTCGACGGGCTGCGCGTTCTCGTGACCGCCGGCGGGACGCGCGAGCCGATCGACGCCGTGCGCTACGTCGGCAACCGCTCGAGCGGCCGCATGGGGTTCGCGCTCGCGGAGGAGGCAGCCCGGCGCGGCGCCGAGGTAACCGTGATCGCCGCCAACGTGTCCCTCCCGCGCGCGAACGGGGTCGACTACATCGATGTGGAGACCGCTGCCGAGCTCGAGCAGGCCGCGCGCGAGGCCTTCGCCAAAGCAGACGTGCTGCTCATGGCCGCCGCCGTGGCTGACTTCCGGCCGGCCTCGCCCGAGGCGTCGAAGATCTCGAAGACGGGACGCGACGGCCTCACTGTCGAGCTCGAGCCCACCACCGACGTGCTCGCCGCCCTCGCCGCCGAACGCCGCCCTGGCCAGACCATCGTGGGCTTCGCCGCCGAGCACGGTGAAGGCGCCGCCGAACGCGCCCGCGAGAAGCTCGAGCGCAAGGGGGTCGACGCTATCGTCTTGAACGACGTGTCGAGGCCGGGAATCGGCTTCGACGCGGCGGAAAACGAGGTCTCGATAGTCACTCGCGCGGGCATGCAGGAGGTGCCCAGAGCGCTCAAGGCAGAGGTGGCACGGGCGATCATCGAGGTGGTGGAAGAGCTGCACGCGGAGGAGGTGAAGACGTCGTGACCGAGCCGGAGCGCACGCCCGAAGAGGAGCGCGCAGAGCACGTGTACGACCTCTTCCAGCGCGGCACCGCCCTGCTCGAGTCGAAGGACTTCAACGCCGCGCAGATCCCGCTCGAGCAGGCCCGCGAGCTCGAGCCCGACAAGACGTCGATCCGCGAGGCCCTCGGCCGCGCCTACTGGCACAGCGGCCGCTACGCGCAGGCTCGCGACGAGTTCGCCGCCGTGGTGGAGCGCAACCCCGTGAACGACTTCGCGCACTTCTGCCTCGGCCGCTCCTGCGAGAAGACCGGCCGCCTGCGCGAGGCCAAGCGCCACCTCGCGCTCGCCACCAGCCTGCGGCCGGACAGGGCGGACTACCGCCACTACCGGGCGCGCCTGGAAGCGGCCTGATCCGCAGCGCATAGAGTGCGGCGCCATGCCGCGCTTCCGCTACGTCATAGCCGACGTCTTCACCGGCACGCCGCTCACGGGCAACCAGCTCGCCGTCTACACGGACGCCCGCGCCATCCCGGAGGAGAGGCTCCAGGACATCGCGCGCGAGATGAACTTCTCGGAGACGGTGTTCGTGTTCCCGCCCGAGGACGACGGGCACGTGCGCATCCGGATCTTCACGCCGGCCACGGAGCTGCCGTTCGCCGGGCATCCCACACTCGGGTCGGCATTCGTGCTCGCTGGGCCGCTCCAGCTCATCGAGATCCGCATCGAGACCGGCGTGGGCGTAATTCCGGTTCAGGTGGAGCGCGAGGGCGCGCGCGTCTCGTTCGGTTGGATGGTCCAGCGCGTTCCCACGTGGCAGCCCTACCCGAAGGAGGCCGAAGCGCTCGCAGCGCTCGGCGTGGAACGGGCGGCGCTGCCCGTCGAGGAGTACGACAACGGCCCTCGATTCGTGATGGTCGGGCTCGAGTCGGAGGATGCGGTGGCGGCGCTCGAGCCGGACTTCGGGCGCCTGAACAAGCTCGGCACCTTCGGCTTCAGCGTGTTCGCGGGCGAGGGCACGCGCTGGAAGACACGGATGTTCGGCCCGGGCGTGGGCGTGGTCGAGGACCCCGCCACCGGCAGCGCCGCCGGCCCGCTCGGCGTCCACCTCCTGCGCCACGGCCTGATCGAGTCGGGCCAGGAGATCGAGGTCACGCAGGGCGTGGAGATCCAGCGCCCGTCCACCCTCTACGTGCGAGTGACGGGAACGGCCGACCAGATCGAGCGCGTGGAGGTCGGCGGCGAGGCCGTAATCGTCGCGAACGGAGAGCTTCAGCTCTAGGCGCCGTGCGCGTCGCGCGCCGCCAGCGCGCCCTCGACCACCAGGCCGAGCAGCCGGTCCACTCCCTGCTCATCCAAGCCCGCCGCCGGCAGGTCGCCGTGGACCCAGATGTCGCCGGAGCGGGTGCACGCGAAGCGCACATACCTCGTCTGCCGGTTCCAGTGCAGAAGGTTCCAGGGATTCAGGTCATCGGACGCCGCGAGGGCGAAGGCCTGCACCCGCAGGAGCCCGTCCGCCACGCGCACGCCCACCTCGAGCGGCCAACCGCGCGCCTGCTCGGGCGCGACCGTGATGCCCCACTCGCCATGCGCGAGTCGCCGGGTCTCGCCCGGCAGCGCGCTCACATAGGCGTCCACGACGTCAACGGCAGCCATCGGCTCCCAGGGTAGGGTGCCGCCCGTGCGAGCGCTGGTGCAGCGGGTGAGCGGCGCCTCGGTGACGGTCGAGGGCGAGGAGATCGCGCGGATCGGGCGCGGCCTGCTGGTGCTGCTCGGCGTACATTCGGACGACACACCCGAGCAGGCCGACAAGCTCGTTCGCAAGCTGCTCGCGCTGCGCATCTTCGAGGACGGCGAGGGCCGGATGAACCTCGCCGCGAGCGATATCGGAGGCGAGTTCTTGTGCGTCAGCAACTTCACGCTTTACGGCGACACGCGCAAGGGAAACCGCCCGAGCTTCGTCGAGGCGGCCCCCCCGGAGAAAGCGGAACCGTTATACGAGAGGGTGCGCGAGGGGCTCGGCGCGCAGGGTGGCCGTTTCGGCGCCCGAATGGCCGTCGAACTCGTGAATAATGGGCCCGTTACGCTGCTCGTCGAGAGCTGAACCGTACGGAATCCAGGGCTATACTCGATTTCGTTGGAACTTCATCTGCGGCCTCGAGCCGCACCTGGGGTGGGCTTTGGAGGCCCACCTTTTTTTCGCCCGGAGGGAGATCGTGGAACCCACACAGGAGTACATCGAGGAGAGGCTCGCGCATGCCGAGCCCGACGTCGAAGTGCTGCTCGTGGAGCAGGTCTCCGGCAGCACGGTGAGGGTGTTCGTGGACCATCCGGACGGCGTCGACCTGGCGCTGTGCGAGCGTGTGACGAACCACCTCCGCGAGCTGCTCGCGGACTACTCCCTTGAGGTCTCTTCGCCCGGCCCGGAGCGTCCGCTCACGAAGCCGCAGCACTTCCGCCGCTTCGTCGGCCGTCGCGCGCGCGTGCGCACGCGCGAGAACAACGGCGGGCGCAAGACCTTTACGGGCGAGCTCGTAGGGGCGAGCGACAGCGAGATCACGGTGGCGGCCGACACTGGCGTCGTGTCGATCCCGTACTCGGACATCAACAGAAGCAACCTGGTGGAGGGCTGAGCGCATGAGTAGAGAGATCCTGGAAGCCGTACGGGTCCTCGAGCGCGAGAAGGGGATCTCCTCGGAGCGCCTGATGGCGGCGCTCGAAGATGCCCTGCTCTCCGCTTACAAGAAGACT
>JAICJR010000015.1 GCA_025928345.1 Thermoleophilaceae bacterium | reverse complement strand
TGAGGGCGGCCGGCTCTGCTGCCGGTACCTTACGCCGTGACAGGGGCTTGTCCCAGCACCTGCTGCACGGCGCCGACGATCTTGTCTTCGCTCGGGAGGATGTACTCCTCCATCGGCTGGCTGTACGGGATCGTGGAGTCGAGCGCGGTCACCTGCTTGATCGGCGCCTTGAGGGACGAGAAGCCCTCGTCGGCCACGTCGGCCGCGATCACGGCGGAGGCTGAGCCGTGCCGCGTGGCCTGGTCCACGAGCACGAGGTGGCCGGTCTTCTCCACCGACTCGAGGATCGTCTTCAGGTCGAGCGGGTTCAGAGTGCGCGGGTCGATCACCTCGGCCTGAACGCCCTCGCCCGCCAGCCGCTCGGCGGCGTTCATCGCGAGGCCCACCATGTAGCCGAGCGCGACGATCGTCACGTCGCCGCCCTCGCGCCGCACCGCGGCCTGGCCGAAGGGCACGAGGTGTTCGCCGTCCGGTACCTCGCCGGGCTCGAGCGTGAGCAGGTAGTGGTGGAAGTAGGCCACCGGGTTGTCGTCGCGGATGGCGGTGGCCATCAGGCCCTTCGCGTCCGCGGCGGTGGACGGGATCGCCACGCGCAACCCGGGCACGCCCATGAACATGCCGTAGATCGTGCCGGTGTGCTGGCCTGACCAGCCTGCGGTGAAGCCGTAGCCCGCCTTGAGCACGAGCGGCACCTTCACCTGGCCGCCGGTCATGTAGCGGAAGCGCGGTGCCTCGTTCACCACCTGGTCCATGGCCACGAGCATGAACTCGGCCATGTACAGCTCCACCACCGGACGGAAGCCGGCCAGAGCCGCTCCCACGGCCATGCCGATCTCCGCGGTCTCGGAAATCGGCGTGACCCGCACGCGGTCGGGCCCGAAGGCCTGGAGGAACTTGTCGTTCTCGCTCGTCGCGATGTTCTGGCCGAAGTAGAGAACGCTGTCGTCGCGCTCCATCTCGCCATGAATGGCCATCTCGATCGCGGCGATGTAGGGAATCTCAGTCATCGATCAGCCGCTCCTATGCGTAGACGTACTTGGTGGCCTCGGCCGGCTCCGGGAAGTCGCTCTCGATCCCGAAGTCCACCGCCGCCTGCATCTCGTCGCGGGCGGCCTGCATGATCTCGTCGGCCTGCTCGGCGGACAGCACCTCGTCCTGCACGAGCCGCGCCCGGAAGCGCGGCACGGGGTCGCCCTTCTTGGCCGCCTCGTACTCGTCCGCATTGCCGAACACCTCGATCGCCTCGTGCTCCGGGAAGTGCAGCGGCACGCCCGGCGGGGCGATGATGTTGCCGTGCGCTGACAGGCGGTAGACCTTCGACTCAACGAGCGTCGGGCCCTCGCCTGACCGCGCGCGGTCCACCGCGGCCCCCACCGTCTCGTAGACCGCCACCGGATCGCCGCCGTCGACCGTCTCGCCCGGCATCGAGAACGCCTTCGCCTTCACCGCCAGCGGCTCGCCGGCCGCGGCGTTGGCGTCCTCCTGCTCAACGCGCGTGACCACGTTGTACGAGTTGTTCTCCATCACGTAGACGATGGGGAGCTTCCAGAGCGACGCCACATTGAGCGACTCGCTGAACGCGCCCTGCTTGGAGGCGCCGTCGCCGAAGAAGCAGAGCACCACCTGGTTCTCCTTGCGGATCTGCGCGGCGTAGGCGGCGCCGGTGGCCTGCGGGATGCCCTGCGCCACGATGCCGCTCGTGCCGAGGAAGCCGCGCTCCACGTCCGTGAGGTGCATCGACCCGCCGTAGCCCCCGCAGAGGCCGGTCTTCTTGCCGTAGATCTCGGCCATCATCGCCTTGGTGTCGGTGCCCAGGACGATCGGGTAGCCGTGGCAGCGGTAAGTCGTCATCAGCTGGTCCTGCGGCTCGAGCGTGGCGAGCGACCCCACTATCGACGCCTCCGCCCCGTCCGCGAGGTGGGTGTGCCCGCGGATCACGCCGGGGTGCTCCTCGAAGGTGCGCTTTACGCGCTCCTCGAACTCGCGCACGCGCGCCATCTGGGTGAACATCCAGACGAGCCGGTCGTTGTCCAGTTGCTTCATCCGTCCTCCTCTGAATCTCACGCAACGCCGGCGCGGAACTGCGCGGCGGTGGTCTCGTACGCTCGCTTGAACTCCTCCTCGATCGGGAGGCTCCTCAGCTCCGCGGAGAGCACTTCCACTCCCCATGGGCCGGGATAGCCGGCCTCGCGGCAGGCGTCGACGTAGGCGGCGATGTTGAATTCGCCCTCGCCCGGCAGCCGGCGGTGGTTGACGACCTCGTCGATCGGGTCCTCCATGTCCTCGTACTGGCCGTCTGAGAGCTCGACCCAGGTCAGGTACTCGCGCGGGATGCGCTTCATGTCCTCGGGCGGGATGCCGAGCTTGGCCATGTGCCAGGTGTCGATGGCGAGGCCGCCGTTGGCTTTGCCCGCGCCCTGCGCCAGTTGGAGCGCCCTGTCGAGCGAGTTCACGTTCACGTCAAACGGCATGAACTCGTAGACCACCTTGGCGGATGTGTGGTTGGCGGCGTCCTCGCACAACTCGGCGAAGCCCTCGGTCACCTGCTCGACGCCGCCGGGCGTGCCGGGGATGTTCCCCACTTTGATGTGGTGGGCATCGAACGCGGCCGCGGCGTCGAAGAGCAGCTTGCGTCGCTTGTCCGATTCCTCGCGCAGCGGGTCGCCCTTCGGCACCCAGAAGTCCTGTAGGAACTCGAGCTGGATGAACTCGAGGCCCGAGTCGTCGAACACCTTCTTCATCTCGTCGAGAGTCGTGCTCTCGAGCTGGTGCTCGATGTCGGCGTGCCAGAGGCCGATTCCCTTGAAGCCGGCCTTCACCGCCTCGGCGCAGCGGTCGCGCCAGGAGAAGGTGCTCCACTCGCGGCCCACGTGCACGTCCACCGGCCCGGACACGGTCCAGTAGAGCGCCACCAGGTCGACTTCGCCCATCGTCACTCCTCCTCCGCTCGAGGCCTTGTGGCGACCGTACATCTGCGCTCTGTGAGCGTCCAGTCATCCAGCGCATGCGTTCTTGCCGATTTGCGCGCTGGCGCTTGGCTCCCCGCCCGCCGCGACTTAGAGTGCGCCCATGCCGGTGCTCGACGAGAGGCGCACGCACGTCGTGGAGCAGCTGTGCGAGGCGATCGTGCCGGGGTCGGGTCGGGTTCGTCCCGTGGTGTACGTGGACGCTGTTGTGGCTCGCATGCCGGCTCCTCAGCGCGATGCCTTCATTGCTTCCGTTGATGCGCTCGAGGGTGCGGACCTCCCCTCCGTCGCGCTCACGCCCGAGTTCCAGATGGTGCGCGCTCTGTGCATCGAGGCGTTCTACTCAGACTTCGTGGCGCCCGATGGCGTCGGCCCTTCCGCATATGAGGAGATCGGCTTCAACGCCTCGCCGCTCGCCGCGCGCGTGAAGAAGGACTGGTCGTACCTGGGATGAGCGAGCGCTTCGACGTCGTTGTGGTGGGGTCGGGCGCGGGCGGCGGCGTGGTGGCCGGCGAGTTGGCCGAGCGCGGCCGCAACGTGCTGCTGCTCGAGACGGGTCCCCATCTGACGGCGGCCGATTTCGAGCGCTGGGAGTCGAAGGCCTCGCACGACATGTGGTTCCCGATCCGTTTGGCGCTGCCGGCGGGCGATCCGGGGCCGGGTCCGCTGGCGCTGATCAGCGGGCGGTGCGTGGGTGGGACGACGACCATCAACACCAAGCTCGCTTTGCGGGCTTCTCAGCGGGAGTTCGACAAGTGGAACGCGGCTTCTGGAGTTCAGTTGTCGGTCGAGGAGATGGCGCCGTTCTACGACCGCGTGTGCTCGTACCTCGGCGTGCGCCGGCGGGCGGATTGGAACTGGCGGCAATGCGTGCGCACGGCGGCGGCCGGGTTCGAGGCTCTGGGTTACGAGCTCGAGCCGGTGGATGCGTACACGGACGAGAACTGCATGCAGTGCGGGTCGTGCCTGCAGGGGTGTCCGACGAATGCTGGGAAGTCGACGTTGAACACCTACATCCATCGGAATTGGGTGGCTGGGCGCTTGCAGCTCCGGCCTGAGTGCTGGGCCGAACGAATCCTCACCGCCGACGGCCACGCCACTGGCGTCCAATACCGCGACGAAAGCGGCGCCCCCCACACCGTCGAGGCAGACGTAGTCGTCGCCGCTTGTGGCGCGCTCGGCACCCCACAGCTCCTCATGCGATCCGAAATCGACAACCCGTGGGTCGGCCGCAACCTCGGCTTCCACCCGGCGCAGTTCGTCTTCGGGCTGTTCGACGAGCCGCAGGACGCGCACATGGTGGCGCCGATCAGCTCTCATTTTTTGGAGAACGCGCCCGACGATCGCGGCGGATACATCATCGAGGCCGTGACCGTGCAGGATCCGATCGGCTTCACCGTCGCGCTGTGCGACGAGAACGGGCCGATGTGGGGCGAGCCGCTGGTGGAGGCGGCGAAGAAGTACCGGAACTGGGTCGGGCTCTTGTGCCTCTCGAACGACGACAACAACGGCCGCATCGAGGTCGACGCCGACGGCAACGAGACCTACTGGTGCGACTTCCAGCCACACGAGATCGAGCGCCAGCAGGCGGCGATGGAGTTCGGGCGGCGGGTGATGGAAGCCGCGGGCGCGTCGCAGATCCTGTGGTCGACGTTCGCCTCGACACACGTGCAGGGCTCGTGCCGGATGGGCGCCGACGCGGGGTCCGGCGTGGTCGACATCCACGGCGAGTCGCATGACGTCAAGCGGCTGTACGTCGGCGACAGCTCGGTGTTCCCGCGCACGCTCTCGGTGAACCCGTCTTTGACCGTGATGGCGATGGCCACGCGGCTGGCGGACCACCTGGACGCCAACGAGAGCGGCTATCTGTCGGGCTCGCGGCAGCTCGTCGCGTAGCTGAACTGCAGCAATAACGGTGCATGATCGTTACGCGGCGGTCTGGAACCGTGCGGTTGCGCGGGCGATCCTTGCGCCATGTCCGACGTGGTCGATCCAGGGATCCATAGTGGATCCTTCGATCAACCACGTCTGCTGCGAATTTCGCAAATTGCGACAAAACAGGGTGGTCCGATCTCGCGGGAGCAACTGCTGGAGCTCGACGTGACGAAGCCGACCATCAAGAGCTGGCTCCGCTCGGGGCGGCTACATAGCCGCTACCGGGGCGTTTACCTACTCGGGCATGAGGCGATCACGCCCAAGGGGGTGGTGATGGCCGCCGTGCTGGCGTATGGGGACGAGGCGGTTCTCGGCTATCGCAGCGCGAGTGACTGGCGGGGCTTCTACCGGACGTCGCGCAGAGCCGTTGATGTGATCGTGCCGGGGCGCTCCAAAGCCAAGCAGGACGGCATCGACCTGCACCTCGTCCGGAGCCTCGATCCGCGTGACGTCACGGAACACGAGGGCGTTCCCATCACCACGGTCCCTCGCACGCTGCTCGATCTCGCCGAGGTGCTGTACCCACGCCAGCTCAAGCGCGCGGTCGAAGAGGCAGACCGCATGGAGCTGTTTGACCTCAACGCGATGGACGAGCTGCTCGCGCGGAGCCCGGGCCGGCATGGGCTCACGCCACTCCGCTCCCTACTTGCTGATTTTGAATACGACCCCCTGACGCGCAGCGAGTTCGAGGCGCTGTTCTTCGACTTCTGCATCGAGTACGACCTGCCCCGGCCAGCGATGAACGTGCCGATCGCCGGTTGCGTGGCGGACGCACATTGGCCCGGCACGAACCTGGTTGTCGAGCTGGACGGCTACGGATTCCACCGGCACCGCGCCGCCTTTGAAACCGACCGCGAGAAGACCGCCGTACTGGAGGACGCCGGTTATCGCGTGCTTCGCGTGACGTATCGGCAGCTGACCAGGGAGCCGGCGACTCTGGCCAGGAGGATCAGGATGCGGCTCGCCGGTCCACCACCCTGACCGCCTTGCCCTCGCTCCGCTGCACGCCGCCCGGCTCGAGCACTTCCACCGGAATACGAATGCCCGTGTGTTCGCGCAGCAGCGTCTCGACGCGCTCCCGCAGCCCCTCCACGTTCACGTCCACCGACGCCGGCTCGCACTGCACCAGAAGCTCGTCCATCGCGCCCGGCCGAGTGACCACCAGCTGGTAGTGCGGCGCCACGTCCTCCACGCTCAGCAATAAATACTCCACGTTCGACGGATAGATGTTCACGCCGCGGATGATCAGCATGTCGTCGCGGCGGCCGCGCAGTCCGCGGATGCGCGCGAATGTCCGGCCGCACTCACACGGCTCGAATGTCAAAGAGCCGATGTCGCCCGTCCGGTAACGCAAGAGCGGCATGGCCTCCTTGGTCAAGGTGGTGAATACGAGCTCTCCCTCACTGCCTTCTTCGAGCACAGACCCCGTCTCGGGATCCACAACCTCCACCAGGAAGTGGTCCTCGTTCACATGGAGTCCGTCGCGAACGGGCAGGCACTCCGTCGCCACGCCCGGCCCGCACATCTCCGACAGCCCGTAGAAGTTCACCGCGCGCAGCCCCGGCAGCTCGCGCTCGATCTCCGCCCGCAGCCCGTCGGTCCACGGCTCGCCGCCGAACAGCCCCAGCTCAAGAGACAGAGAAGAAGGATCGATCCCCGCATCCCGCACCGCCTGCGCGATCACGAGCGCGTACGAAGGTGTGGACACCAGCACCTGCCCGCCGAGGTCGCGCAGCAGCATCGCCTGCCGCGCCGTGAAGCCGCCCGACACTGGGATCACCGTCGCCCCGATCCGCTCGGCGCCCTGGTGGAACCCATGCCCGCCGGTGAACAGCCCGTACGTGTTGGCGTTGTGCACGAGCATCCCCGGCTGCACACCGGCCATGGTCATGCAGCGAGCCATCAGCTCGGTCCACACCTCCAGATCCGCGCGCGTATAGCCGACCACCGTGGGCTTCCCGTGCGTCCCGGAAGAAGCGTGAACACGGGCCAAGGACGACACAGGGACCCGCAACAGACCAAACGGATACGCCTCCCTAAGTGCTGCTTTTGACGTGAACGGCGCCTCAGCGAGCGCCTCCAGCTCAATGCCGAAAACAGAGCGGAGCCGCTCGCTCTGCAGCTCCCGCAAAGCCGAACGCGGCAGCTGCTCCACGTCAGAGCCGGCGCTGGTGCGCATTCCAGTTCTCCTCGAGATTCCGAACGAGCGCCGGGCTCAAATGGCAGTACACCTGCTCCCGGCAGTAGCTCGCCATGTACTGACGGAACACGTCGAGCGGCTCCACCCCCACGCGCATCGCCTTCCGGTTCGCGGCCGCGTTGATCAGCCCGGAGCTCGTCAGCGCGTCCACCCGCGCAGCCACGGCGGCATCCATCTCGGAGTCCGACTCCACCACCTCATCGCACATCAGGTCGCCGTGCGGCGTGCCCGCCTCGAACTCGATGCCGGACAAAATGGCCTGCCGCGCGAGCCGGTCCCCCACCGAGCGCGCGAGCCGCAGGTTGGACGCGCCGGGAATGATCCCCTCCTTGCGCGCCGGCAGATACAGCCGGCAGCCGCGCACCGCGATCACGTGGTCCATCACGTGCAGCAGCTGGCACGCGCCCCCGATCGCGTACGTCTCTACCGCGGCCACCCAGAGCTTCTCAGTCGTCTGCTCGGGCTCGTCCGGCCGGAACTCATCCGGCATCAGCCCGCGATACAGCTTGTTCACGTAGCCCATGTCGCGCGTGATGTAGAAGAGGTAGTCGAGCCGGCCCATGTAGATGTGGGTGAGGTTGATCCCCGCCCCGAAGATGCGCCGGCCCGCGTAGCGCGGGTGGTCGAGCACCCCGCCGCGGAACACACCCACCTCCACCTCTGGGTCGAGCAGCGCCAGGTCCACCGCCACCTCGGTGACAGGCAGCGTGTCCCCGTCCTCGGCGTTCAGGTGCCGCGGGTTGCGCAGCTCCACGTAGGCGGCCCGGCCGCGGCGCTCCACGTACGCGCCGCCGAGGTCGGCCACGCCGCTCGAGCGGAAGGCGTCGAGCAGCGAGAGCGCCTGCTCGGTCGGCCGCAGCATCGCCCACACGAGGTGTGCGCCCGCGCGCGGCTCGGCGAGCACGTGAGAGAGGAACAGCCCCTGCGCGATCTCGAGCCCCTCCTTGTCGGCGAGCTTGCGCGCGCGCTCGAGCTGCATGGCGGAGCGGGTGGGAACCAGGCCCGGATAGAGGTCGCCCGCCGCGTAGACGAGATCCTCCACCCGCAGCGGCAAGCGAAGCTCATCCGTAAGTGCGCCGTAGACGTCGGCGGCGTACGCGCGCATGAAGTCGGCACGAGCGTCGTTCAGGAACACCGCCAGCTCGTGAGCGGCGGCTTCCTCGGTCTCAGAACGCTCTGGCCGCGGGGGCAGCCGTTGCAGCAGATCCTCTCCGCGCGTGAGGAACTCGCAGGTGGCGCGCGCGGCCTCCGGAAACGGCCCGAGCGCGGTGGGAGTGGCGGACCGCCAGGCCGCGACGTCGCGCTCCGACAACCCTGCGGCCTCGAGCGTCACCAGCCGGCCACCGATCCTGCGTCCACCGGCATCGCCACGCCGGTGACGAAAGACGCGTCGTCCGAGCACAGCCACACCACCGCCGCGGCCACCTCCGCCGGGTCGCCCGGACGGTTCAGCGCCTGCGGCGCGAGGATCTCCTGCTGGCGCTCTGGCGGAAGGTCGGCCATCAGTGGAGTCATGATCGCGGCTGGGCAAACCGCATTTACGCGAATGCCGTCGTTCGCATATTCGATCGCACCATTCTTCGTCAGCCCAAGGATGCCGTGCTTCGACGCCGCGTATGCGCCGATCAGATGCACGCCCCGCAGCCCCGCATTCGAGGACGTGTTGACGATCGCCCCGCCGCCGTGGCGAAGCATCTGGCGGATCTGAAACTTCATCCCGAGGAAGGTGCCGCGCAGGTTGACGGCGATCACGCGGTCGAAGTCCTCGTCGGAGGTTTCCGCCAGAGGAGCATGCACCCCGATGCCCGCGTTGTTGTGCGCGAAGTCGAGCCTGCCGTACGACTCAACGACGTGCGCCACGAGCGCCTCGCAGTCAGAGGACACCGCCACGTCGCACGGGAAGAACTCAGCCGTGCCGCCCGCCTCCTGAATGGCCCGCACCGTCTCCTCGCCGCCCGCCCGCGAGCTCTCGAGGTCAGACACCACGACCGAAGCGCCCTCCGCGCCGAACCTCAGCGCGCACGCGCGCCCAATTCCACTGGCCGCCCCGGTGACGAGGCCCGCCTTCCCCTCCACGAGACCAGGCATCGAGCGGCGACGCTAGAGAAGGCCTGCCGCGCGATCCAGCCCGCGAGCGCCCGATTCCTTGCCGATGCGTGCCAGCGCCTCATGGCGCGCCTCGCTCGGAGTGGCCCCGTACTCGCGCTTGAACACGCGCGAGAAGTGAGCGGCGTCGCGGAAGCCCCAGCGGAACGCGATCTCGGTGACCGACCCGCCGCTCGCCCGCTCGAGGTCCTCGAAGCAGCGCCGCAGCCGCTCGCGCCGCACAAGCCCCGCCACGGACTCGCCCGAGTCCTCGAACAGAGCGTGCAACGCGCGCACCGAGATGGCGTGCGCCTTCGCGATCGACACGGGAGAGAGCGCCGGGTCCTGCAGCCGCTCGCGCACATACCGGCGCACGCTCGCCCGCAGAGCCTCGCGCTTGGCGGCGCGCGTGGTGGGAACGCAAGGCTCCACCGCGGCGCGCAGCAGCTCGAGCGCGGCGTCGGCGGCCGCCGTGCCCGCGGCGTCGTCAAGAGCAGGCAGCTCCATCGCCAGCGCGTCCAAATAGCGCGCGAGCAGCCGGGCGGACGCGCTCTCGCCGAGCGGAGGCAGCGCGTCCACGTCCGCGAGCCGCGGGCACACCGCGAGCACGCGGTCGCGCGGGAAGATCAGCGTGCGCTTGAGGAACGGCTCGACCACCTCCACCTCGGTGGGCTGCCAGCCGTCCCACAGCACGATGTCGCCGGCGGTGAGCGTGATCTCGCGGCCGCCCTCGCGCACGAGCTCAACGCCCTTGCGCACGAACTGGAAGCCCATCACCGCGTCGGGAGCGCTACCGGCCAGCGACTTCCCGTGCCGCCCCAGCCAGGGCGACGAAGCGCAATCCACAAGCGCGAGCCCGCCGAAGCGGCGGCGGGACACGGCGCCGTTGAACTTGGGCGGCGTCCGCGGCGTGGCCTTGATGTCGAAGTCGAGGTGGGTGGCGGCGAGTATCTCCGTCCACTCATCCAGGCCGTTCTCGCTCGGGACGCCCCGCAGGCGCCAGCGCTCCGGCTCATGGGTCGTCCCGCTCAGCGAGGCGGGCGATAACTGGGATTCGGCCAGCAACTCCCCACTCTCCTCAAGTCCTCGTCCACAAGGCTAGACCAGATTCCGCGCTGATCGACAAGAACGTGCGCGCTGTGAGGCTGGCCCAGCATCTACACCCGGCTGAGAATGCCCGGCAGTGGGACTTTTACGTGCTCGCCTCGGACGGCACGCTCTCTTCGGCATCGGCCTCACGGTCAGCAAGCATGAGGAGCGATGCGCCGGGCATGCGGTCGAGCACGTCCCGGTGCTTGAGCACGATGTCGAGGTTCAGGCGCGCCAACCGCGCGTGCTCGCGGGCGACGCTCTCGGCCCGAGTGCCCTCCCGCCGCTCGATCGCGTCGATCAGCGAACGGTGGTGGCTTTGCGCGACCACGAGCACCTGGCGCGACTCGGGCAGCTCGGCCTCGGCCAGCACGAACGCGCTCGGCCCCGCGAAGGGCAGCGAGATCGCATGGTCGAGAGCGCGCATCAGCAGCGGGCTACGTGCCGCCTCGTAGAGAAGGGCGTGGAAGCGCTCGTTGAGATCGACGTAGTTCTCGAACGACTCGTAGTCCGCCCGGTGCACGAACTCCTCGGTCTGCTCGGTGATCTCGACCATCGCCTTCAGCTCGCGCCGGCTCACGCCACGCTCGGCGGCGAAGCGCGCGGCGGTGCCCTCGAGCACACCGCGCAGCTCGATGGCATCGTCGATGTCCGCGCGCGTGAACTCCCGCACCACGTAGCCGCCGCCCGGCAGCACGCGCAGGAATCCCTCGTGCTCGAGAGCCGACAAAGCAAGCCGCAGAGGAGTGCGCGACACGCCCAGGCGATCCACCAGCGGCAGCTCCGACATGCGCTCGCCGGGCGCGAACTCGCCACTCAACAGGAGCTCCCTCAGGCGAAGAAGCGCCCGCATCGTCTGCGAGGTGCCGTTGGGTTGAGTGCTCATGCGGTCCTGCGCGACAAGCGACGCGCGCGCGCCGATTGTATTCAGGAATGGCACTTCAACGGGCTTAATACGGCGTTAACCGGGCCCGAACGCACGGCATTGCATACATCTGATCTGACATTTAGTATCGGCTGTCCCGTCGCTGGGGGCGGCGTGGACTCGTATTCACTCGAGGAGGAGGAGCGGTGAGGAAACACTTGGGCTCGCGCAAGACCCGATCGGTCTTGACGCTATTGATCTTGGCGATCGGCTTGTCGATCGTGGTCTCGGCCTGCGGAAGCAGCAATAAGAGCAGCACCACTTCCGGCGGCGGCGGAGGTGGCGGCGGAAGCTCGACGACCTCGCAGGCCGCCGACGTGACGAAGTGCGGCACCAAGCCTGGCGTGAAGGCCACGGGCACGCCGATCAAGCTCGGCGCGATCGTGACCAAGCAGCCGGGCACCGACTTCACTGACGGCGCCACGATGGCTGACGCGTACTTCCACTGCGTCAACGACAACGGCGGCATCAACGGTCACCCGATCAAGTACAAGTGGTACGAGGAGCAGACGAACCCGGCGCAGATCGCGGGCTTCGCCCACAAGCTGATCCAGACGGACAAGGTCGTGGGCATCGTGGGCGGCTTCAGCATCATCGAGTGCTCGGTGGACCACAAGTACTGGGAATCGCTCGGGATCTACGAGCTCGACGCCGGCATCGCTCCCGAGTGCTGGGGCACCTCGAACAGCGCGCCTCCGAACATGGGTCCGCGCTACAGCTCGGACGGCGCCGTCCAGGGCGTCGTGCGCGCGGGCGCGAAGAAGATCGCGTTCGACCAGTCGAACGTGCCTGGCACCGGCTACATCGTCGCCGGGCCTCAGTCCGTCGCGAAGGCCCTGAACGTCCCGATCACCACGTTCAAGGACAACGTGCCGATCCAGGACGCCAACTCGATCGCGCTCAAGCTGGTGCAGGCAGCAGGCTCTGACGGCGGCGTGGTGCTGAACTTCACGCCTCCCGAGGCGCTGAAGATCCTCCAGGCGGCGCAGCAGCAGAACCTGCAGGACCGCGTGAAGGCGTGGGCCTGCTCCACGCCGTGCAACACCGACTTCGTCGCGAAGGCGCTGGGCACGCAGTGGGACGGCAAGCTGCTTGTCAACGCCGAGCTGAACGTGACGGACAACAACGGCCCGCAGACGCGGCTCTACCGCGCGGTGTTCGACAAGTACGGCTCGAAGGTGTCGGGCGGACTCGGCAGCTTCAGCCAGATGGGCTTCGTCATGGCGCAGCAGACCGTGATGGCGCTCGAGTCGATCAAGGGCAACACCTACGACATCAAGACCGTGAACACGGCGATCAAGAACCTCAAGGGGTTCAAGACCGACATGCTGTGCAAGCCCTGGTACTACGGCCAGGCGCCGCTGCACATCCCGAACAACACGGACTACACCACCACCCCGAACCACGGGAAGATGGTGATCAAGGACGGGTGCATCCCGATCAACGCCGCAGACCCGGGCATCGCCAAGGTGCGGTCGATCGAGCAGAAGGATCCGAGCCTGTCGCAACCCGGCACCACGGTGCCTGGTGCATAGCCGGAGAATGTGTTAGACAATTAAGCCAGAAAGCAAGAGGGCGCCCAAGGTTCCATATGCCTAGCTGGGAGGACTTCAAGCCGTTCATCATCACCGGACTCGCTCTTGGCGGCGTGTACTCGCTGTCCGGAGTGGGGATGGTGGTCCTCTACAGGGCGACTGGAGTGCTGAACTTGGCGTTCGGCGCCGTCGGAGCCATGGGTGCCCTCATTGCTTGGCAGCTCATCAACCACAACGGCTGGTCGGAGGGGCCCGCATTTCTGGTGTGCGTGCTCTTTGGCGGCGCGGTCACGCTCCTGTACGGCCTGGTCTTCGGGCCGCCGCTCTCCTCGCGTGACCCGCTGATCAAAGCCACCGCCACGCTCGGCCTCACCCTGGTCTTACTCGGGGTCATGGATCTCATATGGAGCGACAAGGCGCGCTCCATGATCCTGCCCACGTCGAACAACGGCTTCCAGGTGAGCGATGTTTTCGTCAACTACACCGAGGTGATCGCGCTGGCGTTCGGAATCGGCGTCATGCTCGTTACCGCGATATTCCTTCGCTTCACGAAGACGGGCACGGCGATGCGGGCACTCGCGAACGATCGCGAGATCACCGCCACGCTGGGCGTGCCCGTGCGGCGCGTCGAGGCCGCGGCCTGGCTTGGCTGCGGCCTGCTGTCGGGCGCCGCGGGCCTTCTCCTCTCCAACCTCGTGGGCCTGGACGCGGTCACCCTCACCTTCCTCGTCATCTCCTCGCTGGCGGCCACGTTGATCGGCCGCCTCCGCTCCATTACCGTGACGTTCATCGCGGCCATCGTCATAGGCCTCGTGAACGCGCTTGTCACACCCATCCTGTCCATCTCCCAATACCGCGACATGACGCCGTTCGTGCTCGCCACCATCGCCCTGCTCGTTCTCTCCGGCCGGCGCGGCAGCGCGCTATCGGGGAGGGCGGGCTGACGTGAGCGCCGCCGGAGCGACCACGAGCAGGTCCGTGCGGCGCGTGTGGCTGCCGAGGCTCGACGCGGGCGACCGCCTCCGCGCGGTGATCATCGCCGTTCTCCTGGCGTTCATCGTGATCGCGTTCCCGCAGCTGTTGAGCGGCTACTGGGTGACGGTCTTCACGTCAGTGACGATCTATGCGGTGGTCGCGCTCGGCCTGGGAATCCTGATGGGGCGCACCGGCCTCGTCTCCCTCGGCCAGATTGCACTGCTCGCGCTCGCCTCGTGGGTGGGCGCACGCCTGTTCTTCGCAACCGGCCTGCCCTTCCCCATCGTGCTGCTGGGCTCGGGTCTGATCACAATGGTTCTGGGTACGCTCGTGGGGCTCCCGGCCCTGCGGCTCAGCGGGCTCTACCTCGCGCTGATCACGCTGATGCTCGCCGGCGCGATCACCGTCGTCCTTACGGCGACCAACTTCCCCAACGGGGGTGGCGGCTTTCTCGGCCACGTGGAGACGGACCGCGGCGCCGCCGCCGTGCGCCGGCCCGCCATCGCGCATGGCGACACCGCCTATCTCCGCTACACGGTCATCGTGGCGGCCATCCTGTTCCTGATCGCACTCATACACGTGCGCGCGAAGCCCGGGCGTGCCTGGGCAGCCATCCGCCAGAGCGAACCCGCCGCGCTTGCAGGCGGCGTGAACGTCACGCTCTACAAGATGTGGGCCTTCGCACTCGCGTCGTTCCTCACGGGCGTCGCCGGCGGCCTGCTGGCGGCGGACTCCGGCCAGCTGTTCATCACCACCTTCCCCACCAGCGACTCGATCACCCTGCTCGCGGTGGTGCTGATGGGCGGGATCTACAGCCTCTGGGGAGCCGTGGTGGCCGGCTTGCTGATGCAGTTCCTGCCCGCCCTGCTCAACAACTGGGGCGTGAACGCGGACTGGCTCACGATCATCTTCGGCATCGGTGTCATGCAGGTGCTGCTCACCGCGCCGCAGGGACTCGTATACCAGTTCCCGCGCGACATGGCCAAGCTCGGCCGGCGCGCCCTGGGCTTGGTTGGGCGTGTTCGCCAACCCGCGCGGGAGCGTGCGGGATGATCGAGGTCAAGGACCTCACCGTTCGCTTCGGTGGGGTGACGCCGCTCGACCACGTGACCGTCGAGTTCGCTGAGGGCACCAACGGACTGATCGGACCGAACGGCGCCGGCAAGACCACCTTCTTCAACGTGCTGAGCGGCTTCGTCCGCCCGCAAAACGGTGATGTCACCGCATTCGGCGAGAACCTGCTGGCGATGGCTCACTTCCGCCGGGCGCGCTGGGGGCTGCGGCGCACGTTCCAGACCGAGCAGGCGATCGAAGAGCTCACGATCTTCGACAACGTGCTGATGGTGCTCGAGCATTCGTCGCGAGACGGAGCGTCCTCCCGCGAGGAGCAGGTGCTGAACGCGATCAGCTTCGTCGGCCTTACGAGCAGTCCCTATGCCAGGGTCGGCACGCTTGGAGCGGCCGAGCGCCGCCTCGTGGAGATTGCCCGCGCCGTGGTCGGTAAGCCGCGTGTCGTACTGCTCGATGAGCCGGCGGCCGGACTTCCCGACGAGGAGACGCAGCGAATGGGCGGCGTGATCCAGAAGATTCCCCAGGAGATCGGTGCGACCGTGATCCTCGTGGACCACGACATGAGCCTCGTGTCGGCGTGCTGCGCGAAGACCGCGGTGCTCGACTTCGGCAAGCTGATCGCGGCCGGCGACACGTCTGAGGTCCTCCGGAGCGACCAGGTGAAGCGCGCGTACCTTGGCGCCGACGCGGAGGTGGCTGCGGCGTGACCGAGACAGCGACGACGTCGGACGTGAAGGCGGACACGGTGCTGCGCCTCGAGGACGTGGTGGTCGAGCGCGGAGGACGCCAGGTTGTCCGCGGCGTCTCCATCGACGTCACGCCGGGGGAGGTCACGGCACTCCTTGGGCCCAACGGCGCGGGCAAGTCGAGCCTCGTGCTCGCCGTGGGCGGCGTGCTGCGGCCGGCACGCGGCTCGATCAGCCTCGGCTCGGACGATCTCACCGGCCGCCGGCCGGAGCGGATCCGCCAGGCGGGCGTGGCGGTGGTGCCGGAGGGCAGGCGGCTTCTACCGCTCCTGACCGTGCGCGAGAACCTCGGGGTGGCGTGTTACTCGCTCACACGCCAGGAGGCAAAAACGGGCATGAGCAGCGCGCTCGAGCTGTTCCCGGAGCTGCAGAAGCGTCTCGACGTTGCGGGGCGGCTGCTGTCCGGAGGCGAGCAGCAGATGCTCGTGCTGGCCCAGGCGCTGGTGTCGCAGCCGAAGTTCATCTTCATCGACGAGCTGTCGCTCGGTCTGGCGCCCGTGGTGGTGCAGCGCCTGCTCCCGACGCTCCGCGAGGTGGCCGAGCGCGGTGTCGGCATCCTCCTGATCGAGCAATTCGCCACCGTCGCGCTCGGGGTCGCCAACCGCGCGTACATCATGGAGGGCGGCCGCATCCAGTTCTCGGGGCTCACCAGCGAGCTCAAGAAGGACCCGAGCCTCCTGCACTCCGCATATCTCCTGCGCGGCAGCGTGGGCGCGAACGGTGGAGCGGCCGGCCAGTCCGCGCCCGCCGCCGGCTGAGCCGGTGCTCGGCCACATCGAGCACTTCCTCGTCCTGACGGACGACATGGACGGCACGCGCGATTGGTACGAGCGAGTGCTCGGGCTTGCGCCGGGTGAGCGGCCACCGCTCCCGTTCCCGGGCCACTGGCTGTACCTCGGCGACGTGCCCGTGGTGCACGTGGCCGACCGCGCCGCCTACGAAGCGCACGCGGAAACGGTTGGCACCGGCTCGTCGGCAGCGGCCGGGAGCACCGGCGCCGTCGACCACATCGCATTCAGCGCCACCGGCTACGACGAGCTGAAGGAGCGCCTGGCGCAGAACAGAGTGGACGCCGTGGAGAACGAGATCCCCGGAGTGATGCGCCAGCTCTTCCTGGAGGACCCGAACGGCGTGCGACTCGAACTGAACGTCCGGGACTAAACCCCTCCGACCTCCGACCTCTGGCCTCCGACCTCCGCGCCGGAGCCGCGGATCAAATCGGAAGCCTTCTCCGCGATCATGATCGTCGGCGCATTGGTGTTCCCGCGCGTGATCGCCGGCATCACCGACGCGTCCACCACGCGCAGGTTCTCCACCCCGTAGACACGCAGCTCGGCGTCCACCACCTGCCCCATCGAGCAGCTCGAGGTCGGGTGGTAGACCGTCTGCGCGGCCTGGATGATCCAGTCCATGATGTCCTCGTCGGAGTCCGACGCGGGCACGCTGAACGGCTCGCGCTCAACCGCCTTGAGCGCCGGCTGCTCGGCGATCTCGAGCGCCATCCGCACGCCGGCCATCATCGATTGCCGGTCGTCCTCGGTCGTGAGGAAGTTGTGCAGCACGAGCGGCTTGGAATGCGCGAGCGGCGCGCGCAGCCTCACGCGGCCCCGGCTCGACGGCTTGATCACCACGGGGCCGAAGCAGTAGCCGTGGTCGGCCGGCGCGGTGAGACCCTGGTCGTAGAGCATCGACGGCGCGAAGTGGAACTCGATGTCGGGGGCGTCGAGCCCCGGGCGCGAGCGGAAGAATGCGCCGGCCTCGGGGATGTTCGAGCTGAGCGGCCCGCGGCCCTCGGTGGCCAGCAGCGCGATGTTCTCGGGGGTGACCGCGAGGTAGAGGCTCTGCTCGTCCGTCGAGTAGTTCACGTTCACCATGCAGTGGTCCTGCAGGTTCTCCCCCACCGGCAGGTCCTGGCGCACCTCGATCCCGAGCGGAGCGAGGTCCTCGGCTGGGCCGATGCCCGACAGCATCAGCAGCACGGGCGACTGGTAGGCGCCCGCCGACAGGATCACCTCGCGCTCCGCGCGCATCTGTATGAGTTGCCCGTCGCGCTCGACCTCGATGCCCACGGCGCGGTCGCCCTGGAAGAGGATGCGCGTGGCGAGCGCGTTCGACACCACGTCGAGGTTCGAGCGCTCGCGGGCGGGATGCAGGTACGCGTCCGCGCACGAGCAGCGCAACCCGTCGCGCTGCGTCAGCTGGAAGCGGCCGACGCCCTCCTGGCGCGCGCCGTTGAAGTCCGGGTTGTGCTCGTGGCCGGCCTGCTGCGCGGCCTCGATCATCGCGTCCACGAGCGGGTGCATCGAGCGGCTCTCGGACACTCTCAGCGGACCGCCGGTGCCGTGGTAGGCGTCCTCCCCGCGCTCGTTGTCCTCGGCGCGCTTGAAGTAGGGCAGAACGTCGTCGTAGCCCCAGCCCTCGAAGCCCATCGCGGCCCACTCGTCGTAGTCGGCGCGGTTGCCGCGGATGTAGATCATCGCGTTGATCGAGCTCGAGCCGCCGATCACGCGGCCCCTCGGCAGGTAGAGCCGCTTGTTGCCGAGCCCCGGCTCCTCCTCGCCGAGCAGGTCCCAGTCAAGCCCGGACTTGAACAGCGCGGGGAACGCGGCAGGTGTGTGCACCTCGTCCGCGGTGTCCGGCCCGCCGGCCTCGAGCAGCGCGACGGTCACGTCAGGGTCCTCGCTCAGCCGCCCCGCGAGCACGCAGCCGGCCGAGCCGGCGCCCACGATCACGTAGTCGTAAACCGAACGGTCAGGCACCACGAATCACCACCTTCATCACCTCGGAGGGATTGCTCATCGCAAAGTCGATTGCCTCGGGCGCGCGCTCCAGCTCGAACTCGTGGCTGATCAGCCGGCGGACCGTGTTCGCGTTGCGCTCGACCGCCGCCACGGCCTCGGCGAACTCGCCGCCGCCGCAGCAGCACACGCCCAGCATGTCGAGCTCCTTCTCGGTGAAGCTGCCGACGCGCAGCTGCACCTCCTCGCCGGACATGCCCACCTGCACCACGCGGCCCGCGGACGCCGCCATGTCCACCGCCGCGCGCACCGCCTGCGGCACGCCGGTGGCGTCCACCGCAACCGGCACTCCCTCGCCGCCGGCCCACTCCCGCGCGTGCTGAACCACCTCGTCGGGCGTCGTCCACCGCATCGCGTCGGCGCCCATCTCGCGGCTCAGGCCGAGGCGCTTCTCCTGCGGGTCAACCACGAGCACCTCCGCGCCGCGCTCGCGCGCGAGCAGGCACACCGACTGGCCGATGGGCCCGCCGCCGAGCACAACCACGCGGTCGTCCGCGCCGATCCGGCCTCGGGTGACCGCGCGCACGCCGATCGAGATCGGCTCGGCCATCGCGGCCACGCCGAGGTCGTCCTCCTCGATGGGGAAGACGTGGTCGGCCGGCATGAGCAGCTGCTCCTGCAGACCGCCGTCCACATGGATGCCGATCAGCTGGAAGTTGTCGCACGTGTTGGGCCTGCCGGCTCGGCACGGATAGCACTCGCCGCACGAGCTGAGCGGATAGAGCGCCACGGCGCGTCCCGGCTCGAGCTCGGAGCCCGGGCCCGCAGCCACAACCGTTCCCGCCACCTCGTGGCCCTGAATGCGCGGAAACTGTCCTCCACCCGCCTCCTCGGTCAGGTGGCCGGAGAAGAAGTGGTAGTCCGAGCCGCAGATGCCGACGGCCATCGACCCGACGAGCACCTCGCCCGGCCCGGGCTCGTGCGGCTCCGGGACGTCCACGATCTCCATCGCCCCGACCGCCTTCGTGACTGCGGCAAGCACCGGTTGTATGCAACCACAGCGCTCACGGGCGGTGCAAGCGGTTTTTCCATCCGCGCACTGCCGCTTGTCGGGGAGTGCGTAGCGAGTAGCTTCCCCCGCGATGAGCGGCGTTTTGATCCTCTCGGCGGGCATCGGCGAGGGGCATGATCTGCCCGCGCGCTGGCTTGCCGCCGGGCTCGGCGAGGAGGCGCCGGATGTGCCTGTGAAGATCGAGGACGGGCTCGCCGCGATGGGGACGCTGATCGAGCGGGTGGTGATGGGCGGCAGCGCGTTCCACTCGCGGCTCGGGAACGTGCTGTTCGACGTCGAGCACTGGCTGATGACGCGCGTCCGTCCTCTGCGGGCGTTCGCCGGCTGGGCGGCGGCTGCCTTCGGCGGACGCGGGTTGCTGCGGCTGATCGAGCGCGAGCGGCCGGCCGTCGTCGTCTCCACTTACCCGGGCGTGACCGAGGCGCTCGGCAGGCTGCGCCGGCGCGGGCGGCTCCACGTCCCGGTGGTGTCCGCGATCACAGACCTCGCTTCGCTGCGCTTCTGGGCCCACTCGGGAGTGGACCTCCACCTCGTCACCCACCCGGAGTCGGTGGACGAGGTCCGCGAGGTGGCGGGCGCGGACAGCGAGGTCGTCCCGGTTCGCGGGCTCAACGATTCCGCGTTCATCCATCCGCCCACGCGTGACGAGGCGCGGCGGGCGCTCGGCCTGCCACTGGAGGGGCCGGTGGTGGTGGTGTCCGGCGGCGGCTGGGGCGTGGGCGACGTGACCGGCGCAGTAGACGTGGCGCTCGCGCTCGACGGCACGACTGTGGTGGTGATGTGCGGCCGCAACGAGGAACTGATCGGACGGGTGACGGCGCGCTACCGCGACGAGCCACGCGTGCGGCCGCTCGGCTTCACCGACCAAGTGCCCGAGCTCTTCTCGGCGGCGGACGCGCTCGTGCACTCCACCGCGGGCCTCACCGTGCTCGAGGCGTATCTCTGCGGCTGCCGCACGATCTCCTACGGCTGGGGGCGCGGCCACATCCGCGCGAACAACGCGGCGTTCAGGCGCTTCGGGCTGGCGGACGTGGCCACCACCCGCGCGGAGCTGGGACCCGCGCTCGCGCGTGCGCTGGCCGCGGGCCCGTCAGAACGGCCCTCCTTCGCCGACCTCCCCAGCGCCGCGCACGTGGTGTGCGACCGCTTTGGAATCGTGCGGCCCGCCGGCGCGCAGCTCGCCGATCACGCCTGAGGCGCCGAGCAGCCCCGCGCCCAGTCCCGCCACCACCACACCGGCCACCACGGTCGCCGTCACCGGCTCGCCGAAGGCGATCATCGCCGCGACAGCCGGCACGATCACCTGCGCGCTCACCACCACCGGCGCCACCCGCGACGCCGGCAGGCCGCGCAGCGCGCTCATCTCGGCGGCGAGTGCGAGCCCGCCCGCCACTCCGGCCCCGGCGAGCGCGAGCGCAACGAGCTCGGGGCGACCCGCGCGCACAGCGTCCGCGGTGAGCTTCAGAGCGATCGCCGCGAGCGCGTCGCCGGCGGCGGCGCCGATGGCGGCGAGCCGCAGCGGCGCGCGGTCGCGGAGAGCGAACGGCAGCAGCGCGAGAAGTGCGAACGGCGTCGCGAACAGGATCAGCGCGAGTCTTGAGCTCACCTCGTCAGAGCGCTCCGGCCCGGCGGCTCCGACGAGCACCACGCCCGCGATCACCGCGGCCGCCCCCGCAAGCTCGACGCCGCCAATGCGCTCCGCCAGCACCTGGTGCGCGAGCAGCAGCAGGCCCACAAGGCCCAGCGCCAGCACCGGCTGCACGAGGGTGACGGGCGCGTGCGCCAGCGCGAAGATCTGGAGCGCCGCGCCGACGACGGACAGCGCGGTGCCGGCGAGCCAGCGCCTCCGCGCGGCGAGCCGCCACAGGAGCGAGGGGCGCAGTCCGTGCTCGGGCGGGGCCGCGCGCGCCTCGAGCGCCTGAAGCACGTAGCCGCTCTCGTAACAGGCGGCGGCGAGCACGGCAGCCACAAGACCGATCGCCATCAGTGACAGGATTGCCCCGTGGTCATCCGAACGCTCGCGCTCGCCGGTGCGGCCGCCTGGTCAGCGCCCGCGCTCGCGCCCATCGTCCCGCCGGTGGCAGATGCGATCGGTGTGCCGCGCCGGCTCCCGGCAGGCACGAGCGGCGTCGCGCTCACGTTCGACGACGGCCCGCATCCCGAGGGCACGCCAGCGCTGCTCGATCTCCTGGCCGAGGCGGGCGCGCGCGCGACCTTCTTCCTCGTCGGCGAGCAGGCGGAGCGCTGGCCGGACGTCGCGCGCCGCGTGGCGGACGAGGGGCACGTGGTGGCGCTCCACGGTCACCGTCACCGCAACCAGCTGCGCCTCGCCCCCGGCGCCTTCCAACGCGACCTCGAGCACGGAGCGCGCGCGCTCGAGCAGGTGACCGGCACCAGGCCGTCGCTCTACCGCCCTCCCTACGGGATCTTCAGCCCAGCCGGCCTCGCGATCGTGCGGCGCGGCGGGTACGCGACACTGCTCTGGTCGCGCTGGGGTCACGACTGGCGGCGGTTCATCACCCCTCAGCGAATCGCTGCGGAAATCACCGGCGACGTAAGCGACGGCGACGTCCTTCTGCTCCACGACGCCGACCACTACAACGCCAAGGCCTCGTGGCGGAACACCGTGGCCGCCATGCCGCGCATCCTCGAGGAGCTGTCCCGCCGTGACCTCGAGCCGGTCACGCCCACGGCTCAGCCGGCTGCGTCGCGCTGACCCTCGCGGTCCGCGCGCCACGCGCGCCCAGCCGCAAGCGCGCTGACCGCCGCAAGCACCACAAGCGCGAGCATGATGCGGTGGTGCAGCACGTCCTGCACAATGTCGCGCGTCTGCGGCGTCAGCGCCTGGAACACCACCCCCACGAGCATGGCGAGGATCACGAGCCCGGCCCGAGCCCGGTCGCGCGCCCAGTCGACGCCCGCGATCAGCGCGACCGGCACGCCGAGGAGCACCATCGCCCCCAGGAAGCTCACCGGGTCGGTGACCACGTCCCAGCGGCTGAGCAGAGCGGCGAGAGCGCCCGCCACGCCGGCGGCCACCGCAATGCCGGCGTTCGAGCCAAGCGAGCGCACCCGCTCGGCGATCGGCTCGTGAGCGCGCCGCGGTGGCAGCGCCTCCTGCCTGCGATGCCAGGCGATGTACCTCGACACGCCCTCGCGAAACTCCGTCTCCGGGTGCCAGCCCAGCTCGCGCGCGGCGCGCGTGCCGGAGATCTCCGCCCCGCCGTTGAAGTCCCCCGCGCGGCCCTCGGTGTGCACGACGTCCACATCTCCCACGAGGTCGCGCACGGTGTGCGCGATCTCGCGGATCGACACGTCCTGGCTTCCCACGAGGTTGTAGGTGCGGTTGGCCGCCACCGGCGCGAGCGCGCGCACCACGCCCTCCGCGAGGTCCTCGACGTATACGAAGCGGCGCGTCTGCTCGCCGCTGCCCGC
This sequence comes from Thermoleophilaceae bacterium, assembly GCA_025928345.1. Lineage (GTDB taxonomy): Bacteria > Actinomycetota > Thermoleophilia > Solirubrobacterales > Thermoleophilaceae > JAICJR01. The sequence continues at coordinate 9,150 of JAICJR010000015.1, read as the reverse complement.
GATCGAAAGCGGCTCGCCCGCGAGCGCGCGCGCCACGAACGACGGTACCACTGCGGCGGGCCGTGCCCGCGGCCCGTATGGGATGCCGAAGCGCAGGATCGTGGTGTCCACTCCGAACAGCTCGCTGTAGGAGCGGCAGTAGAGCTCGCCCGCCAGCTTCGTGGCCGTGTACAGGTGCGCCGGAGCGTGCAGCGGCACGTCCTCGTCCACGCTTCCCTCGGCCTCCGAGTAGACCCAGATCGTGGACGCGTAGATCACACGCCCCACGCCCTGCTCGCGCGCTGCCTCGAGCACGTTGAACGTGCCGCGCGAGTTGAGCCGCTCCGCGGTCTCCGGGTCCTTGGCCACCTCCCCCACGTCCGCCGCCGCCGCGAGGTGCGCGATCGCGTCACAGCCGAGCGCCGCCTCGCACACCGACTCGTAGTCGAGCACGTCACCGATCACGGTCGGCACCTCGCCGCGCGCGTGGTGCGGCGACTCGCGCACGTCGAAGATCACGGCCTCATGGCCCGCGGCACGCAGCTGGTCAACCACGAAGGAGCCGATGAAGCCCGCCCCTCCGGTCACAAGCACACGGCTCATTCCACGCCCTCCGGCCTGTAGTAGAGGGGCACGCACCAATGATGGCCTGCGACCCAGTCGGAATTCGGCAGCTCGTCCCCCGTTCCCATGATCCGGTGGCACGGCTCGTCGTAGACCTTGCCGGTGGACCGCTCGATCGGGTCGAACACGATGTATTTGTAAAGCCCGGACACCATCCCGTCGGGCATCTGGAGGCGCCCGGGATGCGCTTCATCCAGCATCGTGCGGGAAATGGCGTTCTTCCACTCCACGATCTCGTCGAGCCGCTCGACCTGCACGAGCCCCAGCGCGGCGGTGAACTCGCTCATCCGGTAGTTCAGCCCCTCCACCGCGTAGTCCGGCTTGCCGTAGTTGCGGTACGAGCGCGCGTAGTCGAGCAGATCGTCATCGCGTGACACGAGCACGCCGCCCTCGCCGGTGCTGATCGTCTTGGTGGCATAGAGCGAGTACACGCCGGCGTCGCCCCAGGTGCCGGCGCGGCGGCCGTGCCAGGAGGCGCCGTGCGCGTGCGCGCAGTCCTCGAGCAGGAAGATCCCGAGCTCGCTGCAGTAGGCGGCGATGCGCTCCACGTCGAAGGCGATGTGGCCGCCGATGTGGACGAGCACGCAGGCGCGCGGGCGCTCCCGCTCGGCCTTGCGCTCGAAGTCCTCGAAGGACATGCACAGGTCCTCGCGGTTGCAGTCCACGAACACCGGGCGGCCACCGGCCCCCCGGATGGCGAGCGGCGTGGCCATGAAGGTGTTCGATGGGCAGAGGACGGCCTGGCCGCGCACGCCCGCGAACTCGAGCGCGGCGAGCGCTCCCCCGCCCCAGCCCGACATCGCCAGCGCGGGCGCGCCGTTCCAGTCCTCCCATGCCGCCTCGAAGCGCTCGGTCATCGGGCCGTGGGCCCACTGCCCCGAGTCGATCACCTCGTCCCAGAGAGCGTGCACGCGCTCGCGGTCGCGCTGGTCGAATCCGATGGCGAACTCGTCCAGCCTTGGTCGAGTGGAAGGCGGCAAGGCGCGCGGAGCCTACCTTGAACAGCTGAGAGGCCTCTTAGTAGGCGCCCCGCGTGCCGGAGAAAGGCGGGAGCGGCGCCGGGCGGCGCCGCTCCCTTGCCGGTGCAAGCACCGGAGGCTCTGTGATTGAGGCTCAGCCGGTGACCGTGAACGGTGTGTGCTGGCCGGCCTGGTAGTGGCCCGGCATCAGGCACACGAGCACGTAGCTGCCGGCCTTGAGCGTGGCGGACACGGTCGCGCTCTGCCCGCCCATCAGCTGCGGGCTCTTGGCGAGGACGCCGCTTGGCACGCCCGCCTTGAGCTGCGCCGGCGCCTTCACGATCGCGAACTGGTGCATCGTGGCGCCGCTGTTTCGGACCTGGAAGGTGACCTTCCCGGCCTTCGCGCTCGCGACCGGCGACTTCACCCACATGTCGCCGAGCGTCACCGCCACGCCGCCCTTCGCGGCCGCCGCCGGAGCGGCTCCCTCAGGACTCTTCGGCAGCGGGGCGCCGGTGGTGTGGAACATCCCGGCCGCGCCCTTCGTCATGTCGCCGAAGGAGTGCGTGACGAATGGGTAGTTGCCCTCCTGGTCGAGCGTGAACTCGACCCAGCCGCCCTGCGACGGCGCCAGGTTGACCGTCTGCGAGTCGTGCCCGACCACGCCCTCGATGTGCGTGGTGTCGAACACCGTCCCGATCACGTGGAAGGCGCTCCACTTGCTCGGGCCCGCGTCGAGGATGTATGCGCGGATGCGCTCACCCTTCTTCACGGTGATCGGAGCCGTCTTGTACTGGTTGGCGTAGCCGTTGAAGGCGATCACGTCCGGCTTCTCGGCGCCCAGCTTCGCCATGTCGGTGAGACCGCCGGGCTGGCCGATGTAGAACTCGTTCTGGACGAGCCACACCTCCTTGTCCACCGGCGCGAGGTTGCGCGGCTTGACGACCATCATGCCCGTCATGCCGGCTCCGGTGTGCATCAGCACCGGCTGCGTGGCGCAGTGGTACATGAACACCCCGGGGTGCTTCGCGACGAAGTTGATCGTCTCCGACTTGCCGGGCGCGATGTCCACGTAGTACTTGGACGGTGCCACCTCCGCCGCGTGCAGGTCGAGCGAGTGCGCCATGTTCACGTGCATGGTCTTGCTCGCGCCGTTCACGAACTTGACAGAGACCTTGTCGCCCTCGTTCACCACCATCGGGGGCGAGGCGGCGGTGCCCTTATAGACCTTGCCGTTCACGGTGTAGGTCCACGCCTGCACCGGGGCGAGGGCGGGATCGACCTGCACCACGTGCTGGTCGACGCCGACGGTGAAGTGCTTCACGGCCCCGGGCGGGACCGCCGGGAGCGTCGGATCCACTCGCTGGAACTTCTCGAACTTCATGCCCTTGGCGTCCGCGAGCGTGGGCGCCGAGGCGGTGTCGCTCTTCGCGACCGGCGCGTGGCCGCTCTGCGCGGCTGGGGCGGCCATGCTGGCCGCGGTGTTCCCGTCGCCGCTCTGGCCGAGCTTGACGATCGCGACGATCAGCGCCAGCACCGCGAGCAGCGCGGTGAGGCCGACGCCGACCATCATCCACGCGCGCCAGTTGCGGTCGCGGAAGCCCTCGGCCGCCGCGTAGTCGAACGGCTCCGGCAGAGGCCTTTCGGCTTCTTCCTCTGGTGTGAGTACAGGTGACATCTTCGGTTTCCTCCGTGCTTGCCTTTCCGCTCACAGAATCGACGTCCGCGCGTGCGCTGCGAAGGTCCCCGCGGCCGAAAGTCATTCCCCCTCTCGGCCGGAGCTCATATCCCTCGGTTATCGCATCCGTAGTTCACCCCGGTGTCCGCCCGCGGCGACTGCGGGGAACTACGGAGTGCGGGCCGGACCCATTAGCCTCAGGGCTGTGAGCGCGGGTGAGCGGCCACCGGACATCAACGAGCTGAGGACGTTCTGCACCGCTGCCGATTCCGGCAGCCTGGGACGCGCCGCTCTGCGGCTGGGCGTATCGCAGCCCGCGCTGTCCAAGCGGCTTGCGTCGCTTGAGAACCTGGCGGGCACGCAGCTGCTCGAGCGCTCCTCGAAGGGTGTGAAGCTCACGCCTGCGGGGCGCCGCCTCTACGACGAGGCGCGCCGGCTGCTCGATCAGGCCGACAAGCTCGAAGCGGTACTCGTGGGCCTGCGGCGCTCGGGCGGCCCGATACGGCTGGCGTCGAGCCATTCGGCGGCGGATGCGATCGTGTCCGAGCTGCTCGGCGAGCTTGGTGGCGAGCGCCTGCGCCCGGTGGAGCTCACCACCGGCAACTCAACGGTCGTCCGCGACCTTGTTGCCGATGGCGGCGCCGATCTGGGCGTGGCAGCCAGCCGTCCTCACCATACGCCGTATCCCGGCGTGCGAGAGCTGCCGCTGCTCGAGGACGAGGTGGTGTGCGCGGTGCCGCTGGCACACCCGTGGGCGAGGCGCCGGCAGGTGTCGCTGCGTGACTTCCTGAGCACCCCCATGGTGCTGCGCGACCCGTCCTCGAACGCGCGCTGGACCGTGGACGGCGTGTTGCGCGAGCGCGGCCTCACGGCTGCACCTGCGCTCTGCGAGGTCGGCACGCCGCAGGCCGCCAAGCGCGAGGCGCGCGCGCGCAAGGCGCCGGTGCTGCTGTCGCGCTACGTCATTCACTCGCGAGATTTCGCCATCGTCGAGGTTGACGAGCTGTCATTTCCTCGCAGCTACGTGCTCGTGCTTCCGGCATATGGCGAGCCCACCCAGGCGGTGAACGATCTGATCGAGCGCCTGCGCGAGCGCGCGGACGAGCTTCGCTCCGGCGGGTCCGAGGAGGACTCCGGCCGCGCCGCGGCGCGATAGCCGCCGGTTATGGCGGCAAGTGCCGCCGGCAATGACTTTGCGCGCACAACCCTTCCTGCGCGGCAGCCGCCGACCGACACTCGGAGCGAACCAGCGAATAGAGCGAAGGAACGAAGACATGTCCACGATCGCAACCCATCTGAGCCGCCCCGCAACCAGCCGCGGACCGGCAGTCCTGGCCGCCTGCGCCCTGGCTCTGGTGGCGCTGATCCACCTGCTTGACGGGCCGGGGTCGCTCGAGGAGAGCTCGGCGATCGGGTTGCTCGAGCTGGGGCTGGCCGCCGCTACTGTGCCTCTCGCGCTCGCGCTTATCGTGTGCCCAGTTCGCGAGGTGTGGATCGCGGCCGCAGGGTTCTGCTGGGCTGCGCTCGGCTTCTACGTCGCCAGCCGCACAATCGGCCTGTTCGGCATGACCGACGACATCGGCAACTGGTGGACGCTGCTCGGCGTGCTGAACGTGCTGGCCGAGGTGGCAGTGGTCGGCGTCGCGCTCACGGCGGCGCTGCGCTGGCGCAGGTAGCGGGGCGAGCTACTCGCTCTGGGGCTCGCCGAGGCCCCACGCAAGCGCCGCGGCGAGATCGAGCGACGACACCACTCCGGCGGGCCGCGCCTCCTCGTCCACCACGACGAGGTGGCTCGTGGTGTGCTCGCACATGAGCTTGGCGGCGCGGGCCGCGGTGTCGGAAGCGGACACCACGATCGGCCGCTTGGCGATGTCGCCGGCGGTCGGCTCCTCCTCCGCCTCGGAGCGCACCGCGTTCATCAGGTCGAGGTCCGAGATCACGGCCCAACCGTCGTGGCCGGGCCCACCGTCGCCGAAGCCCGTGACCACCAGCGAGTGCACGTGGTTCGCGGCCATCATCTCCGCGACAGCGCGCACGCGCGTCTCGGGCGGACAGGTGAGCACCCCGCGGCGCATCACGTGCTCCACGCGCGCGCTCGCGAACGCGGGCGGAAGCTCCGCGAAGTAGGAGCCCTTCCTGTACCAGCCGACCGGTCCTCTGGGTTCCTGCGTCATGCGGCCCATTATTGCGAGCCGCCCCGGGCCGACCGCCGCGGAACGACGCGGCGGCTCCGGGTGTCATCCGAACTGCACGCATTTCATGCGTCTTGGGAGACACCCGGTTGACAGCGCGATGGCGCGCGCCGATGATCGACGCATGTTGAGCAAACTGGTGCTGTCCGAGCCGGTGAAGCGGCTCTTGGCGCGCGAGCGCGCGGAGGCGCTCGCCGAGCTCCAGAGGACCCACAGGCGATCGCTCGACGACAACCCGGAGGGGTCCGCTCTCATAGAGAAGATCCTCGCCACATCAGTCGGGAAGTAGCGGGACGGTTATGTGGTTGTCCCCGCGGCCGAGCAGGACCGCGCGGGTGATCGCGCCGGTGCCGAAGCGGTCGCGGATGTCGTCAAGCACGGCATCGAGCGCGCTCTCGCGCTGACGGTCGAACGGCAGCGCTAGCTGGACAGCCCAGTCGTCCTCGAGGTTGGTGAGCGACACGCCGATCAGGGTGATCCCCTGACGCTCGATCATCGGCATGGACGCCGCGAGCAGGCCGCGCGCGGTGGCGAGGACCTTCTGGGTCTGCGCGGTGGCCTCGGTGAGCGTCTGCGAGCGGGTGGCTCGCGTGAAGTCCTCGAACCGCATCCGCAGCACGACGGTGCGGCACACGCGGCTGGCCGCGCGCAATCGCCGCGCCACGCGATCCACGAGACCGATGAGGTTTGCGTCGAGCGCGTCCCACGAACGCGGCGCGCGACGCCCGAGCGCGTGCTGCGCTCCCATCGAGCGCCGCCGCCTCCCCGGCCGCACGCGACGCGGGTCGCGGTTGTGCGCGAGCGCGTGCAGGTGCCGGCCCGCAGCGCGCCCAACGATAGACACGAGCGTGGCTTCCGGAAGCCGCGCCACCCCAGCCACCGTGGTTATCCCTAGCGCGCGCAGTTTCTGCGATGTCTTCTGCCCAACACCCCACAGCCGCTCGACAGGCAGCGGATGGAGGAACGCGAGCTCGCGATCCGGCGCCACCACCAGCAGGCCGTCCGGCTTCGCCACCCCGCTCGCCACCTTCGCGAGGAACTTCGTGCGCGCGACGCCGACCGTTATCGGCAGCCCGACGCGCTCGCGCACGTCGCGCCGCAGCCGCACAGCGATCTGCTCAGGCGTGCCGAAGATGTGATCGAGCCCGCGAACGTCGAGGAACGCCTCATCGATCGACAGCCCCTCCACGAGCGGCGACCAGCGCTCGAACACCTTGAACACCGCCTTGCTCGCGGCCGAGTACTCGGACATCCGCGGTGAGACCACGACCGCGTCGGGACACAGCCGGCGCGCAGTCCCGCCGCCCATCGCGGTGCGCACGCCGCGCGCCTTCGCCTCGTAGCTGCAGGCCAGAACCACGCCGCCTCCGACGATCACCGGCTGCCCGCGCAGACGCGGATCGTCGCGCTGCTCGACAGACGCGTAGAACGCATCGAGGTCCGCGTGGAGGATCGTGGCCCCGCCGGTTGACACGAACATATGTTCGCATACGAGGCGGCGTAAAAGTTCGCCCGAACGCGGACCGGGTAATCGGTTGGCATACCCCAATTCCACGGAGGGACCTGTGGCAACGCAGACCAAGACGACAAAGGGCTCGAGCTCGAATCAGAACGGCCGGCGCGTACCAAAAGAGGCCGTCCAGGGTGCCGTCGGTGTGGCAGCGCTCGGCTTCCTCGCCGCGCAGACGATCAAGGAGCGCCGTCGCCCGAAGGTGTTCGGGATGAAGCTCCCCCGCGAACTGACGAAGCTCGAGCCGGGCAAGATCGACCTGCAGAAGATCGCCAAGCAGGTGGGCCAAGCGGCCGACCGGCTGGAGCGCACGAGCGAAGACGTGCGCATGATCAGCGCGCAGACGAAGAGGCTCAGCAAGAAGCTCGGCTAGAGCAGGTTGCCCAGCGGACCGAGGTTGAGGTTGAGGTCCTCCTCGGTCAAGCCGAACTCGGTCCGCAGCTGCTCCATTCGCTTGTCGAGCTCCATGAACGTGCGGCCCAGGCGCTCGACCTCTTCCTCGCTGAGCGTGCCGCCGTCGATGCGCCGCAGCGCCTGGCGCTCCATGAGCTGCCGGAGCAGCTCGACCACGGTGAGCACGAGCTGGGCGAGCCCGCGCTCGAGCTTCTCGGGGTCCGCGTTCACGCGCCGCGACAGCGCGTCGTCGAGCCGCGGCTGCTCGGTCGCGAACGGGTCGAGGTTCCGCGGCGCGTGTAGGAACTTGTCCCTCACTGCGCGCTGAAGCTGTACGGGGGCCACGGCCCGGTGCAGAGGACACTCAGGCCGGGATTCGCCTCGTCGAGCTCCGAGACGCACTCGACGAACGCAGAGAGCTCGTCGCGATCCACCAGGTATGCGGCCCGCAGCAGCTCGGCCGGATCCGGGGCGGGCAGCCTCGCGCAGGCGCGCGCGCGCGAAGACAACGGCTCGTGAATCGCGGCCGACGCCGCGCCCGCGGCCTCTTCGGAACGGGCCCTCGCGCGCAAGTACTCCGCACCGCTGAGCGAATCCGACGGCTGGGGCCGAGGGGTCTCGCCCAGCACCCGCACGGACACCTCCACCGCGCCCCGCACCCGCGCGAGCGCGCCGGCGAACTCCTGGTGGCGCTCCTCGAGCGAGCGCGCCGCCGCAGTCTCATCCTCGAGCCGCGTGCCAAAGCGTACGGGCAGCAGGTCGCGGTCCTCCATCAGCGCTTCCACCACACGCTCGTGCTGCCACAGCGCCTCCGGAGACGCGCGCACCTCCTCCTCGTCCGCCGGCGCGTAAACCGCCGCCAGGCCGTGACTTGCCACCACACTCAGCGGTGCGATCGACGGAAGGCGCGGCGCCTCCTCGTCGGTGATCGCATAGAGCTCGATCACAGCGCGCTTCCCATGCGCGGCAGCACGTTCTTCTCCTCCGCGGTGGCCACGGACGAGATGAGCGCGCGCAGGCTCACGTAGACGAGGTCCACGTCCGCGGCGGCCAGTGTGATGTCGCCCGCGATCACCACGCCGCCGCCGAGCAGCCGGTCGATGAGATCGATCAGCGCGACGTCTCGCTCGGCGATCGGGGGGGTCATGCGATCGTGGCCGCGCCGCTCGGCACGAAGTTGTACGGCGGCCACGGGCCGCTCAACTCGATGCGCGCACCCAGCGCCTCGTGCTGCGCCTCGAGTTCTGCCACGAGGTCGCGCAGCTCGGTCACGCGCTCGGTCTCCACGAGGTACGCCGCGTTCAGGACCATCTCGCCTTCGTGCCCGGAGAGCTCGCGGTTCTGCGGTGCTCGCGTGATCGCATCGAGCGCGCGCTCCTCGAGGCGGCCATGGACCTCGTGCGCGAGCTCCCGGGCGAGCGAGTCCGCCACTTCGCGCAGGTGGCGTTCGAGCCGCCGGCGCAGCATGTACGCGCCGCCTCCGCCCACGCCCTCGAGCTCGTGCTCGAACGCCTGAGCCTGCTCGCTGCGGGCGTGGGCCTCCGAGGACAACCTGTCGGGATCGACGATCAGCTTCACGCTCCACTCCTGGCGGCCGCGCAGCAGACCCAGAGCCTCACGCAGAGAAGCGGCCTCGCGCTCGAGCATCTGCCGCACGCCTTCCTCGCTCTCGTAGAGTGTGCACAGGCGCAGCGGTACGATCGTGCCTGTCTCGAGCGCCGCGTCGAGCACGGACTCGTGGGCGCGCGCCACGCGTTCGAGCCATTCGAGGTCGTTCAGGTTGCGGCGCAGCGGCGCCTCGCCGAACTCCGCCCG
>JAICJR010000181.1 GCA_025928345.1 Thermoleophilaceae bacterium | reverse complement strand
TGCGCGCGAGCCGGGCGGCGCGCAAGCTGCGCGCGGGCGCGAAGGTGAGCTTCAAGGCGAGCGCCGGGCGCATCACCGCTCTGCGCGTTGAGGGCCGCGCGCACAAGATCGCGTTCCTCGGCAAGGTGGTGTCGAGCGGCAGCAAGGGCGTGGTGCTCCGTCTAGGCGACGGCCAGCAGCTGAAGCTCGCCAAGCGCCAGTTCGGCACGCACCGCAAGCGCGCTCATCGCTCGTCGGTGCAGATCAACCTTCAGGGGCTCACGCCGGGCCAGGTCGTGCTCATCACCGAGACGAACGACGCGGCCGGCAACGTGACCATCACGATCAAGCTCGTGCCGGGCAACACGACGCAGAACGGCGACGACCGGGATGTGACCGGCACGATCACCGCGCTCGGCGCGAGCAGCGTGGCGATCCGGGCCGACGACGGCAGCACGATGACCTTCCAGGCCGACGCTGTCCTGCTCGAGGACTTCGAGGTGGGCGACCAGGTGGACGTGACCTACTACGCGGACACCGACGGGTCGCTCGTGGCGGACGATGTCGAGCCTGTGGACGACGGCAGCGACGGCGGCGATGACCTCGACGCGATCGGCACCGTCACCGCGCTCGACCCGAACGCCGGGAGCATCACGGTGCAGGTCGATGGCGCGGGCACGATGACGTTCCAGGCTGACGCGGACCTGCTCGACGGCGTGGCCGTGGGCGACCAGGTGGACGTGACCTACTTCCAGGACACGGACGGCTCGCTCGTGGCGGACGACGTGGAGCCGGCGGACGACTCCGGCGACGACAGCTCGGACGGGTCGGACTTCTAAGAAGAAGCGCCGCCGTCCGGCGGCCAGGTGGCGCGGGCATCGCTGCCCGCCCGCCCGATGACGAGCCAGATCGCGCGCGCCGGCTCTTCGCCGATCGACTCGAGCCGGTGCGGCACCGCCGAGTCGAAGCAGATGGAATCGCCCGGGCCGAGCTCGTACTCCTCGTAGCCGACGGTGACCTTGAGGGCGCCGCTCGTCACGACCCCGTACTCGCGGCCGGCGTGATGGACGAACGTGCCGCCGCGGCTCGACGCGCCGCCCACGTCGTACACGACCTCGAGGAAGTCGACATCGCGCTCGCCCGTGGGATTGAGGCGCTCCCAGCGCACGCCGGACTCGAGCTCGATCAGAGGCCGGTCGTCGGCGCGCTGCACGATCTGCTCTTCGCCGAAGACGGTGCGCGGGTGCCGCGCCGGGGTGCGCGCGCCGCCGTCCGCCGGGCTGCGCGCGAACAGCTCGTCGAATGAAATCCCGAGCTCGCTGACGATCGCGTAGAGCGTGCTCACCGACGGTCGCGAGCGCCCCGTCTCGATCTGCGACAGCGCGCTCGGCGAGATGTCGAGCCGGCCCGCCAGCTTGCGCAAGCTGAGGCCCTGACGCTCCCGTTCCTCGCGCAGCCGGGTGCCGATGGCGGCGTCAGGCGATCCCGCCTGCTCTTCCACGCGCACCGGCTCCATTGAGGCGAGTGTACCTCTTGCGAGGGTCGATAGGGATTTTGTTCAGAATGACTAAACGAGCTAATTCCTTTTGGCGACCGGGTGTGAGCGGCACTTGTACAGCGATACTTGACGCTCGGCGGTACCCGGGCTAGGGTGCCACGCGCATGTACCACGTGCAGAAGGCGGAGGCGATCAAGCTCGGTCCGGCGCCCGGACTCGAGGGCCGTGCAGAGGGTCTACGGCGTGCCGTGCTGGTCGGCCGCGACGTGGGGGCGGTGCATACCGGCCTCGCTCTCGCGGCCATCGATCCGGACGGCTGGGTGGGCACGCACGTGCACTCCACCGAGCAGAGCTTCTACGTCCTGCGCGGCAGGCCGCTGCTCACTCTCGAGGGTCGCACGTACCGGCTCGCCCGCGACGACTGCGGCTTGATCCCGGTGGGCACGCCCCACGCCTATCGAGGCGACCCGGACGGCGAGGAGACCCTTCTCCTCGAGGCCAACTCGCCGGCTCCGCGCCTCCCCGGCGCGAGCCAGCCCGACACGTTCTGGACCGGCGAGCCGGTGCCGGAGGGCTCCGCCGACCCGCCCGACATCCGCGACCCGCGCAGCCGCAACTTCTTCCGCCTGCAGGCCGGGCAGATGGAGCTCGACAACCTGAAGGTCGGCGCGCCCGTGGACGCCCCCACCGTGTCCGCGAGCATGGCCACCGCGCTGCTCGCCTACAGCGGGATCGCCGTGAAGATGCTTGTGGACCAGCGCCTTGGAGCCGTGCTCCACACGATGTTCATGGTCGAGTACCAGCCCGGCGGAGTGGCCCAGCCGCACGACCACCCGCTCGAGGAGGCCTACTACATCCTCGAGGGCGAGGTGGAGGCGATGGCCGACGACGAGCACTTCGTGCTGCGTCCCGGCGACGTGTTCTGGACGGGCGTGGGCTGCGTGCATGCGTTCTGGAACAAGTCGGGCGGCACCGTGCGCTGGCTCGAGACACAGGCGCCGCAGCCGCCCGCCAACCACTCTTACCGCTTCAACCGCGACTGGGAGCACCTGTCAGACAAGCTCGAATGAGGGGAGACACGATGTACCGCGCTGACGTACTGGGCTCGCTGCTGCGGCCCGCCTACCTGGCCGAAGGCCGACAGAAGCACGAGGCAGGGCAACTGTCCGACGAGGAGTTCAAGAAGCTGGAGGACCGCGCAGTTGACGAGGCGATCGCGCTGCAGGAGGGCGCCGGCGTGGACGTGGTCACCGACGGCGAGATGCGCCGCTTCACGTTCTTCGACCAGTTCACCGCCGCGCTCGACGGCGTGACGCACCAGGAGGGCGAGGCCGTGCCCTTCCACAGCGAGCCGGGGAAGGTGGACGTGGACTTCCACAGCCCGGTGTCGGTCACCGAGAAGGTGAAGCGCAAGCGGATGCTCAGCCCGGAGGAGTTCGAGTACGCGAAGGACCGTGCGACCAAGCCGGTGAAGGTCACGCTTCCGAGCCCGCTGATGTTCTTCACGATGTGGTCGCCGGAGCACTCGCCTGCCGCGTACGACGATCCGTTCGAGCTGTTCGCCGACGGCGTCGACCTGATTAAGGAGGAAGCTCAGGCGCTCGCAGACCTGGGCTGCGAGTACATCCAGATCGACGCGCCGGACTTCGGCCAGCTCGTGGAGGACACAGAGCGCGAGCGCTGGGAGAAGCTCGGGATCCCGGTGTCGCGTGTGATGACCGAGGGTGTGGAGATGTTGAACGCCGTGGCCGACGTGCCGGGCCCGACCTTCGCCCTTCACCTCTGCAAGGGCAACTACCAGTCGTTGTGGATCAGCGCCGGCGGCTACGAGGAGATCTCCTCGCACGTGTTCAAGGGAACTCCCAACTTCGACAGGTACATGCTCGAGTACGACGACGAGCGCTCCGGCGGCTTCGAGCCGCTGGCCGACCTGCCGGACGACAAGGTGGTGGTGCTCGGGCTCGTGTCCACGAAGCACGACGACCTCGAGAGCGTGGACTTCCTGAAGAGCCGCGTGGACGAGGCCGCCAAGCACTTCCCGCGCGAGCAGCTCGCGCTCTCGACGCAGTGCGGCTTCGCCTCAGTGGCGATGGGGAACGAGATCAGTCCCCAGGCTCAGGAGCAGAAGCTGCGGCGGGTCGCGGAAGCGGCGCACGAGATCTGGGGGTAGATCGTCCGTTCGCGCTGGTCGTGGTTCGGCACAAACGGCAGCAATGAGGGGTTAGGCCTGTTGGGTCGAGCTATCCCAACTAGCTGTTGCTGTGGAACAGCTAGTTGGGATAGCGAGCCCGTCCGCAGCGAAGTGTCCTGACTCAGCCCCGCATATCGGGGCTGAGTCAGGAAGTTTCCGCAGAAACGCGGCTCCCGAGCGACAGCACCAACTCGAGCGCGTCCTTTATTGCTTCCGTTGACGCGGCCTCGGGCATCCGCCACGCCACATATCCATCGGGGCGAACGAGGACAGCACCATCGGGACGAATCCCGTACGCATCACAGAAGTCCGGGTGCTCGATCCGGTGCACCTCCACCCCGGGAACATCGAACTCCGTCCCGCTCAGCAGCACCATCCGCCGCCGGAACAAATCAAGCGTCGACACACCCTCCGACAACCACAGGTGCGGCGCCCGTGTGCCCGGCACCCCGCGCGACTCGCGCGGATCCACATACGGCAGCCCATCGTCCTCCGAGGCGCCGTCCCCGAGCACGGCCGAGGACCGGTACCGATGCCCGATCTCCAGGCTGAGGTCGTCCACGATCGGCTGGATGTGGTCGGTGCCGAGGTACGGCGCCGTGCGCAGCACGTAACGCGTGTACGCCTGCTCGATCGTCAGCCGTCCGATGGGCTGGCGCTCGGCGTCGTAGGTGTCCACGAGCTCCGGCCCGGCCTCGCCGCGCAGCACGTGCGCGATCTTCCACGACAGGTTGAACGCGTCCTGCACGCCCGTGTTTCCACCGAAGCCACCGTTGGGCGGCATCGTGTGCGCGGCGTCGCCGGCGAGGAACACGCGACCGCTCTGGAACGAAGCGGCGTTGTCGGCGATGGCCTTCCACGGCGCGATGTCGAGCACCTCGACGTCGATGTCCGGCACGCCGATCGAGGCTCGCAGCAGCTCCTCCGCGCGCTCGCGCGTGATGCCCTCCGCCACGTTGGTGGCCTCCGGCTTCGACACGTCGCCCGCGGTGTTGACCACGAGGAAGCCGGTCTGGCAGCTGCGGTCGAGCCGGAAGAAGCCGCGCATCGTGTCGTTGAAGACGTAGAACACCGCCTCGGTGCGCCCGCCCACGTACTTCTCGACATCCGCGCGGAAGTAGATCGTGATGCTGTTCGAGATCAGCCCGTGGCCCTCCATCGCGATGCCGAGGCGCTCGCGAATCGGGCTGCGCCAGCCGTCGCATGACACGACGTAGTCCGCGCGAATGCGCCGCTCCTCGCCGCTCTCGACGTCGCGCGTGGTGACGACCACGCAGTCCGCGGCCTGCTCGAAGTCGACGACCTCGGTGGAGTAGCGCAGCTCCGCGCCGAGCCTGCGCGCATGCTCGCGGAGGATCGGCTCGAGCGCCTCCTGGGTGAGGAAGAGCCGGCGCGTGGGGCTCACCGCCTCCACGCCGGCGTTCAGGCTGGGAATGAACTTTGCGATCTCCTTGCCGGCCAGCGACTCGATCGACGAGATCCCGCCGTCGGAGTCGTACTGCTCCTCCGACTTGCGCCGCACGTCCTCCTCCATGCCCATCGCGCGAAACACCTCGAGGGTGCGCAGGTGGAAGTGCGCGGCGCGCGGATGGATGGCGGTGCCGCCGTGGCGCTCGACCGCGAGCGCCTGCACGCCGTGGAAGGCTAGGAAGGCGGCCGTCGAGAGCCCAACCATGCTGCCCCCTACGATGAGGACCGGAACTGTTTCGTCCACTTGCTCGTGACTGCCCACGAAAATCTCCTCCCTCGCGACCTCCGCGAGCATACGTAGGAAGCTTGGAATGTGTCAAGCGACGGCATACAGATTCCTCATTCCGCCGCTTGACGCCTACCTACCAGCCGTTTACCGTTACTGAACATGATTGCTTCGCGTGGTGCGACGATGTCGGTCGACTGGGAGCAGCGCGTGGACTTCCCGCGGCTGCGGAAGGAACGCCTCGACCGGGCGCGCGCCGCGCTCACCGCTTCCGACCTCGGCGCGGTGCTGCTGTTCGACCAGAACAACATCCGCTACGTCACGAGCACGCACATCGGCGAGTGGGCCCGTGACAAGAGCGCGCGCTGCGTGCTGCTGCCGCGCGTGGGCGATCCCGTGCTGTGGGACTTCGGCTCCGCCGCCCGTCACCACCAGCTGTACGCGCCGTGGCTGCCGGAGTCGAGCTGGCGGGCCGGCGTGTCAAGCATGCGCGGAGCGATGCCGCAGCAGACCGGCGTGCCGGACCTCCTCGCCGGCCACATACAGGACGTGCTGCGCGAGCACGGGCTCGAGAAGGAGCCACTCGGCATCGACCTCACCGACATGGAGACGCTCGCGTCACTGCACCGCGTGAACATCCCGACGGCGAACGCGCAGCCGGTGATGCTCGCCGCGCGCAAGCTCAAGACCGAGGACGAGATCGCGCTGCTCGACCACGCGGCCGCGATCGTCGACGCGGTGTACGAGCGCATCTACGAGATGCTGCGCCCGGGCGTGCGAGAGCACGAGATCGTGGCGGAGGCGCAGCGCTTCCTGTTCGAGCTCGGCTCGGAGCAGGTCGAGGCGATCAACGCCGTGTCGGGCGACCGCTGCAACCCACACCCCCACGTCTTCTCGGACCGCCTGCTGCGCCCCGGCGACCAGGCCTTCTTCGACATCATCCACTCGTTCATGGGCTACCGGACGTGCTACTACCGCACGTTCTGCGTGGGCGGCGCGACGCAGTCGCAGCTCGACGCCTACAAGCAGTGCCGCGAG
>JAICJR010000052.1 GCA_025928345.1 Thermoleophilaceae bacterium | reverse complement strand
TCGCGGTCGAGCGCGTCTAGGAAGACGTCGCGCAGCGGGAGCCCGGTAAGAGGGTCGCCGCTCAGGTCGCGCTGAAGCTGCGCGAGGCGGCGCAGCTCGCCCTCGCGCGTGACGTGCTCCCACTCGTAGGCGAGGACGCGCGCGGCGATCGTGAGGAGGGCGCGGTCGCCTGCGTCGTAGCGGTCGGGCTCGGCGCTCATCGCGGACACGCAGCCCACGCACGTGCCGTCGGCCAGCTCCACCGGCGCGGCCACGTAGCTCTGCACGCCGCCGCTGCGGCACAGCTCGAGCTGGGCGTACACCTCGTCCTGCGACGCGCGGCCGATGAGCGGAGGCGCGTCGCCGTTCGCCATGTGCATGCAGAAGGCCTCGCGCAGCGGCAGCCGCGTGCCGGCCGCCAGCGCGCTCACGCCCTCTCCACGCGCGTCGAGCACCCGGTACTCGTCCGTGTTGTAGTTGAGCTCGCCGAAGATCACGCGGCCGGGCGGCAGCTGGCGCTCGAGCATGTCGAGCAGCGAGCGCACGGCATCGCCGAGGCTCGCGAAGCGGTTCTCGCAAAGCCGGGCCAGCTCCGGCACCACAGTGTGGGCCATAGGTCCCTGTCGGTATCAGAACGCGCCAACTTGAGCGCGGGGCGCGGTTACTCGTTCGGACGTTGTTGCCGCAGGAA
Organism: Thermoleophilaceae bacterium; assembly: GCA_025928345.1. Lineage (GTDB taxonomy): Bacteria > Actinomycetota > Thermoleophilia > Solirubrobacterales > Thermoleophilaceae > JAICJR01. The sequence continues at coordinate 17,699 of JAICJR010000052.1, read as the reverse complement.
GCGCTGGAAGTCGCGCGCGATCGCGTCGGCCGACGGAAGGTTCTCCCCGAAGGGCGGCGGCTCGTCCACCTCGTCCATCGTCTCCTCGAGCTTTTCGACGAAAGCCTTCACGTCCGGATCGCTCGCCACGGCGGCGTTCACCTGCCGCTCGTAGTCCTCGCTCGCCTCCTCGAGAGCGCTGCCGTCCACCGCCACGCCGGCGATCCCCTCGAAGCGGCGCACGAGCGCCAGCGCGGCCTTTGGGTTGGGCGCCGCGGCGACGTAGTGCGGCACGGCCGCCCAGAGGCTGGCGGAGGGGAGGCTCGCCCGCTGGCACGCGTCGTGGAGAACGCCGACGATGCCCGTCGGCCCCTCGTACGTGGTGCGTTCGAGGCCGAGCCGGTCGATCAGCGCCTGGTCGGAGGCGAGGCCGGACACGTTCACCGCGCGCGAGTGGGGGACGTCGGCGAGCAGCGCGCCGAGCGTGAGCACGAGCGTGACTCCGAGCTGGCTTGCCGCATCCGCGATCGAGTTCGTGAAGGTGCGCCACCTGAGCGACGGCTCCACGCCCTGGATGAACACGAGGTCGCGCTCCGCGGCGGGGATGTGGGCGGCGGTGATCACGGTGTCCGGCCAGTCGATGGCGCGGCTCTCTCCGTCGGTCAGGCGCACGGTCGGCCGGACGGCGGTGAAGTCGAAGAACTCCTCGGGGTCGATGCGCGCCACCTCGGCGGCGTCGAAGCTCTCGACCAGGAAGCCGACCGCCGCGGTGGCGGATTCGCCCGCGTCGTTCCAGCCCTTGAACGCGGCAACCATCACGGGGTCGCGCAGCTCCGGCTTGTCGGTCCAGCTCAGCGGCTCCATCCCACACTCACCGTAGCGGAGCGCGCGAGCAGCGGACGAGCGTCCGACGCCGCACGCAGTATTTGAGGTATCGAAGCGAGCGTTCGCACATCGATCGCCGAGCTGCGCCCTGGCGCCGAAGTGGAGGGCGTGTTCGCCTGCACGCGCAAGGAGCGCCTGACGGCGCGCAACGGCAGCGGCTACCTCTCGATTGAGCTGCGCGACCGCACCGGCAGCATTCCCGCGCGCGCGTTCCGCGAGGCGGATTTCCTGGCGGGCCAGTTCGAGCGGGGTGAGCTCGTGTGGGTGAGCGGCCGCGTGGAGCGCTTCCGCGGAGAGCTTCAGCTAGAGCTGCGCGAGATCCGGCGGGCGGACGCTACGGGGTTCGACCCCGCGGACTTCCTCCCGAGCGCGTACCGCGACCTCGACGAGCTCGACGGCTTCCTCGAGCATCTCGCGCGCGAGGTATACGACCCGAGTTGCCGACGGCTGCTGGCGGAGTTGCTGGGCGATGCGGAGCTGAGGGCGCAGATGCGGGTGTCGCCGTGTACGCGCTCTGGGCATCACGCCTACCTCGGCGGGCTGCTCGAGCACACCGTCGCGGTGGCGACGCTTGCTCAGGAGACGTGCGTGCTGCATCCGCGCTTGAACTCGGATCTGCTGATCACGGCGGCGATCGTCCATGACCTAGGTAAGACGCGCGAGTTCGAGCTGGGCGCCGAGATCGCGCTGAGCGAGGAGGGGCGACTCCTGGGGCACGTGCTGCTCGGGCAGCAAATCGTGACGGAGCTCGCCTCGCGAGTTGACGGCTTTCCGCGGGAGACGCTGCTCGCGCTCTCGCACTGCATCCTCACGCACCACGGCGCGGACGGCGTGCCGGCGCGGCGGTTCGGCTCCCCCGAGGCGCTCGCTCTCTATCGCTTGAACGCGCTCGACGCCGGCGTGAAGGGCGCGCTCGAGCACGGGCTCGCCGCCGCATGAAGGTCCGCAGCGCCGAGCCGCAGGACTTCGACGCGGTCGCCGTTTTGCTCCACGATCTCGGGCGACGGGAGGTCACGGACGAGACGCGCGATCGCTGCCGCGAGCTCTACGCGTCGCAGGTGTCCGATCCGAGCGTGGACCACCTCGTGGCTGTGGACGACGATGGCGAGATCGTCGGCTTCTGCGCGCTCCACTTCCGCAAGCGCCTCAACTACACGACGCCCGAGGCGTGGGTGCCTGACCTGATCGTGCACAACGACCAGCGCCGCAACGGCGTCGGCAAGGCGCTGCTCGAACACGCCGAGAACCGGGCGATCGAGCGCGGCTGCTGGGCGCTGTCGCTCGAGTCGGCCCACCACCGCGTGGAGGCCCACCGCTTCTACGGGGCGTTCGGCATGCGCGACATGGGCAAGTCGTTCCGCAAGCTGCTCGGCTAGCGCCGGACTAGATTTCGGCGCGGAGTGGCATGGGCCTGGTGGCCCATCCGGTCTTCAAAACCGGCAGGGCGGAGCAGCCCTCCGCTTGGAAGGTTCGATTCCTTCGCCGCTCCGTTCGCGCGTTTGGGTGAGTAAGCGCGCTGACGGGCAGGCGTGCGGGCGGCGGCAGGTCGCGCTTAGGGTCGATAGATCGGGCAGGCCCACCGATCGAAAGGACTCAAACCAATGAAGGCTGAATGGCGGCGCCCGGCGATCATCGGCGCGCTCGCAGCAGCAGCGCTGGCCGTGGCGCCGGCGGCGGCGCTCGCGAGCAGCTCGGTCACGTACCTGAGTGGCGTTGTGACGGTCAACGGTGACGGCGCCAACAACCATTTCGACGTGACGTTCGGCACCTCGGGCGCATACAGGACGATCGATTTCCACGACCTGAACCTGGACCCGGTCAATACCCCCGGAGGCGTCTGCCAGGCGGATGGCAGCCAGGGCGTCATCTGCACCGCTGACGCGACGAACTCGCTCGACCGCGTCGTGATCAACGGAGGCGACGGCGAGAACGAGGTCACTCCGCACAGCCCGCCGGCGGGCTTTCCGCTGACGTTCAACGGCGGCGCGGACTACGACCAGCTGGATGCCGGTCCCGAGCAGGACACCTTCAACGGCGGCCCCGGCTATGACCAGGCGGACTACGAGAACATGGCCGGCCCCGTGACAGTAAGCGCTGATGGTGTGGCGAACGACGGGGAGGCAGGCGAGAGCGACAACATCGGCACAGACGTCGAGGAGATCGTCGGCACCGACCAGAACGACACGCTCACCGCCACGAACTCGGTGCTGCCCCGCTGCACTACCGACTGCGCCGAGCTGTTCGGCCTCGGCGGCAATGACACGCTGAACGGCGGCAGTGGACCCGACTACATCGACGCCGGCCCCGGGAACGACACGGTGAACGGAAACGCCGGCGATGACCAGATCGACGACCGTGACGGGAACGACGTGCTCAACGGCGGTGCCGGCCAGGACGAGTTCTATGGCGGCTCCGGCGCCGACGACATCCACGGCGGCCCCGACTTCGATCAGGTGGACTACTACAACGAGCCGTGGATCGGGTCGGGGACTCCGTCGGTCAGCGTCTCGCTCGATGACGTCGCCAACGACGGCATGACCGGCCAGGATGGCGCCGGCACCGATGGCGCCGGCCCCGCGGCCGACGACGTCCACACGGACGTCGAGGCCGTCAATGGCAGTGACGGCAACGACACGCTCACCGGCAGCCCCGGCGTCAACGATCTGTATGGAGGGAACGGCAACGACACGATCGACGGCCTCGGCGGGCCGGACGTCCTGGTCGGCGGCATCGGCGACGACATATTCCTGGCGCGCGACAATGCGCCGGACATCGTCGAGTGCGATGCCGGCAACGACACCGTCACGAGCGACGACATCGACACGGTTTCCGATTGTGAGACGAACAACGTCGCCAAGGCGACCCTGCCGGTGCAGATAGTCACGCAGCCGGGCGTCCCGAAGCCGAGGCTGAACCCCGCGAAGGTGAAGCTCGGCTCGGTGAGGAGGTCGGTGAAGCGGAAGTCGTTCCTCAAGCACGGCGTCACCTTCACGCTCAGCGCCAACGAGGCCGTCGCCTACAGCGCGGAGCTCACCGGCACCTATCACGGTGCTCACGTCTCCAAGGTTGGCGACGTCATCCTCGCGGCGAGGTCCCTCAGGTCCAGCGGCCGGAAGGTCAAGGTCACGCTGAAGCTGAACCGCCACACCAGGAGGGCGATCGGCAGGAAGGCGAACCTGAAGCTCACGGTCATCGCGACCAACAGCGACGGCAACATCAGCATGGTCAGCAGGCGGATCAGGGTCAAGTAGGGGCGAGGTAGAGGGGGCGGCCGCGGCTGCCCCCTCTACGATGACCATGTGAGGAGAGGACTCGCTGTCGCTCTGGCCTGCGCGCTGCTGACCTGCGCCGGCGCCGCGCACGCTTCCACCCGCTGGGTGGACACCGGCGTGTCGCGCTTCCCCGAGAGCTACAACCAGGGCATCACTGTCGACCCGGCCGGCGGCTTTCTCTTCGACGGCACGCTGCTCAGCTTCAACGGCCTGTTCAAGACGGACGCGCGGCTCAAGCAGACCGCCGGCGCATCGCCTGAGATCCCCCCGGACGTGACCAGCCGCGACGGCTACAACCACATCGGCGACCTGAGCTTCGATCCCGGCGAGGGCGGACGCGTGCTCCTGCCGATGGAGTGCTTCACCCCCGGCGGGCCGAACGGCGGCAACACCTGCGGCACCGGCGGGTTCGGCGTGGCCGATCCGGCAACGCTCAAGTGGCGCTACTACGTGAGGCTCGACCCGGCGGACATCCCGAAGGCGATGTGGGTGGAGAGCTCGCCCGACGGCAAGCTCCTATGGACCTCCGCCGGCAACGACCTCATCGCGTACAACGCGGCGGACGTCAATGCCGCCAACGCCGCACCGGGCGGCCCGTTGCTCAAGCCGGCTGTCCGCCTCACCGGCGCGGTGCCTCCGAACGGCATCACCGGCGCCACCTTCTACAACGGGCGCCTCTTCCTCGCGAGCAACGTGGGCAACGCGCAGTTGCAGATCTGGTCGGTCAACACCGCCACGGGCCAGCGACAGCTCGAGCTCAAGCGCAACTACCGCGGCGAGCCCGAGGGACTCGCAACCTTCACCGGCCTCGGCGGCATCCTGCACGCGATGGTGCTGCCGGCGTTCGGCGTGAAGAACCCCACGTTCGGTCCGAGTAAGGGCGCCCTCGTGAACTTCGCGCCCGCGGGGACGGTCAGGCTGAGGTTGAACGCGTCGCCCGCGCACGCACGCGTCGGCGTTCGCACGCGCTTCAGGTTCACGGTCACGTTCGCGCAGCTTGGCGGCAAAGGCCCGGTGAAGGGTGCGACCGTCAGATTCGCGGGACACAGGGCGGTCACGAACGCTCACGGCAGGGCGACGCTGCGGCTTAGCCTGAGCCGGCCAGGCAGCTCCACCGCACGCGCAACGAAGAGCGGCTTCCGCGGCGGGCTCGCGTCCATCCGCGCCGCCTCGAGCACGCCGACGTTCGTCGGCCGCCGATAGCGTCGCGACTTGCGCGCGCTACCCCAGCCGGGGTAGCGTCAGCAAGATGACACGAGCAGCGGTGCCACGCCTCACCGCAGTCCTGATCGTCTTCGCGCTGCTCGCGCTCGCGCCCTCCGCCAGCGCGTTCATCTACTGGAGCAACACGGGCTCGACCATCGGCCGGGCGAATCCGGATGGCAGCGGCGCGGTGCAGAACTTCATCACCGGTGCGAACGAGCCGTGCGGGGTGGCCGTCGATACCTCACATATCTTCTGGCCGAACGACGCGGGCGCCAGCATCGGACGCGCGCTCCTCGACGGGAGCGGTGTCACGCAGAGCTTCATCAGCGGCGCGGGCGGAAACCCGTGCGGCGTGGCCGTCGACTCCGCTCATATCTACTGGACGGACACGCAGGCGACAGGCTTCCTCGCTCGCGCGAACCTTGATGGGAGCTCGCCCGATACGAACTTCATTCCGTCGCTCAACTATCCATGCGGCGTGGCCGTGGACAGCCACTTCATCTACTGGGCGAACAGGGACGCGAACTCGATCAGCCGCGCAAATCTCGACGGCAGCTCGCCGGATCCCAACTTCATCACCACGGGCGTGACCAAGCCGTGCGGCGTGGCCGTCGACGGCTCGCACGTGTACTGGGCAAACTTCGGCTCGACGACCATCGGCCGCGCAAACCTCGACGGTGGCTCGCCGAACGGGAGCTTCATCACGGGCGCGAGCGCGCCGTGCGGCGTGGCGGCCGACGCGACGTCCGTTTACTGGGCGAACTCGAGCGCAAACTCGATCGGCCGGGCGAACCTCGACGGCAGCGGCACGAACCAGAGCCTCGTCACGGGCGCGAACATCCCGTGCTGGGTGGCCGCCGACGTCCCGGTCCCTCCACCACCACCACCGCAGCCCCTGCCAGTCGTGCCGGCGTTGCCCAACCTGGCGATCACGAACCTGAGGTTGCACCCCAGCAGGTTCCCGGCCGCAAATGCGGGAGACAGCATCGCCCGCAAGCGGAGAAGGGCGACCGGCACGACGGTGAGCTACAACGACTCGCAGGCGGCCACCGCGCACCTGACGGTCCTGAAGGCGCGGCGGGGAGTGAAGGTCAAGGGGAAGTGCGTGGCCATGCCGATCCGTAAGAACAAGACGAACGGCACGCACCGGCGGTCGTTTAAGCGCTGCACCCGCTACGTCACGGTCGGAACCTTCACCCACACGGACACCGCCGGGCTGAACACCTTCCACTTCACCGGTCGCGTTGGCGGAAGGAAGCTGCGGTCGGCGCGCTACCGGCTCGTCGCCGTGCCGGTGCTTGGCACGCGCACCGGCAGCTCGGACTCCGCGAGGTTCCGCGTCTCGCTCTGAGCGCCGGCCGGGCGCCGCTCGCGCATCACCACGCGCGTGCCCGTCTTCGGCACCATCGTGATGCCGCGGCGCTCCACGTGCTCGGCCGTGTCGCTCACCGGCTCGAGCCGCGTCCGTTCGATCACACGACGAATGACCACGCGCATCTCGAACAGCGCGAATGAAGCGCCAAGGCAGCGCCGCGTCCCGCCGCCGAACGGGATCCACGTGTACGTGTCGGGCGGATCGTCCTCGAGGAAGCGCTCGGGGCGGAAGTCGCGCGGCCCGGGGAACATGTCGCCGCGCGCATGGATCACCGCGATCGACGGGTTGATCTCCGTGCCCTCGCGCAGCGTGTACCCGCCGAGCTCGAACGGCCCGCCGCGCACCACACGGCCCACGCCGGGGATGACCGGCCGGACGCGGAGCGCCTCCTTCGCCACGGCATCGATGTACTGATCGTCGCCCTCCTCAACCGCGCGCTCGAGCTCCGTCCGCACGCTCGGCGTGCGGAGGATGCGATCGAACGCCCAAGCGAGCCCGGTGGCCGTGGTCTCGTGACCGGCAACGAGCAGCGTGACGAGCTGGTCGCGCAGCTCCTCGTCCGTCATCGGCTGCCCGTTCTCATCACGCGCGAGAAGCAGCATGGAGAAGACGTCCTCCCGCTCCTCAAGGTCGGGCGCGTCCCGACGCCGGGCGATCTCGTCGTAGATCAGCTCGTCCACGAGCCGCCGCCGCTCCTCGAACTGGCGCACGGCGCGGTTGTTGCCGAGCCGTGGCATCAGCACCATCATCAGCAGCCCGAAGCGGTTCGCCACCGGCTCGATCATCTGGCGCAGCCGCAGCTTGAGCTCGTCCTGCCGCGGCCCCGCCTCCACTCCGAACACGGCGCGCAGGATCACGTCGAGCGTGAGCTGCTGCATCCACGGCAGGAGGGCGAACTCGCTTTCGAGCGGCCACGAGTCGACCGCGCGGTCGGCTGCCTCGCGCATCACGTCCTCGTACGCGCGCATGCGCTGGCCGTGGAACGACGGCAGCATCAAACGCCGCTGGCGCAGGTGCTCCTCGCCGTCGAGCAGGAGCACAGACCTCATCCCGAGCGCGGGCCCGAGCACCGCGTTCGCCTCGCCGGCGCGCAGGCGGTCGGGAGGCGCGCGGAACACCTCCTTCACGAGAGCCGGGTCGAACACCATCACGAAGTTCGAGTCGAACGCCGTGCCGAGCTGGACGAGCGGCCCGTAACGGCGGTGCATGCGCGCGATGAAGCGGCGCGGGCCGAACAGGAAGAACGCCGTCTGAACGACGCGGGGGAGTCTGGGTCCGGGAGGCGGTCCGGCCATGACGAAGATCTTCGCAGCCCTGGCTAGTCCGGCACCACGCTGACGGTTCCCTCCACTCGCCGCCCTTCGAGCGCGAGCCGGAAGTCGGCGCGCAGAGAGTTGCCGGCCAGGTCGGTCACCTCGGCGACCACGTCGGTGTTCTCGAGCGACACCACGCGGCCCTGGTAGCGGTTGGGATCCGACGCCGGACCGAGCGTCACCTCGCTCCTCTGCACGGACACGCCGCCGCCGGCCAGCGGCTGGCCCTGGAGCACGATGTCCGCCGCGCCCTGTGCGCCGCCCGTGATGCGCAGCGCGATGTCCACGCGTTCGTCCCCGAAATCGTCGCTGCTGCCGGTCTCGCTCCCACCGAGGTAGGCGCTGAACGGCGGCGAGAACAGGTCGCGCTGCGTACCCGCAGCGGGCGTCACGTCGCTCACCGGGAGCAGCCGCGCCGGGGTGCCCGCGCGCTGCGCCCAGCCTTTGGCGAGCGGACCCTGCGGAAGCCAGATCACGGCCGCGATCGGTACCGCCGCGAGGGCGCCCAGGCTCGCGAAGCGGGGTCCGGGCGCGGCATCCCATATGCGTACGAAGACAGCGAGCCAGACCGCCGCCACGCAGGCCGCGGTGATCGCGAGCAGCCACCCGGCGCGCACGTCGCTGCCGGTGCCGAGCCCATGCACCACGGCAACGGGCCACGCGGCGTACGAGAGCCAGTGCACGGCGCGCCAGTTGCGCTGCCCGATCCGCTTCTTCAGAAGGCTCGTGATCGTGACTGCGAGCAGCGTGTCGAAGGCGAGCGCGCCGAAGCCGAGCCAGAGCGGCCGGTACTTGCCGGCGAATGGAATCACCGCGTCGAGGAGGCGGATCGGCGCGAAGCTGTCGAGCACCGCGCTCAGGATGTGGACGGACAGGAAGCTGACGGCGAACAGCGAGACCCAGCGGTGCAGCCCGTGCAGCGTGAAGCGCGGCCAGCGCGCGGAGCGCCAGTGGCGCTCATCCACGATGCCGAGCACCACGGCGGTGGAGAGCAGGATGAGCGACACGGCTCCGCTGCCGCGGCTCAGATACCAGAGCGCTGGGGCGCCCGCCGTGGCGAGCGTAAGGGTCAAGCCGTCGCCTCAGCGGGCCAGTCAGAGACCCGCGCCACCTCTCCGTCGACTCCAACCAGGCGAGCGGGAAGGCGAAGCGAGTCGAGCCACGGAAGCGCGGCCGCGCCGCGAACAATCGCTGCGGTGCTCGCGATGTTGGCCGCCAGGCAATTGGCGGCGGCCACGCTCACGGTCCGCCAGAACTCGGATGCGGGGCGCCCACTCGACGGGTCGATGATGTGGTGCGCGAGACCGTCGCCGTTCCGCCACCGGCGCACCGCGACGCTTGAGGTGGCGAGGCCGCCCGAGCTGATCGACACGGTCTGGCCCGGCGCGTCGAAGGCCGCCTCGTGATCGTCGGTCACCCGCACGCTCCAGCCGCCGGGCGGAGGCGGGCCGCCAACGGCGAGGTCGCCGCCAAGGTTCACGAGCGCGCCGCCCTCGAGCGCCTCCGCGCAGCGTCGAGCGGCACGGTCGGCGGCAAGCGCCTTGGCGGTGGAGCCGAGGTCGAGCTCCACACCCCGGGGCACGCGGACGGATGGACGGGTGCGGTCCAACTGCACCAGTCGCCATCCAGGCGCGGCGACGAAGCGCACCCGGCCCGTGCGGACCGCGGGCAGTTGCGCGTAGTCGCGGTCGTATCCGGCCACGCGCAGGGCGCGGCCCACCGTCGGATCCACGTCACCATCGGTGGCGCGCGCGGCGCCGAGCGCGGCATCGAGCGCCTCGACGAACAGCCCGCTCACATCCACCCAGCGGCCGGGCGATGCGTTCACCCGCGCAAGCTCCGAGTCATCCCGGAAGCGGCTGCAGGCGAGGTCGATCGCCTCCAGCTCCTCCTCGAGGATCGCGCGTGCGAGCGGAAGCTCGCGCTCGTCGGTGACGAACACCTCGGCGGTGGTTCCGATCGCGCTCCAGCGCGCGGACTCGCTCACGACCCTCCCGACACGGCACCGCCGTCCGCGGCGGACGGCGCGGGCGCCTGCTCCGGCGGTGCGAGCGGCACCGCCTCCTGGTCGTCGCTCTGGTCGATGGCAGGCGCCGGCGGCGCCGCGGGAGTGGGCTTCGGCTTCGCGGAATGGTTGGCCGGCAGAGCATGCGCGGCGACGGCTGAGAAGACGCCGGTGAGCGCCACGGCGCCGCCCGCAACCCAGCGCTTGGCGCGCGCGGCACGAGCCAGGGCAGCCTCGCGAGCGCTCGGAGGGCTGCCTTGCCGCTCATCCATGACCGACAGTGTGACCTCCCGCTTCTAAGACGCCCTAAGTCATCGGTAAGACTTCTCTAAGCCGCCAATCGCCCCGAATCGTCCTAGTTCTGACCGGCAGCGGGGCAACCCGTCAGATCAGAACTGAGCTTCCTCCGTTGACCCGGTGAGCGCCGCGGTGGCGACTTCCTCGCCGCCCGCGATCACCTGCGCGACCTGGTCGAAGTAGCCGGCGCCGACCTCGCGCTGGTGCTTCGTGGCCGTGTAGCCGTGCTCCTCGCTCGCGAACTCGCGCTGCTGCAGGTCCGCGTACGCCGCCATGGCGCGCTCCTGATAGCCGCGCGCCAGGTCGAACATCCCGTAGTTGAGCGTATGGAAGCCGGCGAGCGTGATGAACTGGAAGCGGTAGCCCATCTCGCCGAGCTCCTTCTGGAACGTGAGCAGCTCGTCGTCCGAGAGGTGGCTCTGCCAGTTGAACGAGGGGGAGCAGTTGTACGCGAGCAGCTTGCCCGGGTGCTCGGCGTGGATCGCCTCGGCGAAGTGCTTGGCCTGCTCGAGGTCCGGCTCCTTCGTCTCGCACCAGATGAGGTCCGCGTACGGCGCGTACGCGATGCCGCGCGCGATCGCCTGTTCGATGCCGCACTTCACGTTGTAGAAGCCCTCGCTGGTGCGGTCGCCGGTGATGAACTCGTGATCGGGCTCGTCCACGTCGCTCAGCAGGAGCTCCGCGTCCTGCGCGTCGGTGCGCGCGACGATGATCGTCGGCACGCCCGCGACGTCCGCCGCGAGGCGCGCGGCGATCAGGTTGCGGACCGCCCACGAGGTCGGCAGCAGCACCTTGCCGCCCATGTGACCGCACTTCTTCTCTGACGCCACCTGATCCTCGAAGTGCACGCCCGCGGCGCCCGCCTCGATCATCGCCTTCGTCAGCTCGAACACGTTCAGCGCGCCGCCGAAGCCGGCCTCGCCGTCCGCGACGATCGGGGCGAACCAGTATGTGGAGTCGTCGCCCTCCGCGTGCGCGATCTCGTCCGCGCGGCGCAGCGCCTGGTTGATGCGGCGGACCACGTCGGGCCCGCTGCTCGCGGGATACAGGCTCTGGTCGGGATACATCTGACCCGCGTTGTTTGCGTCCGCGGCGATCTGCCAGCCGCTCACGTAGATGGCATCGAGCCCGGCCTTCACCTGCTGCACGGCCTGGTTGCCCGTGGAGGCGCCCAGCGCGCGCACCGGCTCGTCCCGCTTGAGTAGCTCCCACAGCCGCTCCGCGCCGAGCTTGGCGAGCGTGTTCTCGATCTGCACCGACCCTCGCAGGCGGTCTACGTCCTCCTCGGAATACGGGCGCTCTACGCCATCAAAGCGTTCCGTCTTGAACCGTCCGGTAGCCACGTGCCCCTTCCTTTTCGGTTTCCATCCGAATGAAGGGTTCCCCCAAACCGGCTTGGTAAAGCACGGTTCCCTATGCTCGCGCGCCATGCGAGGCCTCACGCGCGGCGAGCGTTACATGCTGGTGGCGCTCGCTGCGGCGACCGTTTTCGCGGCGGTCACGCGCTATGCGAACGCGCCAGAAGTTCTCGCGTTCGCCGCCTCGGGGCTGGCGCTCGCGGGGATGGCGTGGCTCGTCGCGCTCGGCACGGAGCAGGTGGGCGCGCGGCTCGGGCCGGCGGCCACCGGGATGTTGCAGTCCACGCTTGGGAACCTGCCCGAGTTCTTCGTGGTCCTGTTCGCGCTGCAGAAGGGCGAGACCCTGGTGGCACAGACCTCGCTGATCGGCTCGGTGCTCGCCAACGCGCTGCTGGTGCTCGGCCTCGTGATCGTCGTGGGCGCGCGGCACAGCAGCGGCGGAGTGATGCGCTTCAGCACCGGCCTGCCGCGCGACACGGCCACGCTGATGCTCCTGGCCTCGTCGATCATCGTGATCCTCGGGCTCTCGCTCGCCTCGGGCGACAAGGCGAGCCACCACGTGAAGACGATCTCGGTGGTGGGCGCCGCCTGCATCCTCGCGGTGTACGTGGCGTGGGCCATCCCTTACCTCCGCTCCGGCGGCGGCGATGTTGAGTCGCGCCCGCGCGTGCCCCTACCGGTCGCCACCGTGCTCCTGGCCGTGAGCGGCGTGGGCGCCGCGTTCGTATCTGACTGGTTCATCACGGCGCTCGACCCGGCGGTGAAGTCACTGGGGATATCGAAGTCGTTTGCCGGGCTGGTGATCGTGGCGATCGCCGGCAACGCGGCCGAGAACGCAACCGGTCTCGTGATGGCGTCAAAGGGGGAATCCGAGCTCGCGATCAGCGTGGTGAAGAACTCGGTGGCGCAGGTGGCCGCCTTCCTCTATCCCGCACTGGTGCTCGTGTCGCTCCTCTTTACGGCCACGCTCACCTTCGTGCTCGCGCCGGTCTGGATCGGCGCGATCATCCTCACGGCGATCGTCCTGGCGCAGATCACCGGCGACGGTGAGGCCACGGCGTTCGAAGGCTGGGCGCTCGTGGCTATCTACGCGATCGTTGCGGTGGTTGCTCTGTATGAATGAGCGGCGGGCGCTCGACGAGCTCATCACCCTCCAGGCCGGTAAGCCGCCCCTCGCGCTGCAGGCGCACGCACACGGCGCGCAGCACCGCGCCCGCCATCTGCCCCAGGTCGCTCAGCGGCTGGTGGCTGTTCTGGCGCAACTCGATGTCCACCTGGGCGAGCGCGTCCAGGCCGACCTCCTTCCACGCGTCGATCAGCATCGCGATCTCAACCGCGTAGCCGGTGGCGAACGGCAGCCGGGTGAAGAGATCCCGCGTGCCGGCCAGCTCACCTGACAGTGGCTGCCGAAAGCCGGCAAGCTCCGGATAGAAGAGGTCGAGCAGCGGCCGAGCCGTGAGCTCGGTCACCCGACCGCCGCCTTCGGGCAGGGACACCTCGCCGAGCTTTAGCGGCCGGCGGTAGAACGCCTTCACGAACTCCACGCCGCCGTCGCCGCACACGAGCGGGCCGGCGAGTCCGCACGCGTAGTGCGGGCCGAAACCTTCCGAGTCGGCGTCGAGGTAGACGATCACATCGCCCTCGAGCACGGACAGCGCGCGCCACATCGCGTCGCCCTTCCCCAGCACGTCGCCGTACGACGGCATCAGCTCCGCCTCCTGGTGAACCGTGGCGCCGGCGGCCTCGGCGATCGCGACCGTGCCGTCGGTCGAGCCGCCGTCGATCACCACCACCTCGTCGATCGCTCCCAGCTCGCGCAGCCGGACGAGGTCGGACACGATCGGGCCCACCGTCCGCTCCTCATTTCGCGCCGGCACGCACACGGATACCGAGCGCGTGCGCTCCGCGGTGAGCCGCTCCGGCGTGAACTGGCTGTGGTGGAACGTGCGCGAGCCGGACCAGGCCCGCGCCCGCTCGGCCTGAGTCACTCCACTTCCAGGTGCTTCACCGGCTTGCCGAAGCGCTCGCGCGCCTTCTCAACCACGCCCTCTTCGAGCCAGTTGCGGCCATCGCCGGGGTGCGTGCACACCACGATCTCGTCGGCGGGATAGGTCTGCAGCGCGTCCTGAAGCGCGAGCAGCGGATCCGACTCGCCGGTGTCCCCGGCGGCGTCGATGCCCTCCTCGTCGAGGCGCTCCACGGTCTCCTCCTGCACCCGCTCGGCCCGCTCGATCGCATCGTCCGGGTCGGAGGTCAGGAACTTGAACTTGCTGTTGAGCGCCGGCGCGACCACGAGCACCTCGGCGTCCTGGGCGTCACCGCCCACTGCGCTCTTCAGCGCGGCGCCCGAGATCGGCTCCGCCACCAGCGCGATGATCTTCTTTCCCATGTGAGGCCTATAACCGCATCCAGCCGCGGACAAACGGTCAGCGGGGATTCAGCGCGCGCCTGGCGAGGTTGAAGGCGAAGTACAGCATCATCGCCGCGAACAGATAGGAGAGGAGCTTCTGGGAGACGACGTTCGCGAGTTCCACGCCCCCAAACACGCCGATCGGGGACAGCACCCCGATCCACAGTGCGTCGCGGCCGCGCAGGTTGCCGTGGCGCTTCTGCTGCATCGACCCAACGAGGGCGACCGGGATGATCGCGAGCAGCGAGGTGGCTTCCGCCCGAAGCTGCGACTCGCCGAGGATGAGAACGAGCCCCGGGACGAACAGAATCCCGCCGCCGATTCCCAGCAGCCCGCTCGACATGCCCGCCGCGAAGCCGACGGCGAGCGTCCCGGCGACCTCGCCTGCGCTCAAAACACGAGCAGGGCCGCTGACACGACGAGAAGAACCGCGAACAGCCCGTTGAGCACGCGCACCGGCAGGCGCTGCTGGAGCTCGGTGCCGACGACGACGCCAAACACCGCCGGGATCCCGATCAGGAGACCCTTCGACAGATCCACGTTCCCGAACACGCCGTTGAGCAGCGCGCCGATTCCCGCGATGATCACGATCGCCGCGAGTGACGTGCCGGTGGCCTCGCGCTCCTCGTACGCGAGCCACAGGAGGAGCAACGGCACCATCACCGTGCCGCCGCCAATGCCGAAGAGGCCGCTGAAGGCACCAGCGATGGTGCCGATCACTCCCAGCCGCACGACCCGCTTGGACACGCGGGGCATACTACGGACCGTGCCCGCCCCCACCGCCGAGAACCTCGCTGAGGTGCTGAAACCGCTCCTCGACGCGCCCCGCCGGGGCGGTGTGTTCTGCGACATCGATGGGACCCTGGCGCCGATCGTGGAGCGCGCGGACGACGCCAAGGTGCCCGAGGCAACGGCCCGCCTGCTCGCGTCGCTCGCGCGCCGCTATGGCTGCGTGGCGTGCATCTCGGGGCGGTCGGTGGCCGAGGCGCGGCGGCTCGTGGGCGTTGGCGGAATCGCGTATGCGGGCATGCACGGCATTGAGATGCTGTGGCCCGGAGCGACCAAGCCGGAGATGAGCCAGGAGGTGCTCGGCTGGGCTGACCGCGTGCGCGGCTTCGTCCGCGCGAACGACACGCGGGAGCTGCGCACGCTGCGCGTACGGATCGAGGACAAGGGCCCGATCTGGGCCTACCACTGGCGCGGCGCGCCCGATGAGAACGCTGCGCAGGCGCGCGTGCGGGAGCTCGCGGAGGCCGCCGAGCAGGACGGCTTCCATGTGCACTGGGGACGCAAGGTGCTCGAGGTCCGCCCGCCGCTTCCGATCGACAAGGGCCAGGCCGTGCGCAAACTCGCGGACCATGCGTCGGTGCGCTCGGTGCTGTTCGGCGGTGACGACGTGACCGATCTCGACGCGTTCGCGGCCCTCGACGATCTGGTGGCCGACGGGCGCCTCGACACCGCTGTGCGAGTGGGCCTGCGCTCGGATGAGGGGCCGGCGGAGATCGTGGACCAGGCCGACCTGGTGGTCGACGGCGTGGACGGCTTCAGGACCGTCCTGCGGACGCTCGCCGAGGGCTGATGCGCTTCACGGACTTCCTCCGCACCGCCGTGCTGCTCTTCGGAGCATCGGCCACCGTGCTCGGCGTTGTGACCATCGCCGGGGCGACCGCGAAGGGCGAGAGCGCGCTCATCTACTTCTCCCTGGGCTGGTGGCTCGTCTCGACGCTGGGGGGCATCTTCCTCGGCAGGCGGATGAAGGTCACGGACGGCATCGCCCGCCTGCTGGCCGGGGCGCGCAGCACGCCGGTGCTGCCCGAGGTCGAGCCCGGGCGCATTCTCATCACGAGGCTCTGGGCGCTCGCCGCGCTCACGCTCGCGGGCGGCGCGGTGGCATTTCTCATCCCGCAGGTCCCGGCCGTCGGGGCGGGGTACGCCCTGATCGGCGCGCTCGGCTGGCGTCGCCAGAGCTCCGCCGTGCTCGCGATCGAGCAGCGCGACGGCGTGCAGTTCTACGTCGAGCACACCGGCCCGTTCGAGCCCACCAAGCTGCTGCGCGTGCCCGGCTACCGCAAGCTCGAGTCGCTCAGGGAGCCCGCCCGGCGCCCCGGCGCCCCCGTTTAGCGGCGCCGCGCTTGCGGAGCTTGTCGAGCTCCTTCCACGGCCGCGTGTTTGCCACCTGCGCGGCGCTCACCCAGCCGCGACGCGCGGTCGCGATGCCGTAGCGGATGTTCGCGAGCGTCTCGGTGCCGTGGGAGTCCGAGTCGATTACGAGCATCGCGCCCGCCTCCACCGCGTGCCGCGCGTTCTGCTCGTTGAGGTCGCGCCGGTCCGGCGCCGAGTTGATCTCGAGGAAGGTGCCGGTGCGCACCGCGGCCTCCACCACCTTCTCGATGTCGAGCGCGTAGGCCTCGCGCTTCTCGATCTTGCGCCCGGTGGGATGGCCGATAGCGTCCACGAGCGGGTGCTCCATCGCGTGGATCATGCGCTCGGTCATCTCCTTCTCCTTCATGCGGAAGGAGGTGTGAAGGCTCGCCACCACCCAGTCGAGCTGCTCCAGCACGTCGTCTGCGTAGTCGAGCGTGCCGTTCGGCAGCACGTTCACCTCCGAGCCGGCGAGCAGCTTGATTCCGTCCATTCGCTCGTCCAGCTCGCGGATCCGCTCGATCTGTCTCAGCAGCTCGTCGGGCGACACGTCGTTGCCAAAGCCGTGCGACGCCGAGTGGTCGGTGATCGCCAGGTACTCGTAGCCGCGCTCGAGCGCGGCCTGCGCCATCTCCTCGAGCGTGTTGCGCCCGTCCGACGCCGTGGTGTGGCAGTGCAGATCGCCGCGCAGGTCCTCCACCCGGATCAGCTCCGGCAGCCGGCCCTCGCGCGCGGCGTCGAGCTCGCCGCGGTTCTCGCGCAGCTCCGGCTCGATGAACGGGAGGCCGAGCAGCTCGTACACCTGCTCCTCGCTGGTGCAGGAATGAGTGGTGTCCGTGGCGTCGTCGGTCACCCCGTACTCGCTCACGTGGAAGCCCTTGCGCACCGCCCACCCGCGCAGGGCCTCGTTGTGCTTCCCGGAGCCGGTGAAGTGCTGGAGCAGGTTGCCGAAGTTGTCGGGCGGCACGATGCGCAGGTCGACGCTCATGCCGTTGTTGGTGGTGGCGCGGGCGCCCGCCGGTCCCCACGCGTGCGCCTCGTCGATCAGGGGCAGCTTGCAGAACGCCTCGGCCAGCGCCGCCGGGTCGTTTGCGGTGGCGACGATGTCGAGGTCCTTGCAGGTCTCCGCCATCCGCCGCGCGCTGCCCGCGAGCACCACGCGGTCCGAGGCCGGATGCTCCAGCAGGTCGGCCACGAGCTCCTCGCCGATGGCGAGCGCGCGCGAGAGCAGCGTGCGTGCCTTCGGCCGCCCGTCGGCGCCGGCGGCCAGCGCGGCGAGCACGTTCTCCTCGAACTTCGCCCCGAAGCCCTGCACGTCGCGCAGCCGCTCCTGCTCGGCCGCCTGGCGCAACTCGTCGAGCGACTTGATCCCCAGCTCGTCGAACAGCCGTCGCGCGCGCTTCGGCCCGAGCCCCGGGATGCGCGTGACCTCGATCAGGCCTGCCGGGAACTTCGCC
>JAICJR010000130.1 GCA_025928345.1 Thermoleophilaceae bacterium | reverse complement strand
GCGCCCTGGCCGGCGAGGATCGCGATCTTCGTGCCGCCGGCGAGCAGGTCCGCCGCGCGCCGCAGCTCTTCCTCGGGCGGCGTCCGCAGCGGCGCGTTGAACGCCACCGTGGTGTGGCCCGGGACGTTGCGCTTGTAGCGCATGAGGTCCTCGGCGTCGGCTGTCTGGTAGTCGATCGGGAACGCGATGTGGCTCGGCAGCCGCTGCGAGAGCGCGGTGCGGCACGCCAGGTCCACCACGTTGTTGATGTGCTCGGGCCCCATGATGCGCTGGTTGTAGGCCGCGAGGTTCGAGTACAGGTGGTCGGTATCGAAGTCCTGGAGGTAGTGCGTGCCGATCAGGTCGTGGTAGGTCATCCCGGTGATCGCGAGCAGCGGCGCGCCCTCGAGGCGGGCGTCGAGCAGGCCGTTGGCGAGATGGATCGCGCCGGGTCCCGCCGTTGAGAAGCAGACCCCGAGCTTGCCGGTGAACTTGGCGTAGCCCACGGCCGCCATCGCGCCGACCTCCTCGTGGCGCACGTGCACGTAGCGGATGCGGTCGTGGCGCTTGCGGAGCGCCTCCATGAGGCCGTTGATGCCGTCGCCCGGCAGGCCGAAGATGGTGTCCACGCCCCAGTCCATCAGGCGCTCGACCAGTAGGTCAGATGCTGTGTCTGGCATGCAGCCTCCTGTGGTGGGTGTCGCGGGTTGCGTACCCCGGCCACGGCGCCGCGACTGGTGCCGGGTCAGACCCCGAACATCACGGGCGGCGGCGCCCATTTCGTCCGGGTAAGCACCCAGCAGTTCCCAAGCGAAGGAGGTCGCGCCATGGCGACAATCGCGCCGCCGGCACCAACCATTGACCGTGCTGGCCTAGAGCGGGCGCTGCGCAGGGACGTGCGCGGGGAAGTGCGCTTCTCCGATGGCGATCGCGCGCTCTACGCCAACGACGCGTCCGTCTATCGCCAGGTGCCGATCGGCGTGGTGGTGCCGCGCGATGTGAGCGACGTGATCGCCACCGTGGCGGCCTGCCGCGAGCACGGCGCGCCGATCGTCGCGCGCGGCTGCGGCACCGGCCTCGCGGGACAGACCGTGAACGCGGCCGTGATGCTCGACTTCTCGAAGTACATGAACAAGCTCCTCGAGCTGTCGCCGGAGGGGCGCTACGCACGCGTGGAGCCGGGGATCGTCCTCGACTGGCTGCGTGACGAGGCGGAGGAGTACGACCTCACCTTCGGCCCCGACCCGGCCACGCACAGCCGCTGCACGCTCGGCGGGATGATCGGCAACAACTCGTGCGGGGTGCACTCGATTCTCGCCGGCGTGACCTCCGACAACATCGAGTCGCTCGACGTCCTCCTGTACGACGGCACGCGCATGACCGTGCCCAACTCCGTGCGCGACGACGAGCTCGAGGCGAAGATCGCCGCCGGCGGTCGCGAGGGCGAGATCTACGCCTCGCTGCGAGACCTGCGCGACCGCTACGCCGACCTCATCCGCGACCGCTATCCGCGGATACCGCGCCGCATCTCCGGTTACAACCTGGACAGCCTTCTGCCGGAGAAGGGCTTCAACGTCGCCGCCGCGCTGGTGGGGACGGAGGCCACCTGCGCGCTCGTGCTCGAGGCGCGCTGCAAGCTCATCCACAGCCCGCAGTACCGCTCGCTCGTGCTGCTCGGCTACGAGGACTGCCCCACGGCTGCCGACCAGGTGCCGCAGATCATGGAGTTCGACCCGATCGGGCTCGAGACGTTCGACCAGCGGCTCGTGGACAACGAGTTGAAGAAGGGCTTCAAGCGCCACCCGGAGCTGCTCCCCGGCGGTCAGGCGTGGCTGCTCGTGGAGTTCGGCGGCGACACCAAGGGGGACGCGGACGAGCAGGCCGAGTCCATGCTGCGCTCGCTCGCCGACGAGGGCCCGCACGTGGACAGCAAGCTGTACGAGGACCCCGAGCAGGTCGCCCAGATCTGGGAGATCCGCGAGGGCGGCGTGGGCAACAGCAAGATGCCCGGCGAGCATCCCGGCTGGCCCTCCTGGGAGGACGCGGCGGTGGCACCCGACCGGATCGGCGAGTACATCCGCGACCTCGAGGAGCTGTGCGACAAGCACGGCCGGAAGGTCTCGTGCATCTTCGGCCACGTGGGGCACGGCTGCGTGCACTCACGCATCGACTTCGACTTCCTCACTCCGGCGGGCGTGCGCAACTACCGCGAGTTCATGGAGGAGGCCGCCGAGCTCGTGGGCTCGAAGTACCACGGCTCGCTCTCCGGTGAGCACGGCGACGGCCAGGCGCGCGCGGAGCTGCTCGACCGCATGTTCGGGCCGGAGCTCGTGGAGGCGTTCAGCGAGTTCAAGGAGATCTGGGACCCGGACTGGAAGATGAACCCGGGCAAGGTCGCGAGGCCGTACCCGCTCGACACCAACCTCCAGATCGACCCGAGCTACCGCACGCTCCGGGTGTCGACCAACTTCGAGTTCCCACAGGACGGCGGGAGCTTCGCCGCGGCGGCGGAGCGCTGCTTCGGCGTCGGCGCGTGCCGCGATCAGAACGGGACGATGTGCCCCAGCTACCAGGTCACGCTCGAGGAGAAGCATTCCACGCGCGGGCGCGCGCGACTGCTGTTCGAGATGATGCGATCGGACTCGATCGAGGGCGGCTGGCGCAACGAGGACGTGAAGGAGGCGCTCGACCTCTGCCTCGCGTGCAAGGGCTGCAAGCACGAGTGCCCCGTGCGTGTGGACATGGCCACGTACAAGGCCGAGTTCCTGTCGCACTTCTGGAAGCGGCGGCTGCGGCCCCGCCATGCGTACGCGCTCGGGCTCATCTACTGGGAGGCGCGGCTTGCTTCGCTCGCGCCACGGCTTGCGAACTTCTTCCTGCAGCGCGAGCCGTTCGCGCGGATTGGCAAGCGCCTGGTTGGTGTCACGCCCGAGCGGCGGCCGCCTGCGTTCGCCACGCAGACGTTCACCTCCTGGTTCCGCTCGCGATCTGTGGGCCGCCGCACCGGCGAGCGCGTGCTGCTGTGGCCGGACACGTTCAACAACTTCTTTCATCCGGACATCGCGGTGGCGGCCACCGAGGTGCTCGAGGCGGCGGGCTTCCAGGTGGCGATCCCGCCGCGGCCGCTCTGCTGCGGCCGCCCGCTGTACGACTTCGGGATGCTCGGCCTGGCGCGGCGCCAGCTGCGGCAGATCCTCGACGTGCTGCGCCCGGACATCGAGGCCGGCACGCCGGTGGTGGCGCTCGAGCCGAGCTGCGGGGCGGCATTCCGCGACGAGCTGCTCAACATGTTTCCGGGCGACGAGGACGCAAAGCGCCTCTCGCGC
Organism: Thermoleophilaceae bacterium; assembly: GCA_025928345.1. GTDB lineage: Bacteria > Actinomycetota > Thermoleophilia > Solirubrobacterales > Thermoleophilaceae > JAICJR01. Next base: position 6,700 of record JAICJR010000130.1, on the reverse strand, counting down.
CAGACCTTCACGCTCGGCGAGTTCATCGCCAAGCACGCGGCGGATTGGCAGATCCCGCGGCTCGACGGCAAGGCGCTCGTTCATTTGCACTGTCATCAGAAGGCGACCTCCGACACCGACTGCGACAAGGCGGTGCTCGACCGCGTGGGCATCGACTACGAGGTGCTCGACACCGGCTGCTGCGGGCTCGCGGGCTCGTTCGGCTACGAGGCGGGTGAGCCGTACGAGGTGTCGGTGAAGGCGGGCGAGCAGAAGCTGCTTCCACGCGCGCGTGAGGCGGCCGCGGACGTCGCGCTGATCACGGACGGCTTCAGCTGCCGCTCGCAGATCGAGCACGGCAGCGGGCGCCAGGCGCTGCATCTCGCGCAGGTGCTGCAGCTGGCCGTGCGCCGGTCCGCGGGACCCACGAGCGGCGCGCGCTTCGAGGAGATGGCGCCTTCAGGGCCGAACGGCGAGGCGACGACGAATTCGCGCGCCAAGCGGGCGGCAGTCGCGCTCGCGGCGGTGGGCGGCGCCGCGGCGGGCGGTGTGGCGGCAAGCCGGCGCGGCCGCCGCTGACTGGCCGACGATTTAGCCTGAGCTCGTGCTGTGGACCGCGAGCTCGGGGGCCGGGCACTCGTGGGGCGCTCACCTGGCGCTGTTCTACGCGCTCGCGCATCCGGAGCGGGTGACTGCGCTCGTTTTGCTGAACGGCACCGGTATGCGGTGGGGGTGGGGAAGCGCGCGGCGGGCTGCTCGGCTGCCGCGACTCAGCGCGGAGGAGCGTGCCGAGCTCGAGGATCTCGAACGTCGCGACGACGACGAGGCGCGCGAGCGTGTGCGCGACCTCTGACTTCGTGTCCTCTGTGCACGGCGAAGCGCGGTACGAACAACAACAATGAGGTTGGGTTAGAACGGCGCCTTGGCGCGACCGCGGCGCCCGGTGGACGCGCTCTTATCGGCTGCGCGCTGCGTCGTGCGGAAGGGCTTCGGCAGCCAGCGGCCAAGCGGCCCGGGCGCCTTGGCGGCGCCGCGGCTTCCAGCGCCGATTGCCTGATCGACTCCCCGCTGTGGATGCCGCGACAGTCGCGGCGCGAGGAAGCCGAGTATCAGGAGCACGACGCAGAGCGCCACGATCGCTGCGATCAGCATCTCGTTGAGGTACCCGAGCCCCGTGCAATGAGTCCACCGGGTATGACGCCAACGCGCCACGTCTTGGGCCAATTCGTTTTCCCTGCAAAGCGTCGGGTACCGCGTTTTGCACGACAAAACTGAGGCGGGGGCCCCGAGGGAAGAAGCTAGGAGGAGGCATTCATGGCCAAGGACCTAGGCGACGTGGTCGGCACCGCACTCGGCAAGGTTGCGCGCGAAGCTGTTGAATCGGTTTCCGCGAACGCGCGCGGACGTTCGAACGGATCATTTTCAGGCGCGAAGGGTCTCGCCGCAGGAGTGGGCGTGGCAGCACTGGCGCCTATTGCTGCCAAGGGCGCCGGCAAGCTCGTCAAGGGCTTGGGCAGCAACGGCGCCGGAGCGCTCGGCAAGGCGGGCGACAAGGTCGGCGGCGGCCTGAAGGATGCTGTCGGCGACAAGCTGGCGGGCGGCGCGAAGGACGCCGTGAGCGAGAAGCTGCCGGGCGGCGGCGGCAAGTCGAAAGGCGTCGAGGGCGTCGGCAAGGGCCGGCGCATGCCGATCCAGCAGGACATCGACATCGGCGTGCCGATCAAGGCCGTCTACGAGGAGTGGACCCAGTTCGAGAAGTGGCCGGAGTTCATGCACCGCCTCGAGTCCGTGTCGCAGGAGGACGAGTCGCACCTCTCGTTCAAGACGAAGATCTGGGGGATCTCCAAGGAGTTCAAGGCGGAGATCGTCGAGCAGCGTCCTGGCGAGCGGATCAAATGGAAGGTCACCGAGGGCGTCACGCACACCGGCGTCGTCACATTCCACGAGATCGGACCGCGACTCACGCGCGTCGAGCTGAACATCGACGTGCAGCCGGGCTCGCTGATCGAGAAGGCGGCCCGCGGCATGCGGCACGTCAAGCGCGCAGTGCGCGCCGACCTCGCCCGCTTCAAGGCCCACGTGCTGATGGAGGAAGAGGAGTCCGGCGATAAGAAGAGCTCGTCGTCGTCTCCGAGCCGGCGCAAGTCGTCGTCGAGCTCGCGCAGCGGCTCGTCCTCGCAGAAGCGCGGCTCGGGCTCGTCGAGGAGCCGCAGCAGCAGCGCGTCGTCGAAGAGCAGCGGTAGCAGCTCAAGTGGCAGTCGCTCAAGTGGCAGCCGCTCGAGCGGCAGCAGCCGCCGCACGTCCAGCCGCTCACGGGGCTCGTCTTCGTCATCGAACGGCAGCAGCGGCGGGTCGTCGGCGAGCGGACGGTCGTCTTCCGGCGGACGGTCCGGCGGACGGTCATCTTCCAGGAGGAAGAGCGGTTCGCGGTCGTCGTAGGCCAAGGAGGGGCGAGCGATGAGTTCAATCATCAAGCAAGCGTTCGTGGACCGGGCCGGCGGGAAACGGCCCGGCTTCGGACGCGCTGTCGCGGCCGCAGCGGTGGCCGGCGCTGCCGCGGCTTCGATCACGTACAGGGTGCTCCGTGGCTAAGCGCGGCCGCATCGACATGAGCCGGGTGGCCGCCTCGGCCCTCGAGGCGGCCCTCAACGGCGAGCAACCGCGCCGGAGCCGCATGTCAGGGATGAAAGCGGTGGCTGCCGGCGCGGCTCTCGCCACGGCCGCCCGTGTGGCGGTCAGTAAGGCGCCGGGCCTGACGAAAGCGGTTGGCCTGGCGAAGGTGCCACGGCTCGGAGATCTCACCGACAACGTTCGCGACCGGCTGGCTGAGTACGGCTGGATCGACGAGGAGGAGCCCGAGGGCTACGAGGACGAGCTCGTCGAGGACGAGGACGAGGACTACGAAGACGAGCCCGACGAGGACGAGGGCGACGAGGAGGAGCCCGACGAGGACGACGAGGAGGAGGAGCCGGTCGCCCAAGAGGACGAGCCCGACGAGGACGAGCCGGAGGATGACGGCGACGACGAATGGGACGACGAAGACGACGAGGACGGGGAGGACGACGACGGGCCGCAGGCCGCCGCCGACGACGAACCGGACGACGACGAAGAGGACGCTGAGGATGAGGAGGGCGACGAGGAGAGTCCTCCGCCGCTCGAGCTCGGCGCAAACGGCAGCGGCGATACCAGCGGGTCGGGTGTGCCCGACCTCATGGCGTCCCTGAGCCGGCGCCGCCCGCGAGTGATGCGGCGCGCCGCGGAGGTCGACCCGGCAGACCGGCCGCCCGAGCCTCCAAAGCAGCGCTCGAAGAAGTCGAAGTCCAAGGCCGGCGGCAGGTAGTCGGCAGGAGGTGTCTCGATGGCACGCACGACAACGAACAGGCGAAACAGCGGCTCGAAGCAGCAGGACGACGCCGACCGTTACCGCCGCGCGGCCGACGACGCGCTCCAGCAGCTCGACTGGGCAATCGGCTACCTGCACGGCATCCGCAAGATCAATATCTCGAGGGCTCTGGCGAGGAACCGTTCCTTCATCCGAAAGCAGCTGATGGGCGAGCCCGAAGAACCGCTTCCGGGTCAGCAGACGAAAGAGACGTAGTCCCAGATCAGTCCCAACCCGAGGAGGGCAATCTCAATGGCGATAGCGACAGGACCGCGCGGCGGATATCTCGAGCGGCCCAGGCCGAGCGGCCTGGCCGACGTGATCGACGTGATCCTCGACAAGGGTCTGGTGATCGACGCCTACGTGCGCGTCTCGCTCGTCGGCATCGAGCTTCTTACGATCGACGCGCGGATCGTGATCGCGAGCGTGGACACCTATCTGCGCTTCGCCGAGGCGGTGAACCGGCTCGACATCGCCCACGACGACACCACGCACGACCTGCCGGAGCTCTTCGAGTCGATGACGTCCGGCGGCGCGGAGTCGAAGGCCAAGGGAGCCATCGAGGGCGTGAAGGAAAAGCTCACCGGCGGTGACGACGACGATGACAACGGCGGCAGCGGCGGGCAGAGGACACGGTCGAGCTCCCGTAGCCGCTCCGCCTCCTCCTCATCCGGCAGCCGTTCTCGGTCGTCCTCCTCCGGTCGCCGCTCCGGGTCGTCCTCATCCGGCAGCCGCTCGCGGAAGAAGAGCAGCTAGTGAGCGCCCTCTACGTCTACGGAGTCGGGCAGTCGTCGAAGTGCGCCGACCTGTCCGTCCGCGGCGTGGCGGGCGGCGACGTGCGCACTGTCGAGCACAATGGCCTCGCCGCGCTGGTGAGTCCGGTGGAGGGCGGCGCGCTCGCCGCCGCGCGCGAGGTGCGCTCGCATTGGCGCGTTCTCGAGGAGGCCTGCGGGAGCGCCACCGTGCTGCCGGTGCGGTTCGGCACCGTGATGGAAGACGAGCAGGCGGTCCGCGACCTGCTGCTCGAGCCGAACTCGGAGCGACTGGAGCACGCCCTGCGCGAGCTGGAGGGCCGCGTGCAGCTGACCGTGAGGGGGGACTACAACGAGGAGCAGCTGATGCGGGACATCGTCTCCGGCTCCCAAGCGGTGGCCAAGCTCCGCGAGCGCATCAGGACGCTCCCCGACGAGGCCGGCTACTACGAGCGGATCCGGCTCGGGGAGCTCGTCGCCGGCGAGGTCGGGCAGCGCCGCGCGGCGGACACGCGGCTCGCGATCGAGATGCTCGAGCCCGTGGCCACCGCACTGAGGGAGGAGGAGCTCCGCCAGCCCGACGCCGCCTTCAACCTCGCCTGCCTGGTCGACCGCGAGCGCCAGGACGCGTTCGGGCGCGAGGTTCGCAAGCTGGCCGATCGCCTCGGAGATCGCATCGAGCTTCGCTACGTCGGCCCGCTTCCTCCCTACAGCTTCGCCGACGTCGACCTCGACACCGAGGCCGCGGCATGGGCCTGATCACCGGACTTCTGACCTTGCCGCTAGCGCCCGTCCGCGGAACGGCCTGGCTGGCCGAGCGCATCCAGGAGCAGGCGGAGAACGAGCTCTACGACGAGTCTGCGATCCACCAGGCGCTGATCGAGCTGGAGGACGCCCGCGAGGCGGGCGAGCTCAGCGACGAGGAAATCGACGACGCGGAGAACGCGCTGCTCGAGCGGCTGATGGCAATTCGCGGCTTCGCGGGGGAGGAGCGCAATGGCTGATTCGAATTCGAGTAACAACGGCCGGCTGTCGGCGAGCGAGCTCAGCCGCGCCGCGCTGATCACGGTGCAGGAGCTGACGGGCTACCAGCCCGAGGCGGTAACCGGGCTCGAGTGGGACGGTGAGTTCTGGCAGATCACCGTTGACGCGCTCGAGCTTGCGCGCATCCCGAACACCACCGACGTGCTCGGCACCTACGCGGTGCAGCTCGACGAGAGCGGCACGCTGCGCGGCTACAGGCGGACGGGCCGCTTCGTTCGCGGCCAGGCGGACGAGGGGTGAGCATGGAAGCCGGCGGGCTACAGCCGCGCCAGACCAACCGGCTCCCGGGCCGGCCAAACGACCCCAGCAACCTCGCGGACATCCTCGAGCGCGTGCTCGACAAGGGGATCGTGATCGCGGGCGACATCCAGATCAACCTGCTCGAGATCGAGCTCCTCACGATCAAGCTGCGGCTCCTGATCGCGTCGGTCGACCGCGCGCGGGAGATGGGGATCAACTGGTGGGAGAGCGATCAGTCGCTCCAGAAGCTCGAGCCGGGGGAGGGTGGCAACGGCGCGCGGCAGCTCGAGCAGGAGAACCGTGAGCTGCGCGAGCGAGTCGACCGGCTGGAGCGGCTGGTGGGCGAGGGGTCGAAGAAGTGAGCGACGAGCTGGCGCGCTGGGCGGCGGAGCGCGCGCCCGGGCTACTCGCGAGAGCCGAAGAGGAAGCCTTGGTCGTGTTGCGCGACGCACTGGTGGCGGCGGCGCTCGGTGAGAGGAAGCGGGAGGCAACCCCGCCGAGCCCGCCGCCCTCGGGGCCCGAGCCCGAGCCCGAACGCGAGGCAGGTGACCTCGTGTGGGCGTACTGCGTGATGTCGGAGGGCGATCCGCGGCCCGCGGCGCAGCCCGGCATCGACTCTGCGAACGAGGTGCAGGCCATCTCGGCAGGCGGCCTTGTCGCGCTCGTGAGCCGCGTGCCGCGGGCGGAGTTCGGCGAGGCGCCGCTGCGCCGCAACCTGAACGACCTCGAATGGCTCGAACGCGTGGCGCGCGCCCACGAGTCCGTGCTCGACGCGGCGCTCGAGACAGGCACGATCGTGCCGCTGCGACTGTGCACTCTCTACGAGAGCGACGACGGCGTGCGGCAGATGCTCGAGCGCGAGGCCGCTTCTCTGCGTGAGGCTCTGGACCTGCTGCGCGGCCGCCAGGAGTGGAGCGTGAAGCTGATCGTCGATCCCGACAGGTTGTCCTCGGAGGCGCACGCCCGCAGCGAGCAGGCTCAGGCGTTCGAGCACGAGCTCGAGGGCGTGGGCGGAGGCGGGGCGTACATGCTGCGCCGCCGCCTGGAGCGCCATCTGCGCGAAGTGTCGGACTCGCTCGCCCGGGAGCTCGCGCACGAGGTCCATGGCCGGCTCGAGGAGCGCGCGCTCGATGCGGTCACGCGCGCGCCGCAGAACCGCGAGCTCTCCGGGCACGACGGCGAGATGGTGCTGAACGCGGCGTACCTCGTGGAGGCCGAGCGCCTGAACGAGCTGCGCAACGTCGTGGCAGAACTCGAGGCGCAGCACGAGGCGCTCGGCGCGCGCATCGAGTTGAGCGGCCCG
>JAICJR010000259.1 GCA_025928345.1 Thermoleophilaceae bacterium | reverse complement strand
GTGGACGAGCAGCGTGGCGTCGCCGCCGTCGTCGAGGATCATGTTCGGGCCGTTCCCGTCGGGCCACACGAGCGTCTGCTCGATGCACCACCAGTACTCCTCGAGCGTCTCGCCCTTCCACGCGTAGACGGGCACGCCCTTGGGGTCCTCGGCGGTCCCGTCCGGGCCGACCACCGCGGCGGCCGCGGCGTGGTCCTGCGTGGAGAAGATGTTGCAGCTCGCCCAGCGCACCTCGGCGCCGAGGCTCGTGAGCGTCTCGATCAGCACCGCGGTCTGGATCGTCATGTGGAGCGAGCCGGTGATGCGCGCGCCCTTGAGAGGCTGAGCCTCGCCGTATTCCTCGCGACACGCCATCAGGCCCGGCATCTCGTGCTGGGCGAGCTCGATCTCCTTGCGGCCGAAGTCCGCGAGCGAGAGGTCGGCGACCTTGAAGTCGCTGGTCTTCTCGGTGGTGGGTGTGGTGGTCATCAGGCCTCCGTTGGCGGGTCAGAAATCTTGTGTGTTCGTCATGCGGCGATGCCCAGCAGCCGCTGGTGCTTCTCCTGCTCCCAGCGCAGCCAGTCGTCGGACGCCACGCCCTCCGGCGGCCGCGGGGCCGCCTCGAACCAGGTGTCCACAGCCTGCTTCAGCTCCTCGTCCTCGCGCATCCGCTTGGCGAAGGCGATGTCGGAGAGGCCGCAGTCGAAGCGCGCGAGCAGCTCCTTCAGCGTTCGCAGCCGCTGAAGCTCCTCGGGGCCGAACTTGCGGTAGCCGGAATCGGTGCGCGGAGGCAGGATCAGGCCCACGCTCTCGAGGTAGCGCAGCATTCGAGGCGACCATCCGGTCGTCTCTGCAGCCTCGTTGATGGTGAGACCGTCCATGCCGTCGGCAACCTTAGCACGGATGTGTCAAGGTTCAGCAGTGTCCGCTGAGCCCCGCCGCGCGCGGGCGCGAGCCTGTCAGCGGACGATCCTGAACGCCAGCGTCTTCGGCTTCGACGTGTTGCCGGCGGCGTCCGTGGCGCTGATCGTGACGCGATAGGTCCCGGGCTTCAGCGCGCGGTGGCCGATGCGGCCGGTGAAGTTCAAAGAGTTCAAGCCAGCCTGCCCGCTGCGCGTGAGCGTTCCCGTCTTCACGAAGCGCGTGCAGGCCTTGCGCGCGCGGTTCTTCTTCGAGGGCGCACGACAGGCCTTCCCAGCACGCCGCCCCGGGAGCTTCCGCGCGATCACGAACTTCACGCGCGCGGCCTCGCTCAGGGTGAAGCGGAAGGTCGTGCCGATCTTCGGCTTCTTGGCGCTCACAGGAGTTGCCGCCCTGCCGACCGCGAAGACCTTGTTGGTGAGAGACACGTGCGAGAACACCGGGGCCGTTGTGTCCTTCACCACGGGCGGCGGGGTCGAAGGAGGCGAGGGCCCGGCCGGAGGCGGAGGCAGCTGAACCTCGTACGCGCCGACGTCGTGCGCGGCACCGACGATCCGTGGGTTGCCGTCGAGATCCGTGCTCGACTCGCCGGCCTGGAGCCCGGCGGGATCGCCGGCGTCGATCAGCGGCGAGCCGGCGGCCAGCCGGTAGTTGCCGCCGGCCGCATCGACGAAGCCGGGGTCGCCGCTCACGCGGTGCGACTCCGTGATCGCCACCGGCGGCGGACCGCTCATCTCGTCGACCGGGCTCGTGTCGTAGTTGGAGTACGCGAGGAGCAGGCTGGGCGACGAAGCGCCGAGGCTGTCAGTGGTGAAGCTCTTCTCGTATCCGCGCACGATGCTGTCGCGGACGATGCCCTCCTGGCCGTCGACCAGCACGCCCACCGATCCCGCCGAGGCCGTGCCGGGCCCGACCAGCGTCAGTGCGGTGGCGTGCAAGAACGGCGTGAGGGAGCCGCCCTGCACCGTGGCGAAGATGCCGTGGTTGCCTATATCCGGGGGGCTGCCGCCGGACTCGGTGCGTATCAGCGAGTTGTCGATCGTCAGCTCGTCGTCCTCGATTCGAACTCCCTCGTAGGCGTCGATCGAGGTCCGCTGCACGGTGGCGGCCGAGCTGCCGTCGAGCTCCACCCCGACCGTCCCTGTGATCGTGGAGTCCGACACGCTCGTACCGTCGGCGAGCTGGACGCCCGTCGACCCTTGGGAGGACAACGGAATATCGACCGTGGAGTGAGTGAGGCTCCCTCCCGGGCGGAGGTTCACGCCCGTCGCGAAGGTCACGCCGCTCGCGATGCTCACGGCCACATCGCTCACATTGGCGCTCGCGTAGATCCCGATCGGGTCGAACGCGTTCGGCACCTGCACAGCGAGGCTCGAAATCGTTGAAGGGTTTGCGCTGGTGAGCTGGAACGCGACGGTGCCCGTGTCCGTCCGCGTGATCAGCGTGCCGCCGGCGCCCGAGCCCGAGCCGACGATGTCCACGCCGGCGGGGATGTCTCGCGGAGTGACGTTGTTGTAGGTGCCGGGACCGATCTCGATCCGGTCCCGGTTGCCGCTCGACTCCGCCGCGGACAGCGCGTTGTCGAGGGTGTCCTCGTGGGTGCCTCCAGCGGACTCGCAGGAGGAATTGTTCACGCAGTAGGTGGTCGCGTGGGCGATTGCCGGCGCTACCAGCAGCGCGGCAGCAACGACCATCGGGACCAAGGTGCGATTCCGCGGCATGGCGCTAGCGCTTGACCACTCGGAATGAAAGGCGCGCCGGCCGCGAGACGTTGCCCGCGGCGTCCGTGGCCGTGATCGTGACGCGGTAGCGCCCCGGCTTGAGCGCGCGGCGGCCGATCCGGCCGCTGAACTCCAAGGAATTGGTGCCGGCGAGTCCCGTGCGCCTGAGCGTGCCCCTCTTCACGAACCGGGTGCACCGCTTGCCGTGGGCACGTCGCGATGGTTTGCGGCAGCTCTTCCCCACGCGCCGGCCGGGCACCTTCTGAGCAATTACCAGCTTCACCTTCGCCGGCTCGCTGAGCGTGTAGCGGAAGGTCGTCCCGACCTTCACGCGCTTGGCGCTTATCGGTGTGGACACCTTGCCCACCGCGAAGACCTTGTTCGTCTCGGACACGCTGCTGAAGACAGGCGCGGTCGTGTCCTTGGTCGCGGGCGGCGGGGGCGGCGGTGGCGGCTGGAACTCGTAGGTGCCGATGTCGAGCCTCGGGCCAGCCAGACGCGGGTTGCCGGCGAGGTCGGTCAGCGACTCGCCCGCGACGATGCCCGCCGGATCACCTGCATCGATAAGGCGCGAGCCGGCGGCCAAGCTGTAGTCGCCCGCTCCAGCGTTCGCGAAGCCCGGATCCACGTTCAGCTGGTGCGCTTCGGTGATCGTGCCGCTGCCGGTACGCGTCTCCGGATAGTCGGAGTAGTCCGTGGAGATGCTCGATGTGGAGTCCGTGTCGAACGTGGTGCCGTAGCCGAACGCGATCGAGTTGCGGAACGTGATGCTCGT
>JAICJR010000243.1 GCA_025928345.1 Thermoleophilaceae bacterium | reverse complement strand
TCGATGCCGTCGAGCAGGATGCGTGTCTCAGGCATCGGCACCGTCCTTGTCCCACGGCAGCTTGAAGCCCTCGTCGTTCACGCCGCGGCCGGGCAGCGGCGGGCGGCCCTCCTTCAGCGCGGCGATCACGTCGGGCGCCTCGCTCGGGTCGATCGGCCCGACGTAGCGGTTGTCGATCGACGCCATCGGCGCCATGTCGCACGCGCCCAGGCACTCGAAGCCGCGGATGTTCGCGTCCTCGTAGCCCTCGCCCGCCTCCTGGAGCGCCTCGAGCAGCGCCTGCGCGTTGCGCAGGTTGCACGCCACGCTCGTGCACACGTACACCTGGTGGCGGCCGACCGGCTCGGTGTTGAGCATGTCGTAGAAGGTGGCGAGCGAGGACAGGTAGGCGGGCGTGACCTGCATCACCGCGGCCACCTGGCGGAACGCCTCGGGCGAGCACCAGCCGTGCACGCGCTGCGCCGCCTCGAGCGCGGGCAGCGCCGCGGAGCGCTTGTTCGGGTACTTCGCCATGTGCTCGCGGATCTCGCGCTCGAGCTCCGGCGGCACGTCCACCGACGAGAGGTCGGGAATCGTGGCGGGCGGCTTGGTGAGATCTGCCGGCTCGTCCCAGTCACCCGCCACGGACGGCATCGCGGTGTCCTGGTGGGACGCCTGCTGGACGAACTTGTCCGCCTGCGGCCTCATCGGTCGATCCCTCCCAGGATCGGATCGAGCATCGCCACCGAGGCGATCAGGTCCGCGATCAGCGTCCCCTCCGACATGTCCTTCAGCGACTGCAGGTTGACGAACGAGGGGTCGCGCATGTGCACGCGCGCCGGCTTCGCCGAGCCGTCCGCCACTACGAAGCAGCCGAGCTCACCGCGCGGCGACTCGACCGCGGAGTACGCCTCTCCGGGCGGCACGCGGAAGCCCTCGGTGACGAGCTTGAAGTGGTGGATGAGCGCCTCCATGCTGGTGGCGAGCTCGTGCCGCGGCGGCAGCGCGATCTTGCGGTTGTCCGTGATGTAGCGGCCTTCCGGCAGGCCGTCGAGCGCCTGCTCGATGATCTTCAGGGACTCGCGCATCTCGGCGATGCGCACCTGGTAGCGGTCGTAGTGGTCGCCCACGGTGCCGACGGGCACCTTGAAGTCGAAGTGCTCGTACGACGAGTACGGCATCGCCTTGCGCAGGTCCCACGGGTGCCCGGCGGCGCGCAGCAGCGGCCCGGTGACGCCGAGTGCGAGCATCCGCTCCTTCGACACGACCCCGACGTTGCGCGTGCGGTGCAGGAAGATCTCGTTCTTGTCGAGCACGGCCTCGTACTGGTCGATGCGCGACGGCATCCGCGCGAGGAACTCGCGGCACTTCTGCTCCCAGCCCGGTGGGATGTCCTCCATCACGCCGCCCACCTGGAAGTAACGCGGGTGCATGCGCTGGCCGCTCGACATCTCGAACAGATCGAGCGTCATCTCGCGGTCGCGGATGCCCCACCACAGGAACGAGATCGCGCCGAAGTCGAGGATCGAGGTGGCCATCCAGAACAGGTGGCTCGAGATGCGGTTGAGCTCCATGTGGATCACGCGCAGGTACTGCGCGCGCGCCGGCACCTCGAGCTCGAGCAGCCGCTCGACGGCCATGCAGAAGGCCATTGCGTTGAAGTAGTAGGAGAGGTAGTCCATCCGCTCGACGAACGGGATGACCTTCCAGTACGACTGGTCCTCGCAGCTCTTCTCGATGCCGGTGTGCACATAGCCGATGAGCGGCGTGAGCTCGTGCACGTACTCGCCCTCGAGCGTGACGAGCAGCCGCAGCACGCCGTGCGTGGCGGGGTGGTGCGGCCCGATGTTGATCGTGAAGAGCTCGGAGTCGCGCTCGAGCTCCGTGCCGTAGACCGGCGCCTGGCCCTCGCCGAGCGACTCCATCGTGATCGACTGCTCGCGCTCCCGGTAGGGAACGGCCAGCGGGTTCTTTCCCTCTTGGCTACTCATACCAGCGCGGAATCTCGTCCTGGTTGAAGGTGAAAATCACGGGCTCGCCGCCAATGGGGAAGTCCCGCCGCTGCGGGTGTCCCTCGTAGTCCTCGGGCATGAGGATGCGGCGGTGGTCCGGGTGGTCGCCGAACTCGATGCCGAACATGTCCCACACCTCGCGCTCCTGGAAGTTCGCGCCGGGCCAGAGGTCTGTGACCGTCGGCACGTGCGCCTCGTCCACGCCCACGCGCGTCTTCACGCGAAGCCGCTCGGCGCGCGTCATGGAGAGCAGCTCGTAGTGCACGCCGAGGCGCGGCTCGTCCGGCAGGTAGTCGCACCCGTGCAGGCTCGAGAGGAACTCGAACGGCTCCTCCGGGTGCGTCTTGATGAACGCCAGCACGTCGTGGACGCGGGCCGGGCTCGCCTCGAGCGTTGCCTGGTCGCGGTAGTAGACCGTGCCGACCACGGCGTCGTCACCCAGCTCGTCGCGGACCCGCTGGGCGATCAGCTCCAGTCCGGTTGCGTCAGGCACGTTCTTCTGTGCCCTGCGCCTTGTAGCGCTCCCGCCAGCCGAGATCCGGCTGATCGAGGATCTTCTTCTGGAGCTTGATGATCCCGTACATGAGCGCCTCCGGCCGCGGCGGGCAGCCCGGGATGTAGACGTCGATCGGCAGGAAGCGGTCCGCTCCCGCGACGAGCGCGTAGTTGTTGAACATGCCCGCGCTCGAAGCGCACGCGCCCATCGAGATCACCCACTTGGGCTCCAGCATCTGGTCGTAGAGGCGGCGGATGACCGGCGCCATCTTGATCGACACGCGACCCGACAGGATCAGCATGTCCGCCTGCCTGGGGGACGCGCGCGACACCTCGGCTCCGAAGCGGGCGAGGTCGTTCCGCGGCGACCCGATCACCGAGATCATCTCGATCGCACAACATGCGAGACCAAAGGTTGCGGGCCAGACGGCGTTCGCGCGGGCCCAGTTCTGCGCCTTCTCGAGTGTCGTGAAGAGCAGCCGCTCCTCGACGTACTGCTCGAGATCCTCGTCGCGCACGTCGCCCTTGAGCATCCGCTGCGCCGTGACCTGCTGGATGCGCAGGTTGTCGAGCTTCTGCCGGGTTACCTCCACTCGAGCGCTCCTCTGCGCCAGACGAACACGAAGCCGACGAGCAGCAGCGCGATGAAGACGACGGTCTCCACGAGGGCGAACGTGCCGAGGGCCTTGAGCTGAATCGCCACGGGGTAGAGGAAGATCACCTCGATATCGAAGAGGATGAAGAGCATCGCGATCAGGTAGAAGCTGATCCCGAAACGGAAGTTCCTCTTCACCTCAGAGGGCAGGCCGCACTCGTACGGCTCGCGCTTGACCGGGTTGGGCCGGCGCGGGCCGAGGACGTTGTTCAGCAGTGTGAATGCTGTACCAACGCCGGCCCCGAGGAGGATGAAGATGACGACAGGGAAGTAGCTCTTGAGCATCGGACGACGCCCGGTTATACCACCCTTGTGACATGGTGCTACATAGTGCGAAAGGTCGCTAGCTGACAGGAATACACATGGCCGTGGGGATCGCGGTCCTCGCCACGAACTTCGCGGCCGCAGTTTGGGGTAGCGTCGCGTGGCTGCGCCGAATCCCCTCGGTGATCTTCTGGTACCTGCTGCGCGTGGCGCAGGGAGTGGTGATCCTCCAGGTCGCGCTCGGGCTCTTCCTCCTGATCGGGCAGGGCAAGCGCGCCGACTCCGGCCTCCACTACCTCTACGGCGTCGCGCTGCTCGTGATCGCGCTCGTGGCCGAGGCCTTCCGCGCCGGCGTGGCGGCGCGGGAGATCGAGAAGCGCGAGATCGACGACATCGAGACGCTCGAGCGGCGCGAGCAGGTGCTGCTGGCGCGCGCTGTCGTGCGCAACGAGATGGGGATCATGACCATCAGCGTCATTGCCGTGGTGACG
>JAICJR010000048.1 GCA_025928345.1 Thermoleophilaceae bacterium | reverse complement strand
GCCGTCAGCCTCCGCGAGCAGCACGCCGAGCTCACGCGCGAGCGAATCCTGTCGGCGGTGGCGGAGCTCCTCGAGAGCGGCAAGCCCGATGAGCTGACCGTGCCCGACGTCGCGGCGGCCTCCGGCGTCTCGCTGCGCACGATCTACCGCTACTACGCAACGCGTGAGCAACTGCTCGAGGCGGCCGGCCGCTGGATCGGCGACGAGCTCTTCAGGCACCCCTATCCGCGCAGCCTCGACGACACGGCCGAGCGCTTTCGCAGCGAGTGCGTCCACTTCGACGACCGGCCGGGACTCGTGCGCGCGCTGGCGCTGTCGCAGCTCGGCCGCGAGGTGCGCTCGCACCGTCGCGAGGAGCGGATGGAGGCGATCCGCCGCGCCCTGCGTGAGGAGGTGGGTGCGCTGCCCGACGACGAGCTGCGCCGCGCCGAGGCGGTGCTGGGCTACCTCCACAACATGCTCGCCTACATCACGATGCGCGAGGAGAACGGCTTGACGGGCGAGGAAATCGGCGAGGCGCTGGGCTGGGCGATCGAAACGCTGATCGCGGACCTGCGACGACGGGACAAGAGCCAAAGGAGGAAGCGATGAGTGAGCAGGTGATCGTGAGCGGGCCAGGCGAGGGACGCAGCCTGCTCGTCGGCGGTGGCGACTTCGTCACCTACAAGGTGCGCAGCGCCGAGACGGACGGCGCCTACTTCTGCTTCGAGGTCTCCACCACGCCCGGTTTCGGCCCGCCGCTGCATGCGCACGAGTACCGCGAGCTCTTTTACGTGCTCGAGGGCGAGTACGAGTTCACGTTCGAGGACAGAACGATCACCAGCGGCCCGGGGACCGCTATCGCAATCCCGCCGAACGTGCCGCACACGTTCAGGAACGCGAGCGACAAGCAGGCGCGGCTGCTCTTCGTCCACCAGCCCGCCGCGCTCGAGGAGTTCTTCGAGGAATTCGGGGTGCCGGTGCCGGCAGCGGGAGAGGCTCCGGCCGACCTCGAGCCACCCGACTTCGCGGCGATGGGCGCGGCGCTCGAGCGCAATGGCGTTCACGTGCTGGTGCACTGATGGACAGCCGCGTAATCAACCCATGGACCTGGCAGGACCGCCTGGGCTTCGTGCAGGGCAAGGAGGTGACCGGCGCGCAGAGCACGCTCTACTGCGCCGGCCAGACCTCGGTCGACGAGAACGGCCAGCCGCTGCACGAGGACGACATGCAGGCCCAGGCCCTGCAGGCGATCGACAACCTGGAGACCGTCCTGCGCGAGGCGGGCTACGAGCTCTCCGACATCGTGCGCCTGACCATCTACGTCACCGACGTGCCGGCCTACCGCGAGGCAGCGCCGGCGATCGGGGCTCGCCTCGGGCAGGCGGGCGTTCGCCACACCTCCACGTTGCTCGGCATCTCGCGGCTTGCGATGCCGGAGCTGCTCGTGGAGATCGAGGCAACGGCGGTGAAGTAGCCCTCAGCCGTCCGAGACGGTCCTTCCCTGCATGTCGACCACGCGGAGGTGATGGCCGTCGGGATCCGTGATGTCGATGAACGTGCCGAAGCGCTGCGTCTCCGGCTCGGTCACCGTCACGCCCTTGGCCGACAGCTCGTCGTATAGAGCGCTGGCGTCCTCACAGCGCAGCGTCACATCGGCTGACTTGCCGATGCGGTCCTGCTTGTTCCAGCCGGCGGCGTCGGCGAGCATGAACGAGGTCTGGGCACCCTTGGGCGCGACCTCGATCCAGCGGCCGATCCCGCCCATGCCCGGCTGGTCGGCGCCCAGCTCGAAGCCGAGGGTGTCGACGTAGAAGCTCTTCGCGCGGTCCTGATCCGCGACGTAGAGCGCGACGGTGTGCAGCTCGGTGATCACTGTGGGTCCTCCTCCGTTGTTCGCTCGTGGTAGCCGGCGCGCGGCTCGAACAGCTCGATCGGGTTGCCGGCCGGGTCCTGCAGCAGAACCCTGTTCACTGCGGTCCCCGCAGCGATCTCGGCGCGAAGCTGTGCGCCTCCTCGGCGCAGTGCCTCCACGGTGGCCGCAAGATCGTCGACGCGAAGAGCGATGCGGTTGTGGCCACCGGGCTCGGGCAGCGTGCCGTCGGGCAGCACGTGCGGCTCAGGCGCGCTCAGCAGCAACCGCAGGTCGCCGCGGTAGAGCATCGCGAACATCGGCGACGGCCACATCTCGACGTCGAACCCCAACAGCTCGCGGTAGAAGGTCACCGCGGCATCGAGATCGTCGACGAAGTAGCGGATCGTCGCCGTGTCCCGCGCGGGCCGCCGCTCCGCGCCTTCGAGCTGTCGCAGGAGCGACTCGGCGAACTCCGCGCGGGGCTCGATCGGCACGATCGGCATCCGCAGACGGTCAAGCGGATCGTTCATCGCGCTCCTCCTCTTCGTACACCCGCCGCAGAGCGGCCCGAGCCCGTACCAGCAGCGTCTCGGTGCCGTGAACGGTGCGCCCGAGCTGGGCGGCAACCTCGGGTACCGACAGCCCGTCGAGATAGCGAAGCGTCAACGCGAGGCGCTGCTGCAGCGAGAGGCGGCGCAGCGCGGCGTGCGCCGCGTCCAGGTCGAGCACTTCCTCCCACGGATCGCCCGACTCCGCCTGCTCTCGCTCGATAACGGAAAGCCCGCGCTCCTCGCGGCCCACCCGGCGCCAATGATCCACCAGCTTGTGGCGAGCCACGCCCACCAGCCAACCCACCGTCAGCTCGCCCACCTGCCCCTGCCGCATGGCCGCAACCGCGGCCGTGAACGTCTCGGCGGTCAGATCCTCAGCGACGGCGACGCTGCCACAGCGCGGCAAGAGGTAGCCATACACGTGCGGCAACGCCGACCGGTAGATCGCAACGATCGGATCGCGGCCCATACCTCATCATCGCTTGGGAGCCCCGAATTCCGAACATCAGGGCGTGATCTCCAACGTCTCCCCAGGCTCGAGCACCGCAACCTGCACGTCCGGCGCGAGCTCCGCGGCGTGGGCGGTGAACGCCCGCGCGGGTTCGGCGGTGTGCTCGGGCGCGCCGATCCGCCGGTACGTACCCCAGTGAATCGGGATCGCGATGCGCGGCGCGAGCAGCGCGAGCGCCTCGGCGGCTTGGCGCGCGTCCATGTGGCCCGGTCCCAGCCGCGGCCCCCAGCCGGCGATGGGAAGAAGCGCGACATCCGCCGCCAGCTCGGCCATGCCGGGGAAGAGCTCGGTGTCGCCGGCGAAGTAGACGCCGCCGCCAACGAATCCGACGGCCGGTCTCGCGGCGCCGAAGGGCATGCGCCGGCCGTCGTGGGCGGCGGGTGTCACCTGCACGGCGATGCCCGCCACTTCCAGGGCCTCGCCGGGCCTCGCCGTGCGCACCGGGTGTCCGCTGCCTCGCAGGGCGCGGGTCGCTCCGGGCGCCGCGAGGACCGGCACGGCCGGGTCGAGCATCCGTAGCGACGGGAGGTCGAGGTGGTCGCGATGCGCGTGCGAGATGAGGATCGCGTCGAGGTCCGCGGGAACGGCCGCGGGCGGATGCTGCCGGCGCAGATGCGCGACGCGGTCGCGCAACAGCGGGTCGGTGAGCAGCCGCACGCCGTCGAGCTCGATCAAGACGGTGCCGTGACCGAGCCAGGTCACTGCGCGACGGGGTGGGACGCTTACCGGCATGGGTCGCCGCGGGGTCTATCACCGAGCGGTCGTCAAGCGCCTTTTCACGCTGCTCGTCGCCGCGGTGGTGCTGTACGGCGTGGCGCCGGCGCTTCTCGAGGTGTTCGGCGCCTACAAGCGAATCACCAACGTGGCTCCGGGCTGGTGGGTCGCAGCCATCGTGACGTCCGCGGCCGGCATCTGGTGCATGTGCGCTCTACAGCGGCTCGTCCTGCAGCGGCCGCCGTGGTTCCCTGTCGTCACATCGCAGCTCGCGGGCGCGGCCTTCAGCAAGGTCGTCCCTGGGGGAGCGGGCGCGGCCGCGGCGTTGCAGGCGCAGATGCTGGCTCAGGCCGACGTGCCGGCCACGACGATCGGCACCGGTTTGACGGCGAGCGCGATGCTGCTCCTCGCTGCGCTCGCCGGGCTCCCGCTCCTGGCGCTCCCGGCCGTCCTGCTCGGCCAGCGCATACCGGACGGCCTGCTCCAGAGCGCAGCCATCGGGCTGGCCGTGTTCCTCATCCTGTTCGCGGTGGGAGCGCTGCTCCTATTCAACGATCCGGTGCTGAGAGCGCTGGCGCGCGCGCTGGGCGCGATCGAGCGCCTGCTGCGCCGCCGCTCAGCGCCGAGCGTTGGGCGGAGCGAGCGAGTCTTCGCCGAGCGTGACCTTCTGCGCCACCGGCTCGGCGACTCCTGGCCGAAGGCGATGGCGACCGCCGCCGGCCGCTGGCTCTTCGACTTCCTGTGCCTGTACTCGGCGCTGCTGGCCGTCGGCTCCCGGCCGCCGCTGTACGTGGCGCTCCTGGCCTACAGCGCCGCGCAGCTTCTCGGACAGCTCCCGCTCACGCCCGGCGGCCTCGGCGTGGTCGAGGCCGGGCTCACCGGCGCGCTGGCGCTCGCCGGCGTGGCAGCCGCGCCGGCCGCCCTGGCGGTGCTCGCCTACCGGCTGGTGGCGTACTGGCTGCCGCTGCCGGTCGGCCTCGTGGCCTGGGTGTGGCACCGCCGCCGCTACAGCACGACGACCGTAACGTGATCGAGGCCATCGTCCTTGCGCGGCTGGCGCTGCCGCTGCTGATCCCGCGGATCCCGCTGATGATCCTCGCGGCGCTGGTCCTCGACGGGGTCGACCACTCGCTGCTCGCGCACTTCAGCAGCATCGACCTGGGGTCGCACGGGCCGTATCAGAGCTTCGACAAGGCGCTCGACGTCTACTACCTGGCGATCGCCTACCTGGCGACGATCCGCAACTGGACGAGCACGCCGGCGTCCGCATCGCGCGCTTTCTCTTCTACTACCGCCTGGTGGGAGTGGTGGCGTTCGAGCTGTTCAACTCGCGGGCGATGCTGCTGGTGTTCCCGAACACGTTCGAGTTCTTCTTCATCGCGTACGAGGGGCTGCGGACGCGCTGGGATCCGGAGCGCTGGTCGGGGCGCTTCTGGTTGTACGTGGCGGGCGGGATCTGGGTGTTCATCAAGCTCCCGCAGGAGTACTGGATCCACGTCGCGAAGCTCGACTTCACCGAAACCGTGGCCAACCATCCGTGGTTCGGGGTGCTTTGCGGAATAGGGCTAGCCGTGCTCGCGTGCGTTGTTTGGTTCGTGGTGCGACCGCGCATGCCGGAGCCGCGCCCCTCGGTCGCGCTCGTGGCCGCCAACATGGCGATCACGGACCGGGCCGGCCGCGGCGTGCACTTCGCACTGCTGCTGGCAATCAACTTCGCCCTGATCTACGCGGGCGGCCGCGCGCTCTCAGACCGCGGCAACCTGCCGGTCTACACCGACCTGTTCTTCGCGTACCTGACGACGCTGATCGTCGTGCTCTACGACACCTACCGCGCGGTGCGAGTGGAGCTAGCCGGACTCGAACCGGCGACCTCCTGGGTGCGATCCAGGCGCTCTCCCAACTGAGCTATAGCCCCGAGCGGCACGCCTTGTGCCTCGGATCGTCCATGGTAGCGGCAGGCAGGCCCTGTCGAGGCTAGAACGAATGTCCCTTATGGGCATCCAGCCGGGGGCACGCGGGTAGCCTTCGACTCGGCCCATGGACGCATGAGTTTCCGCAGTCGCCTCCTTCTCTTCTTCACGATCATCGTCGTCGTGCCCATGGGGGCGGTGGCGCTGGTCCTGTTCAGCATCACGTCCCAGAGCGAGATCGGGAAGGCTGACGCGCGTATCGCGGAGGGCCTGCGGGTTGCGTTCGCCGTCTACCGCCAGGATCGCGCCGAAGCCGTCCCGCAGCTCCGCCAGATCGCCCGTCAGCCCGCGCTGCAGAAGGCGCTCGGCGCGCGCACGCCGGCGGCGGCCAGGCGGCAGCTCGCGCGGCTGCTCAAGGCGCCTGTGACGAGCCTCGCGCTGTACGACACCAAGGGCAACCTGGTGGCGGACGCGGGCAGCTCTCCGCCCATGGCGCCCGCGCTCGCCGCGCCCACCACAAAGCGCGGCAAGCAGTTCGGCTCACTCGCCGTGTCGGTTGTCACGGCGAGCAGCTTCGCGGACACCGTCGCCGGGCTCACGGACCTCGACGTGCGCATCTTCAGCCGCGGGCGCCGGCTCGCCTCGACGCTCAACGAAGGGGACGCGAACGCGAAGCCCACGTCCGGCAAGGTCAACATCAATGGCAAGAGCTTCCGCGGCCGCTTCGAGGAGCTGCAGGAGCCGGTGGGGCCGCCGGTGTCGGTGGGCGTGTTCACGCGGTCTGAGGGCATCACCGCGTCGATCAGCCAGAGCCGCGTGCTGATCGGTGTGATCCTGCTCGGCTTCCTCGTGCTCGCACTCGTCCTGTCGGTGTTCATCGTGCGCGCCCTCCAGGGTCAGATCGACCAGTTCCTCGGCGCCGCTCGGCGGCTCTCCAAGGGCGACTTCAGCACGCCCGTCCCCACCCACGGCGACGACGAGTTCGCGGCGCTCGGCCAGGAGTTCAACAAGATGTCGCGCGAGCTCGAGGCGAAGATCGCGGAGGTCGAGAGCAAGCGTCACGAGCTGGAGGACACGATCCGCCGTGTGGGCGACGCGTTCGCGGCCGGCCTCGACCGGCAGGGCCTGCTCGAGCTCGCGGTGCGCACCGCGGTGGAGGCGTGCGAGGCGGACGCCGGCCGAGCCCTGCCGATCGACGCCCGGCGGATGCACTCCGTGCACGTCGGCGGATCGCACGACCGTCTCATCCGCGCGCTCACCGCCGCCGAGCGCAACGCCTTCCGCATCCGCGAGGAGAACGTCGCCGAGCTGCTCGCCAACCTCGAGCCGACCACGAGCGACCAGCCGGTCGAGCAGCATCGCCCCACCTCCGCCTCGATCGACGGCGTGCACGCACTGGCCGGACCGCTCCGCGCTCGGATCGGCGCGGGCAGCGACATCGATTACGTCGGCGTGATCTCGATCGTGCGCGAGGGCGCGGACTTCAACGAGACGGAGCGCGACCTGTTCGCCTACCTCGTCGGCCAGGCCGCGGTGTCGATCGAGAACGCGAACCTGCACGAGACGGTCCAGCACCAGGCGGTCACGGACGAGCTCACCGGCCTCTTCAACGTCCGCCACTTCCACGACTCGCTCGACAACGAGATCGAGCGAAGCCGCCGCTTCAACAGCGCCGTCGGCCTGGCGATGCTCGACATCGACAACTTCAAGAGCGTGAACGACACCTACGGCCACCAGCAGGGCGACCTCGTGTTGGTGGAGGTGGCGCGCTGCCTGCGCTCGCTCTCGCGTGACATCGACGAGCCGGCGCGCTACGGCGGCGAGGAGCTGGCGGTGATCCTGCCCCAGACCGATCTCTCCGGCGCCGAGCTGCTCGCCGAACGTATGCGCGCGACGATCGCCGCGCTCGAGATCAAGCGGCTCGACGGCAAGGGCACGCTGAAGGTGACCGCGAGCTTTGGGGTCGCGTCGCTGCCCGAATCGGCCGGGGACAAGGTCTCGCTGATCGCGGCCGCTGACGCGGCGCTCTACAGAGCCAAGCGCGCCGGCAAGAACCGGGTGGAGCGCGCGGAGCCGGCGGCTGCCGCGACCTAACCCGGCGGGCAAGCTCGCTAGGCTACGCGCGCGATGGGGCTTCTGGACGACGCGATACGGGAGCACCTCGAGCTCAAGCGCCGCCACGGCGCGAGCGACGAGGAGATCGCCCAGGAAGAAGCGGAGGCGCTGGGGCCTGCGCGGCGGGACTTTCCGCAGCCTGCGGCCGCGGAAGAAGTGCAGAGTGCGGAGCTGCAGAGTGCGGAGGAGCCCGAGCCGCTGCCCGATGAGCCGGCGCCTATGGGTGTCGAACCGGAGTTCGACTCCGAGCCTCCGCTCGACCCCGAGCCGGAAATTGAGCCTGAGCCGGAAACGGAAGCAATGAGGGAGCCGGAGCCAGACCCTCCGACCTCCGACCCTCCGACCTCCGATCCTCTCGAAGAGACGCCCGAGTTCCTCCAGGACGCGCCGGAGCACGACCGTCTCTGGTTCGAGCAGAAGCCGCCGCGCGACTTCGACTTCGAGTAGGCCGCAAACACTCGAAAAATCCAGACCTGGACGTTCGTCCATTTCGGGTTTGAAGCGCTGCGGCCCCTTCTCGCGCGGCCGATAACTGAGGCACGACGGCATGGAGGGTTCCGTCGTTCGGAGCGACAAGAAAGCCGCTAACCGGCAGCGGGGGAGCCGCGGGCGCGCGGCTCCCCCAGCTGCCGCTTCTCGCCTCGATCCGGGGCCTAGCCGCCGATGTAACCGCGAGTCTTCGCCGCCTGGAGAACGCGCTCGATACCGAGCTCGTAAGAGGCCATCCGCAGCGACGTCTTGTCGCGGTTCGCGCGCTCTGCCACGTCGCGGAATGAGCGGCGCAAGACGTTGCCGAGCTTGTCATTCACCTCGCGCTCGTCCCAGCGGAAGTGCTGGAGGTTCTGCACCCACTCGAAGTAGGAGGCCACGACCCCGCCGGCGTTCGCCATCACGTCGGGGACGATGTACACGCCCGCCTCGGTGAGGATCTCGTCCGCCGCCGGCGTGGTCGGGCTGTTCGCGCCCTCGATGATCATCTTGCAGTCGAGGAGGTGCGCGTTGTCCTTGTGGATCATCCCGCCGAGCGCGGCCGGGATGAAAACGTCGCACGGGATCGCGAGCAGCGCATCCGGCTCGATCGCGTCCGCGTCCTTGAAGTCCGTGAGCTTGCCGCCCTCGTCGTGCAGGAATGACATCAGGCGGTCGACGTCGATTCCTTCGTCGTTGCGAATCGCGCCGTCCACGTTCGAGATGCCGACGATGGGACAGCCGAGCTGGTGGCTGATCCGCGCCGCCCACGAGCCCACGTTGCCGAAGCCCTGGATCACGATGCGCGTCTCGGCTGCGCTGAGGCCGATGTGCGGCCCCGCCTCGCGCAGCATGTAGATGAGGCCGCGCCCCGTCGCGGCCTCGCGCCCGTAGGAGCCCTCGAGCTCGATCGGCTTCCCGGTGACCACCGCCGGCGTGTGGCCATGCAGCTTCCCGTACTCGTCCATGAGCCAGGCCATCGTCTGCGCGTTGGTGCCGACGTCGGGCGCCGGGATGTCGCGCGTCGGGCCGAGCACCTTCTCGATCTTGTCCATGAACGAGCGCGCGATCTTCTGCACCTCGTCGGACTCGAGCTCGTTCACGTCGCAGTTCACGCCGCCCTTCGCGCCGCCGAACGGGATGCCGACCACCGCGGTCTTCCACGTCATCAGCTGCGCGAGCGCGCGCACCTCCTCGAGGTCGACCTCCGGATGGAAGCGAACGCCGCCCTTGTACGGCCCGCGTGCGCCGTTGTGCTGCACGCGGTAGCCCCGGTAGGTGTGGATGCGCCCATCGCCCTGCGTGATCGCCACCTGCACCTGCACCTCGCGGTAGGACGAGCGCAGCACGTCCGCCACGTCGTCGCGCATCCCCAGCCGCTCTGCCGCCACGTCGAAGTAGTGCGAGACGATCTCGAAGTTCGATACGTCCGCGCGCGTGGTCGCAGCCATCCAGCAGCATCCTTACAAAGGCGCGTGCCGGAGGCGCAACCCGCCTACCATTACGGGCCGAGGGGCCTTAGCTCAGTTGGGAGAGCGCCGCCTTTGCAAGGCGGAGGTCGCCGGTTCGATCCCGGCAGGCTCCATCTCCTCTCCGGTAGGGTCGCGCCACGTTGACCGAGACCCGGACCCACGACGTCACCACCCCGGACGGGCGCAGCCTGCGGGCGATCGAGCTCGGCGCGCCGGACGCGCCGCTGCTCGTCGTCCACCACGGCACGCCGATGTCCGGTGCCGTCTTCCGGCCAGAGGCGGAGAGCGCGGACCGGATGGGCCTCCGCCTCCTCGCCTACGACCGCCCCGGCTACGGCGGGTCCACCCGCCAGGAGGGACGCAAGATCGCCGATGCGGCGGCCGACGTGGCGGCGATCCTCGACCACCTCGGAGTCGAGCGCTTCGCCACCTACGGCATCTCCGGTGGCGGTCCACACGCCCTCGCCTGCGCCGTGCTGCTGCCTGAGCGCTGTGCAGCCGCCGCCACCGTCGCGGGTGTTGGCCCGTACGACGCGCCCGACCTCGACTTCCTGGCCGACATGGGGGAGGGCAACATCGAGGAGTTCGGCGCGGCGCGCGAGGGCGGCGAGGCACTGACGAAGAACCTGTCCGAGCAGGCAACGGGCATGCTCGCCGCCCAACCCGAGGAGCTCGTGGACGCCATGCGCCCGCACCTGAGCGACGTGGATGCGGCTGCCCTCACGGGCGAGCTGGCGGCGTACCTGCTGGACGCGATGAAGAAGGGGCTCGAGCCGGGGCTCGACGGCTGGTTCGACGACGACATCGCGTTCACCCAGCAGTGGGGGTTCGACTTGGGCAGCACGCGCGTGCCCGTGGCCGTGTGGCAGGGGGAGCAGGATCACATGGTCCCGCCCGGCCATGGCCGCTGGCTGGGCAGCCACGTCGCGGGGGCTGAGGCGAGCATCTTTCCCGAGGAAGGCCACCTCACGCTCGCCGTGAACCGCATCGGCGAGATCCACGCCTGGCTGCGCGACCGACTCGTCTAGCCGCCGCCGCGCATGTGACTATCCGCGCGTTGTCAGGTTCCTAACGTGCACCGCAACCCGTCCCGGGCATGACGTGTTCCGAACCCCTACATGCGACGACACTTCAAGAACCTCACGCTCACTGCCCTTCTAGCCACAGGCGTGCTCCTGCCTGCCGCCTCCGCCCACGCGGCGCGCCACATGGAGGTGGCCCTGCAGGACGACCAGGTGTTCCTCAACCAGTCCTGGTACGGCCGCGCGAAGGGGTTCGAGAAGGCCAAGCAGCTCGGTGTCACGCGCCTGCGCGTGAACTTCATCTGGGCGCACGAGGTGGCAGATGCGCGCAGTAGGCATGAGCCGAGGCACCGCGCTTACAACTGGTACAAGTTCGACTCGCTGATCGACGAGGCGGCCGCCAACGGGATCCGCATCGAGATGACGCTCACCGGTCCGGCGCCGGCGTGGGCCACGCACAACCACCGCATCGGCGTCAACCGGCCGAACCCGCGGGCGTACGGCAGGTTCGTGAGCGACGTCGCCAAGCACTTCAAGGGTCGGGTTGACCGCTACAGCATCTGGAACGAGCCGAACTGGAAGAGCTGGCTCGCGCCGCACAACAGCGCGCCGCACATCTACAAGCTCCTGTACCTCGCGGGCTACCGCGCCATCCGGCATGCGGACTCGAAGGCGAAGGTGCTGATCGGCGAGACCTCGCCTCAGGCGCGCGGCAGGGCGGGCATGGCGCCGCTTGTGTTCCTGCGCCGCATGATCGGCCGCTCGCACCTGTTTGCGGACGGCTACGCGCACCATCCGTACGACTACTCACACTCGCCGAGCACCCGCCCGCGCGGTAGCCAGGACGTCACGATCTCCACGCTTGGGCGCCTCACGCACGAGCTGTACGTGCTGCGCAAGCACCGCCAGCTGCGGACGTCGCACGGCGGGACGCTGCCGCTCTACCTCACCGAGTACGGCTACATGGTCCGCGGCCGCTTCAGGCTGAGCTCCGGGCGCGAGGCGAGCTACCTGCGGAAGGCGTTCTCGATCGCGTACCACAACCCGCACGTGAAGTCGATGCTGCAGTACGGGCTCGTGTCACCGCCATTCGCGGTGAATTGGGACACGTCGCTGCTCAACTCTCATGGGCACGCGCGCAGGAGTTTCTACGCGCTGCGCTCGTGGGTTAAGCGTGCGGCGGTGGCCAAGGCGCGGACGGTGCGTATCCCGCCCGCGCCCTAGCGCACCGGCGCTTTAAGCCGTCAGCTTCTCGACGTGCGCCTGAATGGCGTGCAGCGTCTCGGCGATGGCGACGAGACTCGAGGCGATGGCGGCGTTGACCTCCTGCGCGGCATCCTGACCACCGTCACCGAGCTTGCGCTCGGCGGCCTCGAGGTGCTTCATCGCTTCGTCGCGGTACTCCTTCACTTCAGTCCTCCGTACGTTGGCTGGGTTGCGTCCCTTGTGATCGGCAGGCGAGGCGGTGGATTGACCGTTACGCAGCAAAAATCACGCACGATTTAGGCACTCGCGACTACGCTCAGGTGCGAAGTGGCACGAGCCTGCGCGAACTGCTCATACGAGAACCCAGACGGCGCTCGTTTCTGCATGTCGTGCGGCGCGGCGCTCGAGCGGCGCTGCCCCGTGTGCGACACGCCCCTGCCGCCCGAGGCGCGCTTCTGCATGTCGTGCGGGACGCCGCTCGAGGAACCTGCACGCGGCGGCGTGGAGACGCGGTCGCTCCCGGAGGAGCGGCGTCAGGTAACCGTCGTCTTCGCCGACCTATCCGGCTACACCGCGGTGGCGGAGCGCATGGACCCGGAGGCGGTCAAGGGCCTCGTTGAGCGCTGCCTGCGCCGGCTCGGCGACGAGGTGGAGCGCTACGGCGGCACCGTCGACAAGTACATCGGCGACAACGTGATGGCGATCTTCGGCGCTCCGGTGGCACACGAGGACGACGCCGAACGCGCCGTCCGGGCCGCGCTCGGCATGCAGGACGCGATGGCGGACATCAACGCTGGCCTCGACGACACACACGGCGTGACCTTCGCCCTGAGGGTCGGCGTGAACACGGGCGAGGTGCTGGCGGGAGCCCTCGGGCGCGACTACACCGTGATCGGCGACACCGTGAACGTGGCGGCTCGCCTGCAGAGCGCGGGCCGGCCGGGGTCGGTGACCGTGGGAGAACGCACGTACCGTGCCACCCAGCACGCGGTGGAGTACCGCCCGCTCGAGGCCTTCGAGCTGAAGGGCAAGAGCGATCGGGTGAACGCGTGGGAGGCGGTCGGGGTGATCGCCGCCCAGCCCGCGGGCCGCGGGCTCGCCCGCAGCGAGGCACCGCTGGTGGGGCGCCGGGAGGAGCTTCGCCTGATCACATCGCTCTACGGCCGCGTGGTGAACGAGCGGCGCCCCCACCTCGTCAC
The DNA here is from genome assembly GCA_025928345.1 of Thermoleophilaceae bacterium. Lineage (GTDB taxonomy): Bacteria > Actinomycetota > Thermoleophilia > Solirubrobacterales > Thermoleophilaceae > JAICJR01. The sequence continues at coordinate 6,340 of JAICJR010000048.1, read as the reverse complement.
GGTGATCGGTCAGGCCGGCGTGGGCAAGAGCAGGCTCACGCGCGAGCTGGAGCGCGAGTTCGCTCGCCGCCCCAACGCGCCGACGGTGCGGCAGGGCCGCTGCCTGCCCTACGGCTCGAGCATCGTGTTCTGGGCGCTCGGCGAGGTGCTGCGCGCGGAGTGCGGCATCGTCGACTCCGACCCTGCGGACGTGGCGTGGGAGAAGATGGCGCGCAAGGTCGACATGCTGTCCTGCGACGGCGACCCGAGGCGCATGGCCGCCCTGATGGGCCGCCTGCTCGGCATGGAGGCGCCGCCAGACGTGCCGGTGCCGGAGATGCAGGACCCGCAGCGGATGCGCGAGAGCTTCTTCGCCGCCGTCCAGTCCGCGATCGAGGCGATGGCGCGGCGCAATCCGCTCGTGCTCGTGTTCGAGGACATCCACTGGGCGGACCAGGGCATGCTCGACCTGATCGAGCACCTCGGCCAGTGGGTGCGCGGGCCGCTCCTCATCCTGTGCCTGGCGCGCGACGAGCTGCTCGAGCGCCGCCCCGGCTGGGGCGGCGGGCGCCGCGGCGCGACGTCGATCTTCCTCGAGCCGCTCAGCCCGGCCGAGACCCGCGACCTCATCGCCGCCCTTCTTCCCGCCGAGGCGGCGGACGAGGCGCTCGTGCCCGTGGTGGCGGAGCGCGCCGGCGGCAACCCGTTCTTCGCGGAGGAGATGGTGCGGCTCGTGAGCGAGGAGGGCGGCGCGGGCGGCGGCCAACTGCCGGACACGGTGCAGGCGCTGCTCGCCGCGCGGCTCGATTCGCTCGACCCGTTCGAGCGGCGGCTCGTGCAGCACGCCTCGGTGGTGGGGCGGACCTTCTGGCATGGCTCGCTCATGGGTGTGGCCGAGGGCGAGGGGCGCGACCTCTCACAGGCGCTCGCCGCGCTGCAGGAGAAGGACATCGTCGTGCCCGGCGAGGGCAGCCGCCTGGCCGGCGAGCCCGAGCTTGCGTTCAAGCACGTGCTGATCCGCGACGTGGCGTACGGGATGCTGCCCAAGTCCGTTCGCGCGCACAAGCACTTCGAGGTGGGCACGTTCGTGGAGGAACGAGCCGGCGACCGCACCGACGAGGTGGTCGCGCTGCTGGCGGAGCACTACGGCCGCGCGGCTGCGCTTGGCCGCGAGGCCACGCTCGACGCCGCCGAGCTCGAGCGGATCGAACGCAAGGCGCTCCACTACCTGGAGGCGGCGGGCGACACCGCGTCGAGCTTCTACTCGAACCGCGAGGCGTTCTCCCACTACGAGCTGGCCCGCGACCTCGCGCGCCGTCACGATCCCGACGCGCTCGCGCGCGTGGGCGAGAAGCAGGGCGACGCCGCGCTGCGGCTCGGGCGGGTGGACGCGGCGATCGAGGTGTGGGAGGAGTGCCTCGAGCACCACCGCCGGCTCGAGAATCTCGAGCGGCTTGCGGACCTCCACCGCAAGATCGGCTCCGGCTACTGGCACAAGGGCGACCGCCGCGCGGCGATCGAGCACCACCAGAAGGGCATCAATCTGCTGAAGGACGGGCCGCCCTGCCTCGAGCTCGTGCGCCTGTACGAGGAGGCCGCCTGGCTCTACATGCAGACGGGCGACAACATGCTCGCGATCTACGCGTCCGAGAAGGCCCTGCGCCTGGCGGAGCGCCTCGGCGAGACGCGCGCGGCCTCGCGCGCGCACGGGATCTTCGGCCGTGTGTTCGGGCGCATCGGAGACATGGCAAAGGCGCGCGAGAACCTGGAGCGTGCGGTGGAGCTCGCGCGCGGCTCCGACCAGAGCGAGACGATCATCGCGCTGCTCGCGCTCGGCCAGCATCTCGAGGTGTCAGAGGCCGACTACCCGCACGCGCAGTTCGCCTACGCCGACGCGCTCGCTCTCGCCGAGGAGATCGGCGACGTGCCTTCCCAGGTGGAGCTGCACGCGGCGCTCGGCTGGCTCGCCCTCCACCGCGCGGACTGGGACACGGTGCGCGACTCGAGCGAGGCAAGCGCGCGCCTGAGCGAGCAGCAGGGACTGGCGGGCAAGCTCTGCCTTCCCTACGTGTTGCGCGGGCTGCTGCACTGGCGCGACGGCGACTTCGACGACGCCGAGCGGCTCTTCCGCCGCGCCCACGAGCTCGCCGAGCAGGTCGGCTGGTCGGAAGCTGCCTTCTCCGCCCTGTTCGCGCTGTCGAACGTGCTGCGCGACCGCGGCGACTTCACCGACGCCGTGACGGTGCTCGGCCAGGCGCTCGACGTGTGCGAGCGCGCGGGCCTGATCGCGCAGTCGATTCAGGCCACGGCGTCACGCGCGGAGGCCTACGCGATGTCCGGCCGCGAGACGCAGGGACGCGAGTCCGCGGAGGAGGCGGTGGAGCTCGCGGAGCGGCTGCACTACCCGGTGGGACACGCGGCGGCGCTCCAGGCCGACGGCTTCACTAGCGGCGACCTCGACCGGCTCAAGCAGGCGCGCCGCGCCTGGCTCGAGCTCGGCCGCCCGCTCGATGCGGCCCGCGTGCGCCTCCTCGCGGGCAGGCTCGCCCGCGAATCGGAGTCCGAGCAGGCCACGGCGATCCTCGAAGAGGCCGCTGCCGACTTCGACAAGCTGAACGTGCCGCAGCTCGCAAAGCGTGCGCGAGAGCTGCTCGCGATCGGGTAGTTCAACTACGCACTACGCACTCAACTACGGCCTGTCCAGCCGAAACGCCTTATTCAGCAGCACTCGCGCCTGCTGCTGAGGATTCGGCGAGTGCAGTAACACCACGCCCAGCTCCAGCGGTCCGCGGCGCACGATTCCGACGAAGCAGTGCCCGGCGGCGTCGGTGTCGCCTGTCTTCATGCCGATCGTGCCGGGGTAGCCCATCCTCAGCAGCGGGTTGGTGTTGTTCAGCCAGAGCTTGCCGCCCTTGATCGGGAAGCGGACCACGGCGTGGGCACGGCGCACCACGTTCGCGATCCGCGAGTGGTGAAGGTCGATCCGCGCGAGTGCGGCCAGGTCGGCGGCGCACGAGCGGTTGCCGGTCTCGATCCCGTGCGGTGACGCGTAGTGCGTGCAGCGCAGGCCGAGCGACTGGGCCTTCGCGTTCATCATCGCCACGAAGTTCGCCTGCCGGTGCGCGACCTTGTCGGCGAGCGCGATCGCCGCGTCGTTGCCGGACGGCAGGAGCAGCCCGTACATCAGCGCCTTCACGCTCACGTGCCTGCCCCTTGGTAGAAGGCCGACGCCGGAGCCGGTGTAGTGGAGAGCGTCGGGCGTGATCAGCACCTTTTCGTTCGGCGTGGTGTGCTCCACCGCGAGCAGCGCTGTCATGAGCTTCGTGAGGCTCGCGATCGGCAGCACCTGCAGCGGGTTGCGCCGCCAGAGCACGCGCCCGGTGTGGACGTCGAACACGAGCGCCGCGCGCGGCGGGTGCTTGAAGGGACTCGGGAAGAGGTCGGGACGCTGGAGGTCCACCGCGTACGGCGACCCTGGAGTGGCCGGTGCGGCGGCGGGCGTGTGCGCCGTTGCCGCCGGCGTCTGGGGCGCGCCGATGTGCGATCCGATCGTCCCGCCGTTGTCGGCGAGCAGGAACCACGCGGCCGCCACTCCAGCCACCGGCAGCAGCACGGCCAGCAGGGCGCGTATCCGCCGCCTGCGCAGGCTCCGCCGCCGGTATTGCCTTCGCCTCGACCCGCCTTGGAGCGGGCTGGGGCTAGCCACTAGTCATCCGATCCGAGCGCCCCCAGCACACCGATCCCAACTATCGCCAGCACAACGAACGACACGATCACCAGGGCATCCACGCCGTGCTCGAGCGCCACGCCCAGGGTGAGGAACGCGAGCAGCGCGATCATGGCGATCGCGATTCCGCGTACCAGTAATCGTTGCATTAGTACACCGGCAGCCGGTTGACTCGCTCGTAGTCCCTGTTCACGCGGTTCGCAAATAGCTTGATCAGCAATAAGCCGAACGCGAATCCGCCGATATGGGCAAAGTACGCGACCCCGCCGCCCAGCGGGGAATTAATCGATGCATCGATGATCTGAAGCACAAACCAGCCGCCCAGGACGATGAGCGCCGGCAGGTCGAGCAGCGTGATGAAGAAGATCAGGATCACCGCCGTGATCACGCGGGCGCGCGGATATAAGAGCGCATAGCCGCCCAGCACCGCGGCGATCGCGCCCGAGGCTCCGATGCCGGGCGCAGTGGAGGTGGGCCCGACAGCGATCTGGGCGAAGTTCGCGATCGCTCCTCCCAGCAGATAGAAGAGGACGAATCTCCAGCGGTCCATCGAGTCCTCGATGTTGTTCCCGAAGATCCACAGGAACAGCATGTTGCCGGCGATGTGGAGCAGGCCGCCGTGCATGAAGATCGAGGTGAAGAACGTGACCCATGTGGCTGGCTGACTGGTCGCCGTGCCGGTGACGTGCGCCTGGCCCTCGCAATGAACCACCCCGTCCGCCAGCAAGTCGCAGTGCTTGCCCGAGTGCGTGACCTCGTAGGGGATCAGCCCCCAGCGCACCACCTCGTTGTCGCTCGGCCCGTGGGTGATCCCGCCGTGCTGCAGGAAGAAGTACACGAACACGTTGATCACGATCAGCGCGACCGTGAGCGCGGGAAAGCGCCGCGTGGGGATGTTGTCCTTGAGCGGGATCAAGGGCCGCTCAGGGTGTCACATCGGCCCGCTGTCAGCGGCGGGCGGCGGCTTGCTCGAGCGTCTGCTCGGCGTGATAGCTGGAACGCACGAGCGGCCCAGCGGCCACCGAATCGAAGCCCATCGCGTACGCCTCGCGCTCCAGCTCGGCGAACTCGTCCGGGTGCCAGTAGCGAACCACCGGCAGGTGGTCGCGCGTGGGGCGCAGGTACTGGCCGACGGTGAGCACCTGCACGTGGTGGTCGCGCAGGATCTGGAAGGTCTCGAGCAGCTCTTCCTTCGTCTCGCCCAGCCCGGTCATCAGGCCGGACTTGGTCACGACCTCGTCGCCACCCATCTCCTTGGCGTTGCGAAGCACCCGGCAGGAGCGCATGAACTTCGAGCCGCGCCGCGCCAGCGGGTAGAGGCGCGGAACGGTCTCCACGTTGTGGTTGAACACGTCGGGCCGCTCCGCGATCACGCGCGCGAGCGGCATCTCCTCGCCGCGGAAGTCCGGCGTGAGCACCTCCACCTTCGTGCCGGGCGAGAGCCTGCGGATCGAGCGGATCACGCCGACGAAGGCGCTGGCGCCGAGGTCGGGCAGGTCGTCGCGGTCCACACTGGTGATCACGGCGTGGCGGAGTCCCATCGTCTTCACCGACTGTGCCACGCGCAGCGGCTCGAGGGGGTCGTGGAAGGTGGGCTTGCCCGTCTTCACGTTGCAGAAGCCGCAGCGCCGCGTACAGGTGTCGCCGAGGATCATGAACGTGGCGGTGCCGCGCTGCCAGCACTCCCCGATGTTCGGGCAGGCCGCCTCCTTGCAGACGGTGTGAAGCCCCTGGCCCTCGATGAGCTTGTTCAGCTCGCGGTAGCGCGGGCTGCCGGGCGCCGGGCGCTTGAACCACTCGGGCTTGCGCTGGCGGAAAGGCAGCACCTCGCCCATGTCGAGCACCCGGGCGCCGCCGGGGTTGGCTCTGGATCGAGTAGCGCTCATCCCGCAGTCGAGACTACAACCTGCGCCTCGCGGTCAAGCGCATCGCACAGCCGAGCGATAACCGCCTCGCGGAACGACTCCATCTGCCCGCTGCGTCCGGTCTCCTTGCAGATCGAGCTCATCTGCGCGCCCTGCATTCCGCACGGCACGATCCACTCGAACGGCTGGAGGTCGTTGTCCACGTTCACGGCGAAGCCGTGGGTGGTCACCCCGCGCGACACGTGCACGCCGATCGAGGCGATCTTGCCCTTCGAGGCCCACACGCCCGTGAGCCCCTCACGCACCTCGGCATCCACTCCCTCGTCGCCGAGGGCCGCGATGATCGCGCGCTCGAGCGCCGCCACGTACTCGTGCACGCCGTCGATGCGCATGATCGGATAGCCCACGAGCTGCCCGGGACCGTGATAGGTCACTGCCCCGCCGCGATCGGCGTCGCACACCTCGATGCCCTGGGCGAGGTACCACGCCTCGCCCATCGGCAGCTCGCCCGGGCCGGTGCGCCGCCCGCGCGTGTACACCGGCTCGTGCTCGAGCAGCAGCAGCTGGTCGGGCGCGCCGTCCTGCACCTGGGCGCGCAGCTCGTCCTGGAGCCGCGCGCCTCCGGTGTACGGGACGAGCTCCGAAAGCCGCGTGACGTGCAGCTCTTTAGCCATCCCACCCCTCGATGTGCCTGCGCACCGCCGAGAGGAACTGCGCCGCCAGCGCGCCGTCGAGCGCGCGGTGGTCCCACGACATGCAGAGGTAGGTC
>JAICJR010000013.1 GCA_025928345.1 Thermoleophilaceae bacterium | reverse complement strand
GCGATCACCGCCCCCGGTATCGCCTCGAGCGCCTGCCCGAGATGCGTCTCGGTCTTACCCGGCACGTTGAAGCCGTTGATGATCAGCGCGACGATCACCGCGCCGATGACCGCGAACACGAGCGCGCCCACGATCCCGCCCCAGAAGCGGTCCGGCAGGAAGATCGCGAAGTGCCAGATCGCGATTCCGACCATCACCCACACGAGCATGCTCATCGGCGACCGTGCCTCTTTCGACGTTTCTGCTGCTGCTGCTTCTTCGATGGCCGCGGCCGGTTCGGCCCGGCGGTGCTGCTCGTGGAGGACGAACGGCCGTCGCCGCCGTCGGCTCCGTCGGCCCCATCGCTGCCGTCCGCTCCGTCGCCGGTCACGCCGCCATCGGGACCGTTCGCGCTCGGCGGCTCCTCGATCTCCTCCGGCTGGGGCGCCTCGACGGCCGGCGGCGGTTCCTCAACCGCCGTGCCGGCAGCCGGCGCCGCTCCGGCGCCCGGACCGTTACCACGCACAGGACGCGCCGAAGGACGCCCCGCCCGGCCAAGCCGCTGGCGCTCCGGGGGTCCGCCCCGCCGCGCGGGCGTGGCCACCACGCCACCGTCCTCGTCGCCGAAAGTGCCCGGCGCGTACGCCGGCACCTCGCCGTCGAAGTCCTCGAGCGCGAGCTGGCGCCTGCGCACGTAGACCGGCTCGCGCTCCTTCCAGTGCATGAGCACCGGGCTCGCGATGAAGATCGACGAGTACGCGCCCGAGATGACGCCGACGAGCAGCGCGAAGCCGAAGTCCTTCAGCGTCTGCCCGCCAAACGCGAGCAGCGCGATGATCGGGAGCAGGGTCGAAAGGCTCGTGGCCAGGGATCGCGTAAGCACCTCGGCCATCGAGCGGTTCACGATCTGGGAGAACGTGGCCCGCGGCATGCGCGGCACGTTCTCGCGTATTCGGTCGAACACGATGATCGTGTCGTAGAGCGAGTAACCGAGGATCGTCAACAGCGCGGCGACCGTGTCCGCCGTGACCTCGCGCTGGAAGAGCGCGTACACGCCAGCGGTGATGAAGAGGTCGTGCGCCAGCGCGATCAGCACCGGCACCGCGTACTTGAACTCGAACCGCAAGCCGATGTACAGCGCGATGAGAATGAGCGACGCGATCAGCGCCACTAGCGCCGTCTTCGCGATCTGCGCCCCGAATGTCGGACCGACCGAGTCCGCCGAGAAGTCGGCTCTCACCACCCCGAACTTCTGGTCGAGCGCGTTCTCCACCGTGTTCACCCTGTTCGGCGGCACCTTCTTCAGCGTGATCTGGAAGACGTGCTGCCCGAGCTGCTTGTCCTGTACCTGCTGGATCTTCGCGTCGCCGTAGCCGAGCGGCGCGATGACGTTGCGCACGTCCTGCACGCTTGCCGTCTTCTCCACGGGCGTGGTGATGCGCGTGCCGGACTCGAAGTCGATGCCGAAGTTCACGCCCAGCCCCGCGATCGCGAGAGCGCCCGCGCAGATGATCGCGCCCGACATGGCGAAGAACCACTTCGACTTGCCCATGAAGTCGAAGTGCCAGCGGATGCGCTCCTTGCCGGCCGCCAGCACGTGCTTGTTGCGCAACAGCCGCGTGCGCGACAGCGACCCGAGCAGCGCCGAGGTGAACAGCACCGCCGTGAACAGCGACACGAGCGTGCCGACGAGCAGCGTGAACGCGAAGCCCTTCACCGAGCTCGTGGCGAGCATGAAGAGGATGAACGCGACGCCGATCGTGACGACGTTCGCGTCGATGATCGCCTTGAGGGCCTTGCCGTAGCCCTGCGAGATGGCGCGCGGGATCGACGCGCCGCCGCGTATCTCTTCCTTTATTCGCTCGAAGATGACGATGTTGGCGTCCGCCGCCACGCCGAGCGTGAGGACCATGCCCGCGATGCCAGGCAGCGTGAGCGTGATCGGGATGAGCTTGATGAGCGCGTAGAGCAGGATCGCGTAGACCACGAGCGCCAACGCGGCCACGAGGCCCAGCACGCGGTAGAAGCTGAGCAGGAAGAGCAGCGTGAGCGCGAGGCCCACGGCGCCGGCGATGAGGCCCTGATGGAGCGCCTGCTTGCCGAGCGTCGAGGACACCTGCGTCTTCGAGATCAGCTTGAGGTTGATCGGCAGCGCGCCGATGCGCAGGTTCTGCGCGAGATCGTTCGCCTCCTGGATCGAGCCGATGTGGTCGATCTCGGCGCCCGTGCGGCCGTCGATGCCATCCGGGTTGTCGCGGAAGTCCACCGTGGCGAGCGACACGATCTGGTTGTCGAGCGTGATCGCGAAGCGCTGGTCAGCGTTCGCCGGCGGCGTGCCCGGCGCAAGCAGCTGCGAGGCGCCGCGGTCGGCAATCCGCTTGGTGGTGGCGGCAAACTGCTTGCGGCCGAAGTTGCTGAACGAGAACGTGACGTTGGGCGCGCCGGACTGGTCGGTCTGCTGCTTGGGGTTCCGGATGTCCGAGCCCGACAGCGCCGAGTCGTCCTCGAGCACGAAGTAGCCCGGCGGCGGCGTGCCGGGCTTCGCGCCGTTGGTGGACTGCGCGCCGATGATCACGACGCCCTTCGGCACCTTCAGGATCTGGCTGCCCTGCGGCGGGCCGTCCACGCCGAGCGCCTGCAGCTGCGCGCGGCACTGGGTGTTCTTGATCACCGGCCGCGGCGCGGGCTTCGGCCCCGTCCGATTGATCTTGTTCGAGTAGTCCGACAGCAGCTCCTGGCAGCTCGACGCGGGCTGACCACCCTCGAGCGGACGCGGCTTCTGTCCCTTTCCGGCCGCCGGCCCGAACAGGTAGTACTTGTCGCCCGAGGTGTCGTTCTTGTTGTCGTAGTACTGCTCGATCTTCTGCTGGTTGCCGCCGAACTGCCTCACCACGGCAGGGTCGGCACCGCCGGCGGGAACGTCCGTCGGCTCCGCGCGGGGCTTCGACTGCGAGCCGCGCACCACGGCGTCGTAGAGGCTGAAGATCGGGCTGTTCGGCGCGTTGTCGCCGGCCGCGGTGTTCGGGTCCACCAGCTTGTTCGGCCCGGAGTAGATGTTGGGCTCCCAGTCGTAGAACTGGAGCTGCGCCGTGCTGCCCACCTGCTGCTCCGCGCGCGCGACGTTCTTCACGTCCGGCATGCCGATCGAGATCTGGTTGTCGGCGGAGCGCTGGATCTCCGGCTCGGAGACCCCCAGGGCGTCGGTGCGCTTGCGGATCGTGGAGATCGCGTTGTCGATCGCCTCCGGCGTGACCTTCGGTACCTGCGGCGTCGGCTCGCCCTGGTAGATGAGCTGGACGCCGCCCTTCAGGTCGAGGCCGAGCCGCGTGGGCTTGGTGAAGATGACGATGAAGGAGATGGCCGCCAGTCCCATCACGAGGAGCAGCACGAAGAGGTTGCGCCTGGCGCTCGTCATCTCGTCAGGACTTCGGGGTGAGGACGAGCAAGAGCCCGCCGTCCTCGTCGTAGGCAGGGAAGATGTCCGCGGTGGCCGGCTCGGGCCGATCGCCCTCGGCATGCACGGTCACGGGCTTGTCGAGCACCCGCACGCCCCACTCCAGCGCCGTGCCGATGTGGTCGTCGCCGTTCTGGAAGGTGAGGCCGAGCACGTCGCGAACAGGCTGGCCGAGCGCGTCGGTCTCACCCAGGCCGGTGAGCTCGCGCACACCGCGGCCGAAGCCGATCACCTTTGCGTCCTGATCGCAGATCACGAAGGCCGCGTTGGGCGCGGGGTAGTAGTCGTCGAGCAGCTCGAAGAGAAAGCCGAAGCCGCACTTGGAGCAGCCCTTCGCGCGAGTTGTGAATCCTGCGGTGCGCTCCCCCGAGAGCGTGCGGTTCCCGCAGTTGGGACAGATGAAATGAGGCATGTGGTCTAGTCGAAGAGTAGGCGCTCCCGCGCGCCAGGCGGACAATCCAGCTTAGCTTTAACGAGCTGTTAGCCCCCGAGCCCGCCGAAGATCGAAAATGCGCTGAGCCGGGGGTTGTCGGCCACCACCTGGCCGTAGGAGGCCTCGACGGCAACCTTCGCATCGGAGGGCGCCTCCTGCCGGAGCCGGTCCGCGAGGGCGTTCCCGTCGTCCTCGCTGGGCACCGGGATCACCAGGAAGCGCCAGCGCCTGAGCGGCTTCATGCCCTCCGCCTCGAGCTTGTCGCCGAGCTTTTTCGTGGAGGAGTGGTCGGGCAGCACGACCTGCACCTCCCACTCGTCCATGCGGTCCTCCTTCGACTCCTCCCGCTCGGTCTCCGTGAGCTTCTCGCGCTCCTCGCGTACCTCCTCCGGGGTATCCGGAAGCGGCACCGACGGGTCCTCCCAGCGCTCCTCGACGGCATGCCACCGCCGGAGGTCGATCTCCGCCTGCTGGTCGTACTCCTTGAGGAACGAACGCACCACCTGGATCGCGGCCTCCGCCTGGTCGCGCGTGTCGGCGTAGAGGAACAGGACCGGGCCGTCCTGGCTCACGACCACGCGGCCGCGCAGCCGCTCCGCGAGGTCTCCCTCGAGCTCGGGGTGGTCGCGCAGGAAGCCGGACAGCCGGTGCCCGTGCTCCTCATGCGGGAATTCGACCTTTACGCGCCAGTCCTCGGCCATCTGATTAGAAGAGGCTAGCCGCGTGGTGCTCTGGGCGCTTGACGCCCAGGTGCTCGAACGCCGCCGCCGTGGCCACCCGCCCGCGCGGCGTGCGCTTGATGAACCCCTGTTGGAGCAGATAGGGCTCGTACACGTCCTCGATCGTGTCGGCCTCCTCGCCCACGGCCACGGCCAGCGTGGAGAGGCCGACCGGGCCGCCCTCGAACTTCTCGACGATGGTGCGCAGGATGTCGCGGTCGAGGCGGTCGAGCCCAGCGTGGTCGACCTCTAGGAGGTCGAGCGCCTCCTCCGCGATGTCACGGTCGATGTGGCCGGCGCCGCGCACCTCGGCGTAGTCGCGCACGCGCTTGAGCAGGCGGTTGGCCACGCGCGGCGTGCCGCGCGAGCGGGAGGCGATCGCGACCGCGCCGGCGTCGTCGATGTCCACGTCGAGGATGCCGGCCGAGCGGCGCACGATCCTCGCGAGGTCTTCCGGCTCGTACAGATCGAGCCGGTGGGTGACGCCGAAGCGATCACGCAACGGCGTGGTGAGCAATCCCGCACGCGTAGTAGCCCCGATGAGGGTGAAGGGGGGCAGGTCGAGCGTGACCACGCGTGCGCCGGCGCCCTGGCCGACCGTGATCGGCAGCCGCCGGTCCTCCATCGCGGGATAGAACGTCTCCTCGAGCGCGCGCGGGAGGCGGTGGATCTCGTCGACGAAGAACACCGATCCGGGCTCGAGCGCCGTGAGGAACGCCGCGACGTCGCCCTTCCGCTCGAGCGCCGGGCCCGCCGTCTGCACGAACGGAACGGCCAGCTCCGCCGCCACGATCTGGGCGAGCGACGTCTTGCCGAGGCCGGGCGGGCCCGCCAGCAGCACGTGGTCGAGCGCCTCGCCGCGCTGCTTGGCGGCCTCGATGAACACGGTGAGTTGGTCCTTCACCGCCTGCTGGCCGACGAAGTCCGCGAGCCTGCGTGGCCTGAGCGAGCGGTCGAGCTCCTCGTCGGCCCCGAAGGCCGGCGCCGCCTGGATGCGCTCGACGCCGGGTGTGCGGATGCCGCCGTGCTCGGGGGTCATCGCGATGCCCTCAGCGCCTCGCCGATCAGCTCCTCGGGCGTCTCGCCCGCGGCCTCGGCGAGCAGCTCGTCCGCCTCTTGCATGCTGAAGCCAAGCCCCACGAGACCCTGCCTCGCGAGCGTGCGCGGGTCGTCGGTCTTCGTGATCACGATCTCGTCCACCACGCCCGTCTCGCCGGCCACCTTTTCGCGCAGCTCGACGATGATCCGGTCAGCCGTGCGCTTGCCGATCCCGGGCACCGCCTGGAAGCGGGCGCCGTCGCCGGCGCCGATCGCGCGCAGGAGCTCGCGCGTGGTTCCGCCCGAGAGCACGGCGAGCGCCACCTTCGGCCCCACTCCCTGCACGCCGATCAGGAGCAGGAACAGCTCTCGCTCCTCCTCGCTGGCGAAGCCGTAGAGGTTGATGCCGTCGTCGCGCATGACGAGGTGCGACTGGAGCAGCGTCTCCTTGCCCGTGGCCGGGACGGCCTTGAGCGTCTCGGCCGAGACCGCGAGCCTATAGCCCACGCCGCCGCACTCGATCACCACGTGGTCCGGGCGCCGCACCGTCACCGTGCCTCGCACCGACGCGATCATGCGATCGCCGCCTTCATGCGCGCGCCGTTGGCATGGCAGATGGCAACCGCGAGCGCGTCCGCCGCGTGGTCGGGCTCTGGCGGCGCAGGCAGCTTGAGCAGCGCGCCGACCATCCGCTGCACCTGACCCTTGTCGGCCCGCCCGCTGCCGCACACCGCCTGCTTGACGGCCTGCGGCGTGTAGGAGAAGCAGGGCACGCCCGCCTGGCCCGCCGCGAGCAGTGTGACGCCCCTCGCCTGGCCGACGGCGAAGGCGCTGCGCGCGTTCTGGCCGAAGAAGAGGTCCTCGACCGCCATCGCCTCGGGCTGGTGCTCCTCGATGAGGCCTGAAACCTGCTCGTGGATGTGTGCGAGGCGCTGCTCGAGGGTCTCGTGTGCGCCCGTGCGCAGCACACCGCCGTCGAGCGCCGCGAGCGCGCCGCCGCACGCGAGCACCACGCCGTAGCCGGTGTGGGCGGTGCCGGGGTCGATGCCGAGGACGATCACCATGGGGGTGATTCTGCGTTCGGGAGCGGACGCCTTCGCGTCGGCGGCCGCTTCTCCGGCTAATTTTTTGCTCCGTGGAATTCGACGATGGCCACGCGATCTCGTACAAGGCACTCCCGCGCGGGACTCCGGTGCGGGCGTCGGACGGCGCCGAGGTGGGCAGGGTGCGGCGGGTGCTCGACAACGCGCGCGAGAACATCTTCGACGGGCTCGTGGTGGAGACGAAGGCGGGGATGCGCTTCGTCGACGCGCCCGAGGTGGCCCGCATCGCCGAGCGGGGGGTCACGCTGACGATCACGGCTGAAGAGGTGGCGGCGCTCGCGCCGCCGCAGTCGACGCTCAAGCAGCGCTGGGACCAGGCCACGATCGTGCGGCGCACACGCCGAGCCGGCCGCGACTGGAAGCGGCGCTGGAATAACCGCTAGCGCGCCGGGTCAGCCTCGCTGCGCCGCTGCCGGTAGCTCGCCATCTTCGCGCGGCTGCCGCACCAGTCCATGTGACACCAGCGCCGGCGCCCGGAACGCGACCGGTCGAGATACACGCGCGAGCAGGCCGGCGCCGCGGCGCACTCGCGAATGAGCGCACGGTCCGGGCCGGTGAGCAGCTCGATCGCCTCGCGGGCGATCAGCGCCAGGGCTCCGTTCACTGGAGCGTCGGCGGTCCACTGAAGTCCGAGGTGGGTGTCGCTTTGTGGGGCGATCGCAGGCTTCCGCGCCCAATCGTTGAGGTGACGAATGGCGCCGGCATCCGGCGTCTGCCCGGCGAGCAGCGCCCGCGTCAAGTCGTTGATGGTCTCGCGGAGGCGCCGCGCCGCCCGCACGTCGGCTTCTACAGCGGCCACCGGCAACGCGAGGTCCATCGCGCCCAGCCAGCGATCGAGGTCGGCAGGTCGGCAGAGGCACTCGGCCGGGTTGCCGTGGCGGTCGCGCAGCGTTGCGAGCAGGTCCAGCGCCCGGTGGCCCGAGATGGCCATGAATGCCCGCTGCTCGTTCGTCGCAATGCTGCCGTTGACCTCGCCCTCCACCCAGGTTACTATATCAACCGGTAACGGACTTGGAGGTTTTCGATGGGCGAGCAGGCAGCCGTGTTCCTGGAGGCGGGCGAGGGGCGTTCGGTGTCGCTGCGCGGCACGACCGTCGGATTCAAGGTCGAGAGCTCGGACGCCCGCGGTGCGAGCTTCCAGGAGTGGGTTGCGGCTCCCGGCTTCGACACCGGCCTCCATGTGCACGAGCGCCTCGAGGAGTCCTGGTACATCCTTGAGGGCGAGCTCGAGTTCCGTGCGGGTGAGGCGCTGTTCAACGCGGGCCCCGGCGTGACCCTCTTCGTTCCTCCTCGCGTGCCGCATGCCTTCGCCAACCGCACCGAGGCGCCGGCGAAGTTCCTGCTGATCACATCTCCGCCCACCCACGACCGCTACTTCGATGAGCTGGCCGAGATCCTCGCGGTGGGTGGACCGCCTGACGGCGAGGCCATCGCGGCCCTACGCAAGCGCTACGACACCGAGCAGCTCTCGACGCTGACCACGAGTCGCACGTAACGGGAGCCCAGCCTCACAGCTTCCCCTCTCGCCGCAGGCGCAGCTGCTCGCGCATCACGAAGCGCGCCAACCGCTCCTGGTCGCTGTCGGCGATGTAGTCGAAGCGGACGCCGTGTGTGCCCTCCTCTGCCCCGCGTACTACGGCTCCGCGTGGAGTGATCGGCGGCATGCCGTCGTCGAGCGGGATCGAGAGCCAGACGGTGCCGCCCTCGTCGAGGTCGGCGCCGGGCGACCGGCCGAGGAGCAGGCCGCTCGCGCTCAGGTCGATGGCCATCAGCTCGCGCTCAGAAGACTCGCCCTGCACCGTCGCGCGGATCTCGAGGTGGAGCGGTAGGCGCACGAACTCGCGGCGCTGCACGAGCGACGCCTCCTCCGAGGGCGTGAAGCTCACGTGGTTGCTCGCGCCGAACCAGACGCTGCCCGCCTGGCGGTGGAGGCCGCGCGGCGTGGTGTGCTCCACCATGGCGTCCACGGTGTCGACCGTGTCGTCGCCGAAGCGGGGATCGACCGCAAGCGCGATCTCTGCGGTCTGGCCCGTGACCACCACGACGCCTCCGCCTGTCCGCCCGAGGCCGCGGATCCAGACGGTCACCTCCTGCCCGCGTTCCGCCGCCGGGGCGGGCGGCTCGTCTCCCCGCCGGCCGAGCAGCCTCCTGATCACGCCCATGCGGCCGCTAGGCCAGCACCCGCTCCAGCACCGCCGCGTCCACGTCGAAGTTGGCATGCACGGCGTTCACGTCGTCGTGGTCCTCGAGGAGCTCGATCAGGCGCATCAGCGTGCCCACCTGCTCCTCGTCCACGGGAACGCGGTTGGTGGCGCGCATCGTCAGGTCGGCGCTCTGGATCTCCACACCGGCCTGCTCGAGTGCCTCGCGCACCGCTGTGAAGTCGGTCGGCTCCGCGATCACCTCGTACACGTTCTCATCGATCGCCACGTCCTCGGCGCCCGCGTCGATCGCGGGCATGAGGTCGTCCTCGGTGTACTGGTCGGCGTCCACCACGAGCACGCCCTTCTTCTCGAAGTTCCACGCCACCGAGCCCGGCTCGCCTAGCGAGCCGCCGTGCTTGGAGAAGGCATGGCGCACCTCGGAGCCGGTGCGGTTGCGGTTGTCCGTGAGCGCCTCGACGAG
Organism: Thermoleophilaceae bacterium; assembly: GCA_025928345.1. Lineage (GTDB taxonomy): Bacteria > Actinomycetota > Thermoleophilia > Solirubrobacterales > Thermoleophilaceae > JAICJR01. Next base: position 23,247 of record JAICJR010000013.1, on the reverse strand, counting down.
GATCGCGACCCCGCCTGGGCCGTAGCCCTCGTAGAGCACCTCCTCGATGGAGTCGCCGCTCGAGTCGGCGCCCGTGCCCTTCGCGATCGCGCGCTCGATGTTGTCCTTGGGCATGCGCGCGTCCTTGGCCTTCTGGATCGCGTTGGCGAGCGCGGCGTTGCCCGCTGGGTCGCCCCCACCCTCGCGCGCGGCCACCTGGATCGCCCGCGCGAGCTTGGTGAAGAGGTTGCCCCGCTTCGCGTCGGTGGCGCCCTTCTTGCGCTTGATCTGCGCCCATTTCGAATGTCCTGCCACGAACAGGAGTTTACGAGCACCGATCCTCGGCACGACATAGTGGGTTCGAGTGCAGGTGCGCCACCTAGTGCTGATTTCGCTGCTCGCGGCGGCTATCGCGCCCGCCACGGCGAGCGCCTCGACCGGCTACCAGTCGGCCTGCGGCGTGGAGCTGTCGAGCGACGTTCCGAGCACGCCCGGCGGCCCCACCTGCGGCACCGATGAGGGCGACGACGCCGTGTTCTCGGGCAGCCCAGGCCCGATCGCCTTCTTTGGCGAGAACGGCCACGACACCGTGGTGGGCTCCGAGTTCGGCGACACGCTCGTGGGTGGTCCCGGCAACGACGAGCTGCTTGGCGAGCGCGGCGCCGACTACCTCGACGGCGGCGACGACTCGGACACCCTCTACGGCGGGCTCGGCGACGACACCCTGCGCGAGCTGCGCTTCGGGGTCCGGGAACATCTCTACGGCGGGCCGGGGAACGACATCGTTGCCGGCGGACGCGGAGGGGACAACCTCTTCGGCGGCACCGGCAGTGACGTGCTCATCGGCGGCTCGGGGAGCGATCACCTCTACGGCGGCCCAGGCGACGACGTGCTCTACGGCGGCCCCAACCGCGACACCTTCGACTGCGGGCCCGGCAACGACACCGTCTACCGCGTGCGGCACTCGTCGCCGGACCACCTGTCGACGGGCCGCGCCGACGGCTCGATCCCGCCCTCCGCGGGCTGCGAGCACATCATCAACGCCGACCCCACAGCCGGCTTCCCGCTCCACCAGCTCCTCGGCCATAGCGGGAACGACACGATCGCGGGCGGCGGCGGCAACGACTTCATCGAGGGCAAGGGCGGCAACGACCGGCTCTTCGGCGGCGGAGGCAACGACGAGCTCGAGGGCGACGGCTCGACACCCGGCGACGACCTGCTGATGGGCGGCTCCGGCAGCGACCGCCTGGCCGGACGCTCTGGGAATGACCGCCTCTACGGCGACGCGCGCTCGCTGAACGCGGGCCCGCCCGGCAACGACGAGCTGCAGGGCGGCTCGGGCCAGGACCTGATGGTGGGCGGTCCGGGCGACGACCTGATCGAGGGTGCCTACGATGGCGACACGATCCGCGCCGGCGCGGGCAACGACATCATCAACCTGCTCGGCGGGGACACGACCGATCCGAACGGCCGCGCGTACGTCGACTGCGGGCGCGGCTTCGATGTGGTCGCGATCAACCCGGCGCGGCGCGCCGTCTACCGCCGCTGTGAGGCGTTCACGAGCCAGTTCCACCAGGCCGACTTCGGCCATTTCTTCAGACCCTCGTCCGAGATCTGGCCTCCCGGTGTTGCGAACTTGTTGCCCGCTGCGGTGCTCGCGGCCGGGTCCACCGTCCAGCGCAAGTCCGGGCCGGCCCAGTCGCCGCCCGTCTCTCCCACTTCCGCCGATGGTGGGTCCACGGCCCCCTCCATTTCGGGCGACGGTTCGAAGGTTGCGTTCTCATCCGATGCCTCGAACCTCATTACCGGTGACACGAACGGGGCTCGCACCGATCCGTTCGTGCGCGATCTCGCCACCGGCACCACACGTGCGGGCGATGCGCGGCGGTCCGGCAGGCCGGCGGCGCGCGGCGCGCGGCTGCGGAACGGGCCGGCGGGCGCCCTGAGCGGCGACGGGCGCTTCCTCGTCTTCGCCAGCAACACCTCCGACCTCAACGGACATGTGCCGGCATACGCGATCTTCCGGGAGGACCTGCTGACGGGCACGCACGTGCGCGCGTGCCGGGCCGGCAACGCGGACTCGGGCGATCCCGTGGTCAGCGCCGATGGCCGCTTCGTGGCTTACAGCTCGCGCGCCACCGATCTCGCCGGGTCGGACAACGACCTTCAGCCGGACGTCTACGAGTGCGACATGCTCACCGGCAACGTCGTGCGCGTGTCGGTGCCGCTGACCGACAGTGTGAACACGGTGGGCAGCTCGGCTGAGCCGTCGCTCTCGGCGGACGGCCGCTACGTCGCCTTCACGAGCGACGCGGGCGGGCTGGTGCCCGGAGACGGTACTCGGGCGGGAATCTATTGGCACGACATCGTGACCGGGGAGACCAGGCTCGTGGACGTGCCGCCCGGCGCGCTCGGCTCGGACGGCAGCGGCATGAACCCGAAGATCTCTGCCGACGGCCGCTTCGTGCTGTTCGACTCTGACGCGACCGATCTGCTCGGCGGCGGGCTCAACGGCCGTACGGTCGACGTGTTCCGCAAGGACATGGTCACCGGGGCGGTGACGCTCGTGAGCCAGGGCAGGGACGGCTCCGGCGCGAGCGGCGACTCCACCGCCGACTCGATCTCCGCCGACGGCAACGTCGCGGTGTTCACCTCGAACGCGTCCAACCTCGTCCTGGGCGACACCAACGGCACCGCCGACGTGTTCGCTCGCAACCTCACCACCGGCGTGACGACGATGGTGTCCACGCATCCCGACGGCACGCCGCTTGCGGGCCCGAGCACCCAGGGGGCGATCAGCGCGGACGGGCGCTACGTGGCGTTCTCATCACAGGCGACCGGTGTCGTGCCGGAGGAGACGCCCAGCACGCAGCCGCGCATCTACCGGCGCGACCTCTCGACCGGCGCGCTCACCGAGGTCACCACCGGGATCAACCTGCGACCCAGCTCGCTGATCGGCGAGCCGTTCGGGGTGAACCTGCGACGCAAGGTGCACCTGATCGCCGGGACCGTGCAGGACAACGGCCCCGTGGCTCAGGTGCTCGTGGCCGCGTCGCGCTCGATCGGCCACGGCAGGTGCCTGTGGCTCGCGCGCGGGTCGCACCTGGTGCGCCGCTCCTGCGGGCGCCCCTTCTACCTCAGGGCGCGCGTGACGGACAGCCTGAGGTGGACGCTCCGGGTGCCCCACCTTCTCCCGCGGGGCACCTGGAACGTCCGCTCACGCGCCATCGACTCGACCGGTCTAACCGAGAGGCTCCGTCCGGGGCGGAACCTGACGAGCTTCCGGCTGCGCTAGCTCCTAGCTCTGGCTCTTCAGCAGCTTCTTGCCGCCGGACACGCAGACGCTGAAGGGCGTGCCCTTCTGCCCCTTCACGTGCTTCTTGCTCTCGTTCTTGCACGCCTTCGCGGGGTTCGTGGCCGAGCCACTCGCGAGCGCCTTCATGTCATGCACGCACTTGCTGAACGGCGTGCCTGGAGTGCCGGCCACGTGCTTCTTGCTCTCGCCCTGGCAGAAAAAGCCCCAGGCGTGGCCCTGGGGGCCGGTTGTGCCCGTGGGACCGGTCGTGCCGGTCGTGCCGGTCGTGCCCTGGTTGTTATGCGCCCACGGGGGCGGACCGTTGCCGTTGCCGGTATTGGCGAGCGCCAGCGCCGGGACGAGGCTCAGTGTCAGCGCTGCCGCCCCGGCAGCGATCGTGCGATTGATTTTCATGAGTAAAAGGGCCTCCCTGTCGAGGTATCACCCTTTTCAACGCACGCGCGGACGAAAGGTCAGGGCGCTGTGCGCAAGTGGGCGCACCGGCGTTGGAGCGGCATTACGCCATCGTCAGGCCGCCGCTGACCGACAGCGTCTGGCCCGTGATGTAGCCGGCACGCTCGCTCGCGAGGAACGCCACCGCCGCGGCCACGTCCTCCGGCTCGCCGAGCCGGCGCATCGGCACCGCCCGCTCGAGCGAGGCCACCAGCTTCTCTCCGCTAATCTGGGCCATGCCCTCGAGCAGCGGCGTGCGCGTGGGACCTGGACACACCACGTTCGCGGTCACGCCGGCGCGCGCGGCCTCGCGCGCGACGGTCTTGGTGAAGGCGATCACGCCGCCCTTCGCGCCCGAGTACACCGACTCGTGCGACGAGCCCACGCGGCCGGCGTCTGAGCCGATGTTGACCATGCGCCCGAAGCCGCGCTCGATCATGCCCGGCAGTAGCGCATGCGTCATGCGCAGGCAGCCCTTGAAGTTCACGTCGATCACGCGGTCCCAGAACGCCTCGTCGGTGTCCACGAACGCGCGCAGCTCGTCCCAGCCGGCGTTGTTCACGAGGACCTCTACCGGGCCGAGCTCGGCCTCCGCCCGCTCCACGGCGGCCGCCACGGACGCGCCGTCGGTCACGTCAACGGTCACGGCGAGGCCGCCGACCTCGGACGCGGTGGCCTCGGCGGCGTCGGCGCGCAGATCGCCCGCCACCACGCGCCGCCCGTCGTCGGCGAGGGCGAGCGCGATCGCCCGGCCGATCCCCTGCCCGGCTCCGGTGACGAACGCGACCCTGTCTGACTTCGGCTGACCCACGAGCGCGGGTAGCGTAGCCGCCCGCCCCAACTGAGCGAGAGGAGTGACATGGAAGAAATGACGGACGTGCGCTACGACGTGGAGAACGGCCTCGCGTGGATAACGATCGACCGCCCCGACCGCATGAACGCGTTCCGCGCGCGCACGGTGGACGAGATCATCCACTGCCTGACGAGCGCGTGGGCGGACCCGGAGGTGGGCGTCGTGTGCATCACCGGCGCCGGCGACCGCGCGTTCTGCACCGGCGGCGACCAGAAGCAGCGCGCCGAGACCGGCGACTACGGCCCGTCGGTGTCCGGGTTGTTCGAGGTCGAGCGCATGCACCGGATGGTGCGCGAGATCCCGAAGCCGGTGATCGCCGCGGTGAACGGCTACGCGATCGGCGGCGGCCACGTGCTCCACGTGCTCTGCGACCTCACGATCGCCGCGGACACCGCGATCTTCGGGCAGAACGGCCCGCGCGTGGGCTCGTTCGACGCCGGTTTCGGCACCGGTTACCTCGCGCGCGTGGTTGGCGAGAAGCGCGCCCGCGAGATCTGGTTCCTCTGCCGCCGCTACGACGCCGAGACGGCCGAGCGCTGGGGTCTCGTGAACAAGGTCGTGCCGGCGGCCGAGCTGCACGACGAGGTGAGGCGCTGGGCCGACGAGATCCTCACGCTCTCCCCCACCGCGCTGCGCTTCCAGAAGCAGTCGTTCAACGCCGACACCGAGCACCTGGCCGGCCTGGGAGCAGTCGCCTTTTCAGGCCTCAATGCATTCCTGGAAAGCGACGAGGCGAAGGAGGGCGTAACGGCCTTCGCAGAAAAACGCCAGCCCGACTTCGGTCAATACAGAGCAGCAGTCTCAAAGTGAGAACTACGCACTACGCACTACCCACTAGAAACTCGCCATCACGCTGGAGCTCTTCTCCATCGACAGTGATCGAACCACCCTGCCGCAAGTCACAAACCATGTCCCAGTGCACGGCCGATGAGTTTGTGCCGCCCGACTCGGGATAGGCCATGCCGATCGCCATGTGAACGGTGCCGCCGATCTTCTCGTCGAGGAGGATCTCGCGCGTGCCGGTGGTGATGCCGTAGTTCGTGCCGATGCCGAGCTCGCCGAGCGTGCGGGCGCCGGCGTCGGTGTCGAGCATCTCGTGGAGGAACGGCTCACCGCGCTCGGCGCTCGCGTCCACCACCTTGCCGCTCTCGAAGCGCAGCTTCACGCCGGACACCTCGCGCCCGCCGTAGACGGCCGGGAACGAGAAGCTGATCTCACCATCCACCGCGTCCTCCACGGGGCCGGTGAAGAACTCGCCGTCCGGCATGTTGCGATCGCCCACGCACGGGATCCACGTGCGGCCCGCAACGCCGAGCTTGATGTCGGTGCCAGGCGCCTGGATGTGAACCTCCTCCTTGCCCGCGATCCAGTCGGCGAGCCGGCGGACGAGGTCCGACTGGCGCTGCCACGCCGTGAGCGGCTCAGGATCTGTGCAGAGACAGGCGCCGTAGTAGAAGTCCTCGTAGGCGGCGAGCGACATGCCGGCCTCGCTCGCGTACGCGTGCGTGGGGAAGAGCGTGAGCGCCCAGCGGCCCTCGCCTGAGGCGCTCCGCTTCATCGACGTCTCCATCAGCCCCTTGCGCGCCTTCTGCGCCTTGGCCTGCTTCTTCGGGTCGACCTGCGAGAGGTCGCGCGTGTTCGCGTCGCCGAGGATGGCGATGCGCACGTCAGCTTCCTCGATCGCCCACGCGGACGTGGGCGGGATCCACTCGAGCTGCTCGTCGCTCGCGAGCTCGTAGAACGCTGCGGCCGCGCCCTCGGGCGAGAGCTGCACGACCGGCAGCCCGCCGGCGCGCAACACCTCCTCGTACACCGCCTGCACGAGCGGCTCGGCTGTCGAGGAGCCTTGCACGGCCACCGTCTCGCCCTTCTTCACCTTCGTCGAGTAGCGGACGAGGATTTGCGCGAGCGCTTCCGCGCGCTGGTCTTTCATGCGTGCTGCCTCACCTGGTCCACGAGCCAGGCATGCACGCGCCCATCGTCAGTGAGCTCGGGATGGAATGCGACGGCAAGGATGTTGCCCTGCCGCACAGCCACGGGATGTCCTTCGATCTCAGCAAGCACCTCGACGTCCTCCCCGTAATCGTCTACCCAGGGTGCACGGATGAATACCGCACGGAGCGGCCCATCGCGCCCGAGGCGGTTCAGATCGAGATCCGCCTCGAAGCTCTGCACCTGGCGCCCGAAGGCGTTGCGGCGGGCGCTCACGTCGAGCAGCCCGAGGTGGTCACGGTCGAGCATGATCATGCCCGCGCAGGTGCCGAGCGTCGGCACGCCGGAGCTCACGAGCTCGCGGAGCGGCTCCGCGAGGCCCTCGCGCTCGATGCCGAGCGTCATCGTGGTGGACTCGCCGCCAGGGATGACGAGAGCGTCGAGCCCTTCGAGGTCGGCCGGCGTGCGCACGATGCGCGCCTCGGCGCCCAACCGCACAAGCACTCCGGCATGGGCTTCGAAGTCGCCCTGGATGGCGAGGACGCCTACGACCACGCGCCGCTACCAGCCGCGGTGCTGAATCAGGCCCTGCTCGCCGAGCTCTGAGATCTCGATACCGCTCATCGCGGCGCCGAGATTACGCGAAGCGTTCGCCACGCGCTCGGGATCGTCGTAGTGGGTGGTGGCCTCCACGATCGCGGCGGCCGTGCGCTCGGGGTCCTCGGCCTTGAAGATGCCGGAGCCGACGAACACGCCCTCGGCGCCGAGCTGCATCATCAGCGCGGCGTCGGCCGGGGTCGCGATGCCGCCCGCGGAGAAGTTCACCACCGGCAGCCCACCCTTCTCGGCGACCATGCGCACGAGCTCGAGCGGCGACTGCAGGTTCTTCGCGGCGGTGGGGAGCTCGGCCTCGTCCATCGAGCTGAGGCGGCGGATCTCGCCCATGATCGTGCGCATGTGGCGCACGGCCTCGACGACGTTGCCGGTGCCCGCCTCGCCCTTGGTGCGGATCATCGCGGCGCCCTCGGCGATGCGGCGGAGCGCCTCGCCCAGGTTGGTGGCGCCACAGACGAACGGCACCTTGAAGTTCCACTTATCGATGTGGTTGGCCTCGTCGGCGGGAGTGAGCACTTCGGACTCGTCGATGTAGTCGACCTCGAGCGCCTCGAGCACCTGCGCCTCGACGAGGTGGCCGATGCGCGCCTTGGCCATCACCGGGACCGTGACGGCCTCCTGGATCTCCTCGATCTTCGACGGATCCGCCATGCGGGCCACGCCGCCGGCCGCGCGAATGTCCGCGGGCACGCGCTCGAGCGCCATCACCGCGGCGGCGCCCGCAGACTCGGCGATGCGCGCCTGCTCGGCGGTGACCACATCCATGATCACGCCGCCCTTGAGCATCTCGGCGAGGCCGGACTTGACGCGGAATGTGCCGCTTTCCCTCATCGCATGCTCATGTTATCCCGCGGCTCGCCGCGGGTCCCGTCATACAACGGCGCAATGAGCTACAGGCTGGCGGCGCCGGGTGCGCTCACGGGCGCGGAGGAGCGCTGCTTCTTCACGCGCTCGCGCCTCTGCGCGGCGCGGAGGGTGCGGCGCAGCATCTGCCGTTGAAGCACGCGGCCGACCCCGATGCCCACCACCGAGCCCGCGGCCGAGAACGGCCAGATGATGAGCAGTGCGATGAACGCGCCCGCGATGCCGCTCTGCGGCGGGTCGAGCGCCACGAGGACCGTGAGCGGCAGCGCGAGCGTCCAGCCTCTGCGCGTGATGAGACCGAACATGAACCCGAGTACCGCCGCTATCTGCACCGGCCCGACCGCCGGGAACGGCATCAGCGGCCACACGCCCGGCATGAACAGCGCCGCCGCCCCGCCGTAGGCGATCGAGCACACCGCGGCGAGCCGCAGCTGGCGGATGAGGGTCTTGGAGCGCGGTCGCTGCATCGGGAGATCGTCGATATGCCCGGGTTTTCCTTTCTCCAAGCACGATCGAACCCCTCTTGGCGCCAACGCGCCAACGACGCGGCGCGGGTCAGGCGCTGCCGCCCAGCCTGGCGGCCAGCTCGCTCCGCGAGCGCACTCCCAACTTGCGATAGATGTGGCGGAGGTGGAATTCCACCGTTCGCGGGCTCAGGTAGAGACTGTTCGCCGCCTCCTGATAGGTGGCGCCGGAGAGGATGGCCTCGGCCACGCGCGCCTCGGCATCGGTGAGGTCGCTCCAGGTGGGGGCGGCAGCGTCGGCGCTCAGCCGCGCGCCCGCGGCGGCCTGCTCGCGCCGCGCGCGGTCCGCCCACGGTTTCGCGCCGAGGCGCTCGAACGCTGCGGCGGCATCCCCGAGATGCTTGCGAGCGTCGGCCCGGCGGCGCGCCCTCCGCAGGCGCTCGCCGTAATACAGGGCCGTGCGCGCACGGGCGAAGGGCATGCCCACCTCGTCGTGCCATTTGAGGGCGGACTCGAAGTGCTCGTCGAACTCGCCGGCAGGTGCGCGCAGACCGTTCAGGCGAGCGAGGACCGCGCGCCCGTAGCACCGCCCGGTCCGCTCCACGATGCGCTCGTAGCGGGCCAGGCTCTCTTCGGCGTCGCTGTCGCGGCCCGCGCGGATGTAGGCCTCGATGAGGTCGGCCTCCCACAGGACGTGCCCGGGTTCGCCCCAGAACGTGTCGATCCGCCTGATGTTCTCCATCTGGGCGATCGCGCGCTCGGGCTCTCCGAGGCTGAGCTCGAGGGCGCCGAGCGCGTGCCAGGCGTATGGGGAGACGGCCCCGAGGCGGAGCCCCTCGCTGATCTCCAGGGCGCGCCCGGCGTGCGCTCGGGTCTCCTCCTCGCGTCCGAGCCACGCCTCGATCCGAGCCAGGTAGGCGAGGTTGTTGGCGAGCAGGACCACCTCGCCGACGTACTCGGCCATCTGCACGCCCTCGAGCATGGACGCGCGGGCGGCGGGCCACTGGCCGCGGCGGAACTGAACGTCGCCGAGCACCGCGAGCGGGAAGGCGAGCGCACGCAGCGCGCCTGAATCGCGCGCCCAGGTGGTGAGGCGAGTGAGCAGCCGCTCGGACTCGTCGAAGCGCTCGAGCCAGGTGAGGCAGAACGCGGTGATGCCGGCTATCTCCGGGGCCGCCTCCCACAACTCCGGGTTCTCGGCAGCGTGGCGGTGGCGATCGAAGAGCTCGACCGCCGGCTCGCCCTCGCCGCTCGCGAGCATCTCGAGCGAGAGCATCAGGCCGGGCAGGGCGTCCGCGCCCGGTCCCGCGTCCTTCGCCACCTCGATCGCGCGCTCGGCGGTCGCTCTGAACACCGGTGAGTTGCCGTCGGCCATGTTGGCCACGATCGCCTCGCAGAAGAGCTCCACCGCGAGGGCGGGCTCGGCGTCCGCGATCGCCTCGGCGGTCGACACCAGCCGTTCGTGCCCCACGGACGGCACGCCGCGGAGGATGTCCACTCGCGCGCGGAGCCGCTCGCCGTGGGCGCGCATGCGGAGGTCCTCCGTTCTCTCGAGTGAATGGGCCACGAGCAGCACCGCCTCCTCGGACTCGCCGAGCGACACCGCCACCTCCGCGGCCGCGAGGCCGCGCCGGGCGCATGTCTCGTCGTCGGGCGTGAGCCGGGCCGCAGTGGCGAGCGCGCGCATTGCCCCCGCGAGCCCGCCGCGGGCGCGGGCGCGCGCGGCCACGTCCTCGAGCGCCCGTGCCACGTCCTCGTCCGGCACCGCGGCCGCAGCGGCCAGATGCCAGGCGCGGTTGTCCTCGAGCCGGGCCTCCCTTGCCACCTCGGCGAGAGCCAGATGCGTTGCACGCCGTTCGGGCCCTGTGGCGCCGTGGTAGCTCGCCGAGCGCACCAGCGGATGCCGCCATGCGAGCCTGCCCTCCCTCACGGCAATGAGGCCCGCGGACTCCGCCGGGTCGAGCGCGGCGCGCGGGATATTGAGCCGCTCCATGGCCTCCAGCACGATGTCCATCGCTCCGGATTCGCTCGCAGCTGCGACAAGCAGGGCCTGCCGGGTGGGGGCGGGCAGCTCGCGCACGCGGCCGCCGAACACCTGCTCGAGGCGCCTGCCGATCGGCAGTGGCTCCGGGAGCGGATCCCGGCCCGCGAGCTGCGCGTCGTCGAGATCCCGCACGAGCTCCACAAGCGCGAGCGGATTGCCGCCGGTGCCCGCGTGCAGATTGCGCCTCACGCGCTTCGTCGTCTCGGGAGCCGTGCGCGCCACGAGCTCCTCCGACTCCTCCGCGGACAGGCCCTCGAGCGCCAGCTCCTGCAGGCCGAGCCCTGTCATGGGCGCGCCCTCGCCGTCGCGGGCGGCGAACAGAATCGCCACGGGCTCGTCGCCGAGGCGCTTGGCAGCGAACACGATCGCCTCGCGCGAGGCGGCGTCGAGCCAGTGCACGTCGTCGACGATCGCGAGCAGCGGCTCGTCACGGGCGATCGCGGCGAGAGCGTTGCGCGTGGCGGCGTAGACGGCGAAGCGGTCACCGGCGCTGCCAGGCTCGAGCCCGAGCGCCGAGCGCAGCGCGGCCACCTGCGCTGGGGGCAGTCTCTCGATCGCCTCCTCCCCGCCGCGCAGAAGATCGGCGAGCGCCGAGAACGGGAGCTCCGACTCGGGTTCGACTCCCAGCGCGCTCAGCACACGGATGCCGCTCGCGGCCTCGCGGGCGTATTCGAGAAGGACGGACTTGCCCACGCCGGCTTCGCCGTGGATCAGCAGCGCGGTCCCGTTCCCGGCGCGGGCCTCCGCGAGCATCGCGTCGATCTCGCTTCGCTCCCGAGACCTCCCGACCAGTGGGGCGGTCTGCGGCGCCGGGCTATTCGCACCGGCGGGGCTCACGCAGAGGATTCTGTCCGCGAAGGCCAATTACCGCAAGCGGCGTCCGCCTTTTCCGTCCGGGCGGCCTCCCACGCTTTTGGAGTGGTACGCGCGATCCTGATCTGCTCGGACGACGGCTGCACGGCCGTCTACGAGGCGTACGGCCCGCTCGAGGAGGTCGAGCTGCTGGCGTGCGAGTGCGGCTGCGGCCTCGCGATCGTCGGCTGGCCCGCGCCAGCGGAGGAGCGCGACAGCGGCGTGGAGATGAACCTGCTGGCCGCGTGACGGTCGGGCCAGCGGCCGCTGAGACTCCCCGGCGGCCTCGCGGCCCGATCTTCCGTCCGGCCTACTTACTTCAGCCGGAAAGCCTTGATGCGATCCGCGTATGCGGACTCGTCGAGCGCGTAGACGGCGTACGCGAGCGACTGGATGAGGCTCAGCAGCGCGGTGTGCGAGCGCACGTACGCGGGGCCGTTCGACGAGTAATAGAGGCGCTGGTCGGCGAGCTTCGCGACCTCGGACAGCGTGGCATCGGCGATCGCGATCGTGTCCGCCTTGCGGTGGCGCGCGAGCTTCATCGCGCGCACCACGAGCGGGTGCGGGCGCCCGGCCGAGAAGCCGATCACGAGCGTGTTCTCGTCGATGCGGCCGAGGCGCGCCAGGCCCTCCTGACTCGGCGAGGCCACGACCTCGCAGCGCAGGTCGAGCAGCATCAGCAGGTGGCGGAGGTAGCTCGCGAAGAACGCCATCTGGTCTGTGCCGCAGAGAAGGATCCGCTCGGCTCGTGAGATGAGCTCTACGGACGCGGCCACCTCGTCGCGGTCGACCTTGCGCGCGGTGTCCTCGAGATTGGTGTGATCGGCGGCCAGGGAGGCTTCGAAGTCCGTCTGGTCGATCGGGAACAGCGGCTGCGTGGTGAGCTCAGGCGCTCCGCCGTTCGACGACTCACGCCCGCGGCGGTACTCGTCACGTGCCGCCGCCTGAAGTTCGGGGAAGCCCTCGAATCCGAGCGCCTGCGCGAAGCGCACCACGGTCGAGCTCGAGGTGGACGCGCGGCGCGCGAGCTCCTCCGCGGTCTGGAAGGCGGCCTCGTCGAGATGGTCGACGATGTACTGGCCGACGTCCTTCTGCGAACGCGAGAACTCGTCGAAGCGCTGGCGGATCTCCTCGCTCAGGGTCAGCGCACTGGTGCCTGCTCGGCTCACGGCGGAGTGATTCCACCGCGAGGCGAAAGTTCCTTCCGTTATACGCCGGTCCGAGGGATCAGATGAACTTCGGGAACAGCGTCATCCCTCCGTCCACGAACAGCGTCGAGCCCACGACGTAGTCCGCTTCAGGGCTCGCCAGCCAGGCGATCGCCGCCGCTATCTCCTCCGGCTTGCCGGTGCGGCCGAGCGGGATCTCGTCCTCCACGGCCTTGCGCTTCTCCGCGTCGTCGATCAGGTCCTGGTTGATCGGCGTGAGGATTGCGCCCGGCGCGACGTTCACAAGGCGAATGCCCTGAGGCGCGAGCTCGCGCGCCACTGTCTGCATGAACAGCTTCATCCCGCCCTTCGAGGCGCAGTAGTGGCTGAACTCGCGCCACGGGATCACCTCGTGCACGCTCGACACGTTGATGATCGCGCCCGGGATCCCGGCCTTCGTCATCCCGCGAGCCGCCTCGCGCGTGCAGAGGAAGGCGCCGGTGAGGTTCACCGCGATCACCTTGTTCCACTCTTCGAGAGGCATGTCGACGACGTTGAACGGCTTCTCGATACCGGCGTTGTTCACGAGCAGGTCGATCGGGCCGCCGAGCTCCTCGAGCGCCTGCGCGAACATCGCCTGCACCTGTTCCTCGTTGGAGACGTCCGCGGCGATGGCGAGCGCGCGGCCGCCTTCGCCCTCGATCTCCTTCACCGCGCTCTCGGCCTGGTCCGGCGGGCCGACGTAGTTGACGATCACGGACGCTCCGTCGGCGGCGAGCCGCTTGGCCGTGGAACGGCCGATGCCGGTGGCCGAACCTGTGACTAGAGCGCGCCGGCCGCTGAGGGGTTCATTGTTGGTGGGCATAGGTCGGCAATCTATGGGACGCCGGTAATCTCCGGCGTCGATGGCGCAGCCCCTTCAGATGCTCCAGCGCGTCTCCTACGACGACCTGTATCGCCGCTGGGAGAAGGGCAACTGGAGCGCCACGGAGATCGACTTCGGCGAGGACCGCCGGCAGTGGCGCGAGGACTTCAGCGAGCTGGAGCGCCAAGCCGCGCTCTGGAACTACGCGATGTTCCTTCACGGCGAGGACTCGGTGGCGGACAACCTGTCGCCGTTCATCGACGCCGCTCCGCGCGAGGAGCACAAGTACTTCCTCGCGACTCAGCAGGTGGACGAGGCGCGCCACGCAGTGTTCTTCGGGCGCTTCATGCGCGAGGTCGTGGAGAACGGCGAGAGCTACGCCGGCTCGCTCGAAGCCACGCGCCCGCAGCTCACGTGGGGCTTCAAGAAGGTGTTCGCGCGGCTCGACCGGATGGCCGACGAGCTGCGCCGCGACCGCTCGCGCACCAAGCTCGCGCAGGGCATCGCGCTCTACCACATCGTGATCGAGGCTTCGCTCGCCCAGCCGGGCCAGCACTTCATCGAGAGCTACCTCGAGGAGCGCGAGATCCTGCCCGGCTTCCGCTCCGGCATGGCGAACGTGGCGCTCGACGAGCAGCGACACATCGGCTTCGGCGTGAAGCTGCTCTCAGACCTCGTAGAGGAGGACCCCGAATGCCGCGACGCGGTGGCCGAGCTCCTGCGCGAGCTGTTCCCCTACACCGCCGCCGTGTTCGTCCCGCCGAACTGGGACCGCCGCTACAGCGAGGTGTTCGGCTTCACGATCGAGGAGATCTTCGCCGAGGGCATGAGGTCGATGGAGACGAAGATGCGCAGCGCCGGCATGCCGCTCGAGCAGATGCCCGCCATGCCGATCCGTTTTGACCTCTCGGTGGAGGAGCGCGTGCGGCGAGCGCTCGTGCTGCTGGAGGCCGGTGTGCTCGGCGAGAAGAACGGCCGGCCCTCGAGCGAGCCGGAGGTGCTCGAGCTCTTGTTCGACTCGCTGCGGACGTCGGTGGACCCGCGCCACTCGCACGGGCGGCCCACGACGATCCAGTGGGAGTTCAGCGACGCGGAGCCGTGGTACCTGCGCGTCGAGAACGGCGACGCGAGCGTGTCCCGCGGGCAGGCGCCGCACACGGATCTGACGCTCCGCTGCAGCTACGCGGACTGGGTGGACGTGATGGGCGGCCGCGCCGACCCGCGTGCCCTGATGCTGAAGGGCAAGCTTCGCCCGCGGGGCAACCCGATCGCGCTCTGGCGGATGCAGAAGCTGTTCGGACGCTGAGCCGCCAATGGCAACGGTGGACATTCGCCCGCTCGCGGTCACAGACGCCCGCACGCTGGCGCAGCTGTACGCCGAGAACCGCGACTTCCTCGCGCCACTCGAGCCGATGCGGCCCGAGGCGTTCTACACGTTCGAGGGGCAGCGCCGGCACATCGCTCAGCTCAGCGATCGGCGCTCGTCCGGCAGCGCATATCCGTTCGTGATCCTCACCGGCGGCAACGTGGTGGGAGCGATCAACCTGTCGAACGTCGTGCGCGGCGCATTCCAGAGCTGCAACGTGGGCTACTGGGTGGCGAAGGACCACAACGGCCAGGGCTGCGCCACCGCGGCGCTCGGCCTCGTGTGCGAGCGCGCGTTCGGTGAGCTCGGGCTGCACCGCGTCGAAGCCGGCACGCTTCTTCACAACGTCGCCTCCCAGCGCGTGATTGAGAAGAACGGCTTCACGCGCATCGGCGTGGCGCCGCGCTACCTGCAGATCGCGGGCGAGTGGTCGGACCACATCCTGTTTCAGAAGACCGCGGAGGATTAGGCCGCACGGCCCCGGCGGGTAATCAGCATTCCGTGTACCGGCCTGCGTTCTTCACTGCTGTCATGGCGACGGGGATCGTCGGGCTCGCGGTGCGGGATGCCGGGTTCGGGACGATCGCCTGGGTGGTCGCAGGAGTGGCCTCAGTGCTGTACGTCGTGCTCGTCGCTCTGCACGTGAGGTCGCGCTGGACTCCGGACTCACGCGCCGACGCCGTACAGCTGTTTGCGTTCGTCGCGGCCACGGAGGTGCTGGCTTCGCTCAGCAGGTCGCATGCGGTGTCGGTGGTGCTCTGGGCCCTGGGGGTGGCGGCGTGGGTCGCCACCGTGTGGCAGGTGCTGCGGGTCCGGATGCACGATCACGTGGTCAGGCCTTCGTGGCTCCTCGCTCCGGTCGCGACGAGCTCGCTGGCGGTGGCGGGGGAGCCGATCGCGCGCCGGATCCATTCGGACGCGCTGCTCGCCTTCTGCGCGGCCTGCTGGCTGCTCGGGCTCGCGCTCTATGCGCTCGTGATGTGGCTGATCACCGAGCGCGCCCGGCGCGGCTCCCTTGAGATCGACGACGTGCAGGGCGAGCACTGGGTGGCGATGGGCGCGCTCGCAATCGCCACGCTTGCCGGCAGCCGCGTGCTCGCCGGCGTGACGGCTCTTCATTGGGGTCCGCACGACGCGGCGCGCGTGCTCACGCTCGTGGTCTGGATCGTGGCGCTGTGCTGGCTCCCCATCCTGGTGGCCGGCGAGGGCTGGCGCCTCAGACGCCCGCCGCTCTACACAACCGGCCGCTGGAGCAGCGTGTTCCCGCTCGGGATGCTCGCCGTCGCAAGCCACGCACTCTGGCTCACGGCCAGCGTCCCGCCGGGCCGCGTCGTGTTCGACATATTCACCCCGCTGGCGGTGGTGGCATGGCTCGGCACGGCGATCGCGTTCGTCACGCTGGCATCAGCGCGGGATCGTGCTCATGTGCCTTGAAGAACTGCACGACCGGGCCCGCGTATTCCTCGAGCCGCGGACAGCGCAGCCCGTGCCGCGACAGCACGTCGGTGGCGTTGCGGGTGTCGAAGCGCACCGGGTGGTTGAGGTAGCGGATCGCCTCGTGCGGCGCGCCGCCGTATAGGTCGCGGACGGCCTTGATCCGCAGTGCGTTCTCCACCAGTGCCGGCGGCAGCCGCAGCTGCGGATCGCGGTGCGCGTACTCACGGCTGAAGATGCGCGCCACCTCGGCCGCCGTGACCGGCTCGGGGTCCACGAGGTGCAGCGTCTTGCCGAGCGCCTCCGGATCGTCGGCGACGGCCACCATCGCGTCCACGATGAAGTCGAGCGGCACGCAGTTGAACGGCGCCGCCGCGCGGCCGAACTGCGGGATCGGGATCCGCTGCTGCACCGAGCGCGCGATCGTGCGCAGGAAGTAGTACGGCCCGTCGAACTTCTGCGTCTCCCCCGTCTTCGAGTCGCCCACCACGATCGCGGGCCGGTAGATGGTGGTGGGCACCTTGTCCATCATCCCCCGCACCCAGAGCTCGGCCTGGAACTTCGTGGACTCGTAGTGGTTCTTGAAGCCCTGGCCGAGCGCCAGCTCGTGCTCGTACACCACGCCGTGGCGGTCGCCGGCCACATATGCGGTGCTCACGTAGTTGAGTCTGGTGAGCCGCTCGCAGCGAGCGCACAGCTCGAGCACGTTGCCGGTGCCGTCCACGTTCACGCGCTGCGCGATCTCGAGCGGCACCGCCAGGTTGTAGATCGCGGCGAGGTGGTAGGCGCTGATGGTCTCGGCAACCAGGCGCTCGTACACATCGTCCGCCAGTCCGAGGCGACGGTCGGCGATGTCGCCCTCGACGATTTCGATCCGGTCCGGCGCTATCTCGGTCGCAGCCTCGCGGGCGGCCGAGGCGAAGCGCGGCTCGACGAGAGCGGCGATGCGCGCCTCGGAGTCATGTGCGAGGAGCTCGCTGACGAGCCGGCGCCCGATGAAGCCCGGAAATCCCGTGAAGAAGATGACGCCGCTCGGCACGGCGCGGCAGTGTACGGCTACGTCGCCACGTGGTGGTGCTTGCCTTCTCCGCGCTCCTCGAGCAGGCGCGCTTCGGTCACCGGATCGGGCTTGTCCTGCTCGCGCAGGCGGTTGCCGATCGTCGCCATCACCACGAATGTGGCGAACCCGTGCACCGCGACCGCGAGCGCCAGGAACCACCAGCTGCCGGTGGCCAGCGAGATGATCGCGCCCACCACGATGGCGGCCGCGAGCGTGAAGGCGATGAGCAGGCGTGTACCGGAGGTCATATCGCCCGGCTGCCCGGTTGGGCGGGGAGCGAAACGCCTGCGTCAGGTTCGTGACGTCAGTGGATCTCGGCGGGGTGCCGCGCGGCGCCGCTCAGCTCGAACACCCAGAAGTCGCGCCCGATCACGGGCACGGACACGTTGAACACCGGGACGCCGGCCAGATCGCCCTCGAACGACCCCGCGTGGGCGTGCCCGTGAAGGACGAGGTCCGGCTGGTGCTCGATGATCGGTGCGGCCAGGCGGTCCGTGCCAAGGAACGACCAGATCGCCTCGGGCTCCCCGCGCAACGTGTCGATCGTTGGCGCGTAGTGCAGAAGGACGATCCGGAACGGGCAGGCGGCCACGGCGCGCAGACCCTCGTCGAGGGCCTCAACCTCCTCCCCGGTCTCCGCGTAGACCTCGCGGAGCGACGGCTCGCCGAAGTCCGGCAGGTGCGACCCCGGGAAGCCGCCCACGAAGCCCTTCGCACCGACGATCCCGAGCTCCACGCCGTTCACATAGCGGGTGGCGCAACCGGGATCGAGCACGCGCACGCCCGCGTCCTCAACCGTGTCCACGAGCGCGTCGCGGCAGCCGGAGTGCCAGTCGTGGTTGCCGAGCACGGCGAAGATCGGCGTCTCCACCGGCTCGCAGATCCGCGCCAGCACCTCCGCTTGCGAGCGCTCGCCCAGCGTCGTGAGGTCGCCGGCCAGCAGGATCAGGTCAACCGTGCCGTCGATCTCCCGGAACGCCGTCTCGGTCGCCTCCGCGTTGGCGTCGCTCACGTGGATGTCCCCTGCCGCGGCGATCCGGATGGTCGCCTGTTCAGGGGCTTCCGCCGGAGCGCCGTTCGTTCGAACCTCCATCTGGGAGTGCCTACCCGAGCACGCCCGAGTCGAAAAGCGCGCCCCAGGGTATGGACCGCACATGGGGCAGGATCAGCCTTTTGAGGCCATGGGCGAGACGCTGAAGAAGGCCACGGCCGCGCTGCGCGACGCAGACATCCCCTTCGTGGTGGGCGGCAGCGTGGCGAGCTGGGCGCGCGGCGGCCCCGAGCCGCGGCACGACCTCGACATCATGGTCAAGCCGGATGATGCGGAGGCGGCACTGGCATGCCTGGAGGCCACCGGGATGCGCAGCGAGCGACCGCCCGAGGGCTGGCTCTACAAGGCGTGGGATGGCGAGGTGATGCTGGACCTGATCTTTATGCCCAAGGGCCTTCCCATGACGGACGACGTGATCCGGCGCGCCGAGGAGATCGACGTGCTCGCGATCCGCATGCCTGTGATGTCTCTCGAGGACATGCTCACCACCAAGCTGCTCGCGCTGGACGAGCACTCCCTGTCGTACACGTCGCTCATCCAGATCGCGCGCGCCCTGCGTGAGCAGATCGACTGGGAGTCGTTGCGCGAGCGCACCTCAGCCTCGCCGTACGCGAGGCCGTTCTTCGTTCTCGCCGAGGAGCTGGAGCTCATTCCGCCGGCGGCGGCCACCGCCAGCGGGCGCGGCCACGTGCGAGTGGTCGGCGGGCGGACGGCTACTCCCGGCCGTTGAGGCCCCGCCGCGCGGCCGCCTCGCTGGGGTAGCCGTAGACGCAGTCGATGCGCCCGTCGCGCACGTGCCACACCCACGCCACGGTGGCCGCGTAGCCGTTCCCGGTGCGCCCATGCTCGGACACCACGCCGACGCCGAGCACGGTGTCGTCGCTCACCGCCTCGAGCGTGCGGATCCAGATCGACACCTCGTAGCCGAGGGCGCGGCGGCGCCGCACCCAGTCACGCGCGGCGTCGAAGCCGTGGAGTGTCTCGCTCACGAAGCCGAGAGCGTCCACGGGCCGCACCTCGAGCGACTCGTGACATAGCCGGCGCAAGAGCTTCTCGTCGTTCGTGGCGAACGCGCGGTAGGCGCGTCGTACGAGCGCGATCGTGTTCGGGGCAGCGTCTCCGCTGCTTACGGCCCCCGCCTCCTGAGCCAAAAGCTCGGCCTCCTCAAGCCGTGTATTACCCCGCTGTAACGCGAAAAAGGCGTGACTTGTCAGGCCGACCGGGGCGAACGCGTGTGTTCAGGCGCCAGCTTGGGCCCGGCGGGCCGCTCCGCGCGTCTCGCCGCGCTCGATTCGCGCCCGCTGCGGACCCACCGTGTACTTCGGATCGTTTGCCGATTGGAAGCCTGCGCGGAACACGGCCCAGCGCTCGGTGATCACGCCGGCGGTGATCACGGCGCCGGCCGCGATAGCGGCGCCTCTCGAGCTGCCACCGCGCGCCGCCATCAGCGCCGCCCCCGCGAGGCTCAGGCCGCCCGCCAGGCGCGTGAGCTTCCCGGACACGCCGCGGCTGTACGGCTCGCCGATCTCTCCGAGCGTCTTCTCCATGGTCAACGCGGCCGCCACGGAGGTGACCGCTCCACCCACGGCGAGCCTACGGGCCGGCCCGGCGTGCCGCAGCGGCGTGAGGGCGGCCGCGGCCGCCCCTGAGCTCGCGGCGGAGCTGCCGGCGAACACGATCGGCAGCGTGAAGCGCGCGTTGTGCCAGACGGGTACGGAAGTGTTCGACACGAGCCCCGCCGTGTAGGTGGCGAGCGGCAGGCCGAGCAGCGCGGCATTCACCTTCGCCGCCCGGCCGAGTGCGGGATAGAGCCCGGTGAACTCGCTCCCGACGGCTATCGCGGTGAAGGCTCCGCTCCCGCTGAGGATCCAGGAGCCCACGCTCATCGGCGAGGTGACCTTGAACATCCGCAGCATGTTGAGGAAGCGCGACGGCTTGCCCAGGTCCGAGATGAGCAGCGCGGGGCTCGCCGTCACGCCACCGAGCGCGACGAGCCAGGCGCGGCGCGCGAGCTTGCTGTTGCCGCGCAGTTCGGCCACTAGCGCCAGCATTGCCGAGCTGCCGCCGAGCCCGCCCGTGTAGAAGTAGAAGGGGATCTCCGGGGTCCACACCGGCTCCTTGAGCACCGGCTGCCCGTAGTACGACTGAGGCTCGGCGCGCGGGACCATCGAGCGCTCGCGAATGCGCTCGCCCCGCACGGCTTCGCGTGTCACTTGCGACCCCCGATGAAGGCGGCGGCGATGCCCGCGCCGAGCGCCGCCGCGCCCGCGAACACACCGGCCCAGACCTGGCCCACGTTCCGCGTGGTCACCACCGGATCCGGCGGCAGGCCGTAGACCTCGGGCTCGTCGAGCAGCAGGAAGAACGCGCCAAAGCCGTCCACCCCGTCCTCAGAGTCCGCGCCATACAGCCGCGCCTCGGTCTGGCCGGCGGCGGCCATCTGCTCGAGCCGCTTCTCGGCGCGCTCGCGCAGTTCGCCCAGCTCGCCGAATTGGATCGAGTTCGTCGGGCACGCCTGCGCGCATGCCGGCTCCATGTCCTCGCGCAGGCGGTCGTAGCAGAGGGTGCACTTCCACACCCGGCCGTCGTCCTCGCGCTTGTCGATCACGCCGAAGGGGCACGCCGGCACGCAGTAGCCGCAGCCGTTGCAGATGTCCTCCTGCACCACCACGGTGCCGAACTCGGTGCGGAAGAGCGCGCCCGTGGGACACACGTCGAGGCACGCCGCGGACGTGCAGTGCTTGCACACGTCGGACGCCATGAGCCAGCGCACGCCCTCGCCGTCCTGATAGGTCTGGAGCCCCCAGCCATCCGTGGCGCTCGCGCGCTCCGCCGCCTGCACCAGGTCCTCCGCGGCCGCCTCCGCCCCGAGCGGCTTGCGCTGCTCGATGAAGGCCACGTGGCGCCAGTCGTTCGCACCGAGCGCCGTCGTGTTGTCGTACGACTTGCCGCTGAAGCCCTGCAGCGAGTCGGGCACGTGGTTCCACTCCTTGCACGCCACCTCGCACGCCTTGCAGCCGATGCAGATCGAGGTGTCCGTGAAGAAGCCCATCCGCGGCTCGGCGGAGTCGCCGTAGGAGCCGGGCCAGGAATGGGTCTCGAGCTCGAGCAGCTTGTGGCTAGGCATGGGCGCCCGCCCTGTCCCTGTAGGCCTGCACGTAGTCGAGCAGCGCCTTCCCGCGCGGCCTCCGCCCCGGCTGGATGTCACAGGTGGCGGCCTTCACCTCCTGGATGTGCACGTTCGGGTCGAGCGCGAGCGAGAAGAGGTCGTTCACCGTGTCTCCGGTCACCACGCCGCGCTTGCCCCAGTGGTACGGCAGGCCCACCTGGTGGAGCGTGCGGCCCTGCACCTCGATCGGCTTGATCCGGTCGGTCACCATCACGCGCGCCTCGATCGCGCTCCTCGCGGTCACGACCGTGGCCCACTCGCCGTGCTGCAGCCCGCGCTCCTCCGCCAGCTCCGGGCTCACCTCGCAGAACAGCTCGGGCTGGAGCTCCGAGAGGTAGCGCACCGTGCGCGACATGCCGCCCGCGGTGTGGTGCTCGGTGAGCCTGTAGCTCGTGAGAACGTACGGGAAGACCTCGCTCAGGAACGGGTTGTAGATGTTCTCCTCGCGGTCGTAGCGCTGCCGGGCGGGGTTCTGCTGCTGGCCGTAGAGCGGGTTCTCGAACGGCGACTCCTGCGGCTCGTAGTGCGTGGGCAACGGCCCGTCCACGAGACCCGCCGGCGAGTAGAGCCAGCCCAGCCCGTCAGGGTGCACGATGAACGGCTCGCGCCCGGTGAGCGCCTCGGTCCCGCTCGCGCCTCGCGGCGGCTTGTAGTCGGGCTCCTTGTCGGGCGTGAAGTCGGGCGAGTCGTAGCCCGTCCACTTGCCCTGCTCCTCGTCCCACCACACGTACTTCTTGCGCTCGGACCACGGCTTGCCGTCCGGGCCCGCGGACGCCCGGTTGTACATGATGCGGACGTTTTTCGGCCATGACCAGGCCCAGTCCGGCGCCACCCAGTTCTGCTCGGTGTGCGGCTTCTTGCGCGCCGTCTGGTTCACGCCGTCCTTGTAGATACCGGTGTGGAGCCAGGACCCGCAGGACGTCGAGCCGTCGTCCTTCAGCGCCTCGTACTGCGGAATGAACTCGCCCGTCTCGAGGTTGCGCCCGTTGATCTCCTGGAGCACCGACTCGGCGTCCGGCTCCTGGTGCACACCTACGGTCGGGTAGTCCCAGGTGAGGTCGAGGATCGGCCGGTCGCGCTCGTCCTCAGAGTCAGCGAGCTTCTCGCGGATCTTCTTCCCCAGCTCGTGGAAGAAGTGAAGCTCCGAGCGGCACTCCTCCGGCGGCTCGACCGCCTTGTGGTGCCACTGCAGCAGGCGCTGGGTGTTCGTGAAGGTGCCGTCCTTCTCGGTGTGGGCGGCGGCCGGCATGAAGAACACCTCGGTGCCTATGTCCTCCGTCACGAGCTCGCCGGTCTCGATCTCGTCGGAGTCGTGCCAGAAGGTCGCGGTCTCGATCATGTTGGTGTCCCGCACCACGAGCCAGTCGAGCTTTGCCATCGCGAGTCGCTGGAGCTTGCCGTTCGCCGATCCCACGGCCGGGTTCTCGCCGACGACGAAGAACCCCTTCATCTCGCCGTCGAGCATCCTGAGCATCGTGGCGTAGTTCGAGTGGTCGCCGTCGATCTTCGGGATGTAGTTGAAGCAGAAGTCGTTCTCCTCCGTGGCGGCGCTTCCCCACCAGGCCTTCAGCAGGCTGACCGTGTACGACTTGAGGCTCCCCCACGCGCCGGTGCTCGGGCCGTTCAGCTCCACGAACTTGTCGAGCGTGGGCTCCGGCTGCGGGTGCGGCATCGGGATGTAGCTCGGCAGGATGTTGAAAAGCGTGGGGATGTCCGTCGAGCCCTGGATGTTCGCGTGGCCGCGAAGCGCCAGGATGCCGCCGCCTGGGCGCCCCATGTTGCCGAGCAGGAGCTGGATGATCG
>JAICJR010000012.1 GCA_025928345.1 Thermoleophilaceae bacterium | reverse complement strand
GGGACTTCAAGCCGCAGAACGTGATGATCGGCCCGCAGGGGAACGTGAAGGTCACGGACTTCGGCATCGCACGCGCCGGAGCGTCCGAGATGACCGAGACCGGCTCGATCATGGGCACGGCGCAGTACCTCTCGCCGGAGCAGGCCCAGGGCCACGGTGTAACCGCGCCGTCCGATCTCTACTCGATCGGCGTGATCCTCTATGAGCTGCTCGCGGGGAAGGTTCCCTTCGAGGGCGACAGCGCGGTGTCGATCGCGCTCAAGCATCTGAGCGAGCAGCCGCAGCGCCTCGCGTCGCTGCGGCGCGACATACATCCGGCGCTCGAGGGCGCGGTGATGAAGGCGCTGGCGAAGCAGCCCGGGCAGCGCTACGCGAGCGCTGACGAGTTCATCGCCGCACTGGAGTCGGCGCGCTCGGCCATCGCGTCCGGCACGAACGGCGGGCAGGACACCGCTGTGTGGTCCGCGGTCGGGCCTCCGCCGCCGCTGCCTCCGCCGCCGCGCGAGCGCGGGCCGCGCCGCTGGCCGTGGATCCTGCTCGCGCTGCTGCTCGCAGCCGGCGTCGCTATGGGAATCTGGGCGTTGCTCCAGCACTCGCGGGTGGCGGTGCCGGACGTGGTTGGACAGCAGTCGTCCGTGGCCACGGCGGACCTGAGCAACCGCGGCTTCCGGGTGCAGGTGCACCGGTCAGAGAGCGGCGAGCCCGTCGGCCAGGTGGTGGGCCAGAGCCCGGAGGGCGGGACCAAGGTGGACAGACACTCCACGGTGGTCCTGCAGGTGTCGAGCGGCCCGGGGACGGTGCAGGTGCCGCTGGTGGTCGGCCTGAAGGAATCCACCGCCACGAGGGCGCTCAACAGGAGGGGCCTGACCGTCGACTCGAGCTCGCAACATTCCACGACCGTGCCGAAGGGCGAGGTGATCAGCACCTCTCCCGTGGACGGCACGACGGTCCAGAAGGGCTCGCGCGTGCATCTGATCGTGAGCAGCGGTCCGGTGCAGGTGAAGGTCCCGGACGTGACCAACCAGACCACCGCGGCGGCGCACTCCACGCTGCGCAACGCCGGCTTCTCCTTCACTGACAACCAGGTGGACAATGCGGCGCCCAAGGGCACCGTGATCTCGCAGGATCCGGTGGGCGGCACCACCGTGGACAAGGGCACGAGCGTCACGCTCACGATCTCGAAGGGCCCGAACACGGCGAAGGTGCCCGACGTGACTGGGCAGACCCAGGCGCAGGCCACCGCCACGCTGCAGGCCGCGGGCTTCCAGGTGCAGGCCAAGCCGAAGGTGACGAAGGACCAGGCTCAGAACGGTCTCGTGATTCATCAGCGCCCCGCAGTGGGCACGCAGCTGAAGAAGGGCCGCACGGTCGTGATCTACATCGGGCAGTTCACGCCGGCCACCAACAGCCCGGGCAACGGCAACGGAAACGGCAACGGGACGCCGGCCGAGCCCACGCCCACCACGCCCGGCCCGTGAGAGTCGCTGTCCTAGCCGGCGGGCGCTCGAGCGAGCACGAGGTGTCGCTGTCCTCGGCCGCGGCGGTGCGCCAGGGCCTCGAGGAGGGCGGGCACGACGTCGTGACGATCGAGATCGGCCGCGAGGACGGCCGCTGGAGCTCGCTCGGCGAACCGGTCACGCTCGATCCCGGCCGCTCGCCGTTCGACGTGGACATCGTGTTTCCGGTGCTCCACGGGCCGTTCGGCGAGGACGGCACGGTGCAGGGTCTGCTCGAGACGATCGACGTGCCGTACGTGGGCGCGGGCGTGCTCGCCTCGGCGCTGTGCATGGACAAGGCGCTGTTCAAGGACCTGATGGCGAGCCGCGGCGTGCCGCAGGTGGAGTACGCGGCGGTGCGCGAGGGCGCCGACCCGGCCGAGCTCGTGAAGCGCCTCGGCCTGCCGCTGTTCGTCAAGCCCGCGCGGCTCGGCTCGTCTGTGGGCATATCGAAGGTGGGGATCGCCGAGGAGCTGCCCGCCGCGCTTGCGCTGTCGTTCGCGCACGACCCGGTGGCGATCGTGGAGCGGATGGCCACGGGCATCGAGGTGGAGTGCTCGGTGATCGGCAACCGCGAGCCGCTCGCCTCGTCACCCGGCGAGATCGTGGCGCATGCCGACTGGTACGACTACGAGGCCAAGTACACGCCCGGCGGCATGGAGCTGATCGTCCCGCCGCGCCTGGCGGACGGCGTGATCGAGCGCGTGCGCGAGCTGGCCGTCGAGGTCTACCGCAGCGTGGACTGCTCGGGCTTCGCCCGCGCCGACTTCTTCGTGGAGGACGGCGAGCGCGTGCTTGTGAACGAGCTCAACACCATCCCCGGCTTCACGCAGACGAGCGGCTTCCCGAAGATGTTCGCCGCGTCCGGCCTGCCGTTCAGCGAGTTGCTCGACAGGCTGCTCGAGCTCGGTCTCGAGCGCTACCGCGAAGAGCGCGCCTACCGCTTCTAGGCGGCCCTAGCGATAGAGCGTGAGCTCGTTGATCGCTGCCTGCCCGCCGGCAGCGAGCTTGGTAATCCACACGAGATAGAAGCGGTAGCCCTTGCCGTTCGTGTCGATCGGGATGCGGGTGGCGCTGCCGATCACCGTGGAATCCGACACGGGCGTCCAGTCCTGCACGCTCGCGGGCGCCGACGCTCCCGCCGCCGCGAGCACCTGCGCCGTGTAGCCGGATTCGCGGCTGATGATGTCGAGCCGCCGCGCGATCAGCGCGCCGCCGGCGTCCACGTAGAGCCCCACGCCGGGCTTGGTCTGCGGGATGCCGCTGTCGTAGCGCTCGGTGGTCCATGAGGTCACCGGGTTGTGGTCGATCGCCTTGGGCGTGTCGGCGTGGTGCTCGCCGTCGCCGCCGAAGGGGTCGAAGTCGTTCGCCGCGTCCGGTGCGAGCTTGACGGGCTGGAGCGCGGGCGCGCCCTTGGGCTGCGTGGGCGGGGGCGGACCAGGCGTGTTCTCGTGCGTGCGGGTGGCGAGCACCACCACGATCACCGCCGCGATGGCGAGGAGCAGCAGCGTGAGCGCAGCCACGCGGCGCGGGAAGCGCACCCGCCACGGCGCGCGGAAGCGCTCGCCCGGCAGCGCGCGCAACACGGTGGTGGCCTCACCGCTCGTCTGCCCGGCGCGAGTGGCCTCGAGCGCCAGCGCGTCCTCGAGATCGATCTGCATCTGCTCGATCGTCCGGTAGCGGTTGCGCGTCTCCTTCGCGGTTGCCCGCTCCACAATGGCGGCGGTGTTGGCGGACACCTCGGGGCGAGCGAGCTGCACGTCGGGCATCGGCTCGCGCACGTGCTTCATCGCCACGGCCACCGGCGCATCTGCCCTGAACGGCACGTCGCCGGTGAGCATCTCGTAGAGAACGACGCCGAGCGAGTAGATGTCGGACTGTGGCGTGACCTCCTGGCCGAGCGCCTGCTCGGGGGAGACGTAGTCCGTTGTGCCGAGCACCCGGCCGGCGAGCGTCAGTCCCTCGCCGCCCTCGAGCGAGCGCGCGATGCCGAAGTCCGTGACCTTCGCCCGGCCGTCGGTGTCGAGCAGCACGTTCTGGGGCTTCACGTCGCGGTGCACGAGCATCTCCGAGTGCGCGGCCTGCAGGGCGCGCGCGATCTCGATCGCGTAGGCGAGCGCCTCTGGCACGGGGAGGCGGCCGAGCCGCCGGATGCGCTCCTTGAGCGTCTCGCCCGAGATGTACTCGAACACGATGTACGGGTAGCCCTGGTCCTCGCCCGCGTCGATCACCGTGACCACGTGCGGGTGGTTCAGCCGCGCGACGGCGCGCGCCTCGCGGCGGAAGCGCTCGAGCTGATCGTCGTCCTCGGCGATCTCGTTCTGGAGGATCTTGATCGCCACCCAGCGCTCGAGCGTCTCGTCGAAGGCGCGGTAGACCGTGGACATCCCGCCGGAGCCCACTCGCTCCTCCAGCCGGAAGCGTCCGCTGAGAAGGGTGCCGATCACTGCTCGTCTATTTTGGGCGACCGCATGGCCGTAGGTGTCCAGTACTTCACCGATCCCGCGTGCGTCTGGTCATGGAGCACGGAGCCGAAGATCCGCAAGCTAATGGTGGAGTTCGGCGACTCCCTGGCCTGGACCTACGTGATGGGCGGTCTGGCACGCACGTACCAGCTACCCGCAGAACGCGAAGAGCACATCATCGAATGGCTCGAGGCGGCCGGGGAAACCGGCATGCCGGTGGATCCTCGCTTGTGGACGGAAGGCCCCATTTCCAGCACTTTTCCCGCTTGTATGGCGGTAAAGGCGGCCGCGGAGCAGGCGTCAGACCGCGGATACGGCTACCTGCGCGCGCTGCGTGAGGGCCTGATGTGCTTCCGGCGCAAGCTGGACGCCACCGAGGCACTCGTGGAGGAGGCGCGCCGGGCGAAGCTGGACGTCGAGCGCTTCCGCATCGACCTCGGCTCGCACGCGATCGTGGAGGCCTTCGGTACCGATCTCGAGGCCACGCGCACCGTCAGCGACGACGCTCGCGAGCGCGGCGGCGCAACGATGGGCCAGAGCGGTGAGCGGCTCGTGTTCCCCACGGTCGTCTTCGGCGGCTCGCACGCGGTGTACGGGCCGCAGCCGTACGACGCCTACCGTGAGGCGGCGCTGGCCGCGGGCGCTTCGCCGGCGGACGGTGGGCCGCCCGGCGTGCTGGAGGCGGTGAAGCGCTTCGGCCGCATGGCTCCCGCCGAGGTGGTGGAGGTGTGCGAGCTGCCGGAGCCGCGCGCCGAGCTCGAGCTGTGGCAGCTCGCCTCGGAGTGGAAGCTCCGCCCGCTGAAGGTGCTTACGGGCCTTCTGTGGGAGCTGACCTGAGCAGCTCCAGCAGGCTCTCGTGCTCCTCCGCGCAGGCGGGGCAGCCCTCGAGGTGCGCGGCCATGCCGGGCACGGCGCTGTGTGGGTCGCCGCCGTCGAGCTCGATCTCCACGTAGCGGTCGAGCTGCTCGAAGCAGGCGTCGCAGGTGAGCTCGGGACCCGCGGGCCCCAGCAAGCGGCGCGTGACGTCGCGATTGTTCATGCCGCCGCCTCCTTCCGGCCAGAATCGATGTCGAAGCCCTGCTCGGCGAGCCGCAGCCGGAGCTTGCGGCGCGCGTCGTGAAGTGTCTTGTAGAGGGCGCCGCGCGTGCTGCCAAGCCGCTCGGCGAGAACGTCGATCGGCACGCCCTCGAGCGTGACCTGGACGAGCACCAGGCGCTGGTGCGGCGTTAGTGCCTCCTGGATCCCGCGCCGCAGCGCGAGCATCAGCTCGCTCGACTCCGCGCTTGCGGCGGGTCCGGTGTCGAGATTCGGGATACGCGTCCACGCGTCGGCGTCGAGCGACACCTCGCGCCCGCGCCAGGCGCGGCGGCGCACCTTCACGGCCGCTTCCAGCAGCGCGAACTTGTAGGCCCACGTGGTGAAGCGGCTGTCGCCGCGGTAGGTGTGCAGCTTGGCGAGGACCGCGAGCAGGGCGTCGTGAGCGGCGTCGGAGCTGAGCTGGTCGACGTCCACGGAGCCGTCGAGCGAGCTGCGCCGCCTGTTCACCTCGAAGCGCGCAGCGCGAAGAAGCAGCTCGTGAAGCCGCCGCGTGGCGTCGTCCTGCTCCCGCCCGCCGGCGGATAGCGCGGACACCCAGTCAAAGGCCTGGTCGGACATTCCGCTCGGTATGAGAGTAAGCGCTGGTGCCACGGGTCTCTACTCGTGAGTGTCGGGAGCGCGGAATTTCTTACCGCGTAAGAAGCGGACTCTCCGGGACGCCAACGCGACAGGTCCAACCAAGGAGAGCCGAATGACAACCGAAGCACTGAGACTTCCGACACACGAAACTCGCAGGACGCGCAAGGCGTCCTGGTCTACTCCGGCTTCTACGACATCGCGCTGCGTGACTTCGGGCTGATGCTGGGCGCACTCACACTGGCACGGCTCGCGGCGGTGTACGACCCGCCGCTCTTCGGTCGCTTCTAGCCGGAGGGGAGATAGCCGGGCAATGGGATCTCCTGGGGCGAGCGACCCGGACCGCTCTCGCCCCAGGACTCCCATGCCCGGCAAACCGCGTCGGGGCCTACGACAGCCAGCCGAGCTCGGCCTGAGTCGCCTTCGGCAGTTTGGCGACCACGAGGTCGTAGGAATCCTCGATCATCTCGATCACCATGCGCTCGTCCAGCGAGCCGTCGAGCGTGACGGTGTTCCAGTGCCGCTTGTTGAGGTGGTAGCCGGGCCCGATCGCGGCGTGCGCCGCGCGCAGTCCCTCGGCGAGGTCGGGCTCGCACTTGAGGCTGATCCGCATCGGCGGCTTCGCCTTGAGTGCCGAGAGGGCGAACATCTTGCCCGCGACCTTGAACACGGAGGTCTCGGGCCCGAATGGGAACGTCTCCTCCGCGCCTTCGAGCGCGAGGCAGGCGCGGCGGAGCCGCGCGGCGGTCATGCGCGGCGGAAGCCCTCGCCGCGGCGGCCCGTGAGGCCGGCGAACGGCAGCTCGACCAGGCCGGCCTCGGCGGTCACGGAGCCGATCACCGCGGCGCCAGGGTGATGGTCGGCGAGCAGCGCTACGGCGGCCTCGGCCTGCGAACCAGGCACCACGCAGCAGAAGCCGCAACCCATGTTGAAGGTCTCCCACATGTCCTCCGGCGGCACCGAGGCGCGCTCGCCGATCAGCTCGCAGACCGGCGGCACCGGCAGCGGCGCATCGATCAGCCAGCCGACGCTGTCACTCAGCCGGGGCAGGTTGAGGAAGCCGTCGCCGGTGATGTGGGCGAGCCCGTGGACGTCCACATCGGGCGAGCGCAGGAGCTCGAGCGCGGCGCGCACGTAGATGGCTGTTGGGCGGAGCAGCTCGTCGCCGACCATTGCGCCGCCGAGCTCCGGCGGCGCCTCCTCGAGATCGGGAAGCGTGCGTCGCGCGAGCGTGTAGCCGTTCGAGTGCAGCCCGTTCGAGGGCAGGCCGATCACGGCGTCTCCCGGCTGGAGCGCATCTCCGGTGACGATCCTGTCAAGGGCGACGACGCCCACCGAGGTGGCCGCAAGGTCGAACCCGCGCGGTGACGGATGGCCGCGGATCAGCTCTGGCAGTTGCGCGAGCTCGCCGCCCGGGATCTCCACGCCGGCCTGCTCGGCGCCCTCCTTGAGACCGACGCCGATCTGCCGCAGCACCTCGGGGTCGGCCTCCTCCACCGCGATGTAGTCGAGCAGCGCGACGGGCTCCGCCCCGACGCACACCAGGTCGTTCACGTTCATCGCCACGCAGTCGATGCCGACGGTGTCGTAGCGGCCAAGCTGCTCGGCAACGATCACCTTGCTGCCCACGCCGTCGGTGGAGAGCGCGAGGCCGATCCCGTTCAGGTCAATGACCGTCGCGTAGTGGCCGGCGCCGAGCACCACGCGCGACGGCCTGCCGATGTCGATCGTCCGCAGCACGCCGACCAGCTCCGAGATCGCGCTGTCGGCGCGGCTCGTGTCAACCCCTGCGCGCGCGTATGCGCCCTCGGCCATTGGGGCTATTCAATCAGCGCGCGCGGAGGCGCCGAAGCGCGGCGACGCCAAGCGCCACGCGGTAGGCGGCGAAGGGGGCGTACGAGCGCGCGCGGTCCATCACGCCGATGAGGCGGCGCGAGCCGAGCGTGGAGGCGAAAGCGGCGGCGGCGCCCCCCGCGAACGGCACGCGCAAGTCGGGCGCGAGTCCTCGCCGCGCGAGCCGCAGCCCTTTGAGCCCCGTGGCGCCGGCGATCACCGGGAGCGCCGCATGGCGCGAGAGCACGCTGGCGGCGCTGCGTTCGAACCGCAGGAGGCGGGCGGCCGTGAGCGTCGCTCCGTTACGCGACACCCCCGGCACGAGCGCGGTTGCCTGCCCGCAGCCGATCAGCAGGTGGTCGAGCGGCCCGGCAGAGGAGTACGGGCGGTCCGCCGGACGCAGGTCAGCCAGCGCCAGCACCGCCCCCGCGACGAGCTGGGCGAACGCGACGGAGCGCGCCGAGCCGAGCCGCCGCTCGATCGGCCGCTCGAACACCGCCGCCACGGCGGCAGCGGGCGCGAAGGTGAGCGCTGCTCCGAGGACTCGCTGCGCATCGAGCGACGCGAGCACGCCCAGCACCTCGTCGCGCAGCGCGATCGCGAGCGCGGCCGCGGTGCCGGTGTGCAGCGCCACCTCGAACGACTTGCGCAGCTCGGGATCGAGCCGCTCCAGATCCCAGCCGAGCAGCTCGGGCACGAGCGCTAGGTGGCCGGAGCTCGACACCGGCAGCAGCTCGGTCGGCCCCTGGAGCGCGCCCAGAGCTACCGCGCGACCGATGCCGAGCGGACTAGACAGCCTCGGTCTCGGGACGCTGCGCGCGCCGCCGCACCACGAGGTAGACGATCCCGACCACGATCGCCGCGAGCGCGACGTAGTCGAGATAGCCGATGTAGTGCCGCCACTGCTTCCAGTTGTCGCCGGCGGCGTGTCCGATCAGCGCAAGGCCGAGCAGCCACGGCGTGCAGCCCGCGACTGTGAAGAGCGCGAACCTCGGGTACGGCATGCGCGCGACACCCGCAGGCAGCGACACGAACGCGCGCACCACCGGCACCATGCGCGCGAAGAACACGGTGGCCTCGCCGTGGCGGGCGAACCAGCGGTCGGCCCAGGCGAGCCGCGCGGGCGTGATGTGAATCTTCTTGCCGTGCTTCTCGACAAGGTCGATGCGGCCGAAGTAACCAATGGAGTAGGCGATCGTGGAGCCCACGAGCTCGCCCGCGACGCCAATTCCAACCGCCTGCCACAGCGCGAAGTGCCCCTCCGAGACGTTGAAGCCGGCGAACAGCATCGTGGCCTCGCTGGGGATGGGTATGCAGGCGCTCTCAGCGATGGTGAGCACGAAAATGCCCGCCAAGCCGAGATCGCCGATCACGTGCACGGCCAGGTTCACCGCCCGGTCGCTGATCGCGGCGATAAGCAGCATCGAGGGGCCGTAGCGTAGCGGCGACGGCTGAGAAGGCCCTTACATGCTCACGGAACGGGCGCATCGTCGCTAGCATGAGCGCTCCGGCCTGCGTGGCTTCGCATGCCGTTTTTCTTGCAGTTGGAAGAAGGCACACCCTGACCGCCCTGAAGTCTCGCTTCTTCTCATCAATCGGTGCCCGTCGCGCGGGCCAGGTGCTGATCGATGGCTGCGTGGTTGCACTGGCCTGGTGGCTCGCGTTCGTGCTGCGCTTCGACAGCGGCGTGCCGGACCGCTACAGGACTCTCCTGTGGGGCACGATCCTCTTCGTAGTACCGGCGAAGCTGATCGTTTTCGCCCTCTTCCGCATGTACCACAAGCTCTGGCGCTTCGTGGACCAGAAGGACTTCGAGGCGATCTTCCAGGCTGTGGCTATCTGCACCGCGGGCCTAGTGGTCGCGCTGTTCCTGTTCACCCCGGGCGGCACCGACCCGCCCCGCGGCGTGATCGCGCTCGACTTCCTGCTCACGCTCGCCGGCGTGGGCGGCACGCGGTTCCTCGTTCGCACGATGCTCGTGGAGCGCTCGTTCCGCGCAGCGCTCGGGCCGAAGGACGCCGGCGAGGTGCTCGTGGTGGGAGCGGGCAACGGCGGACAGCTAGTTGCCTCTGAGCTGCGGCGGAATCCGGAACTCCGGCAGGTCGTGATCGGCTTCGTGGACGACGATCCGCGCAAGCAGGGCATGCGAGTGGCCGGCATCAAGGTGCTCGGCCGCACCGACGAGCTTGCCGAGGTGCTCGACGTGTCCGATCCGGACGAGGTGATCATCGCGATCCCGTCGGCTCCGGGCGAGCTGCGCCAGCGAGTTGTGTCCGCCTGCCGCGAGCGCGGCATCCCGGTGCGCACGCTGCCGACCGTCTTCGAGATCCTGCGCGGCGGCGTGAACCTCATGCGCCAGGTGCGCGAGGTGCGCGTGGAGGACGTCCTGGGCCGCGAGCCGGTGCGGATGGAGATCGACCGCTTGGGCCGCTACCTCGCCGACGAGACCGTGCTCGTCACCGGCGCGGGCGGCTCGATCGGCGCGGAGCTGTGCCGCCAGATCGCACGCGTGGGGCCGCGCGAGCTGATCCTCGTGGACAACAGCGAGAACAGCCTCTTCGAGATCCGCCGCGAGCTCGCGGACGGCCGCCACTTCAACCGCGCGCGGGCCGTGCTCGCCGACTGCAAGGACGCCACGCGCATGCGCGAGCTGTTCATCGAGCTGCGTCCGACCGTGGTGTTCCACGCGGCCGCGTACAAGCACGTGCCGCTGATGGAGGAGAACCCGATCGAGGCGGTGCGCAACAACGCCGTGGCCACGCGCCTCGTGGCGGCGGCCGCAGGCGAGTCGGGCGTCGCACGCTTCGTGCTCGTGTCAACGGACAAGGCGGTGTCGCCCGCCACGGTGATGGGCGCGTCGAAGACGCTTGCCGAATGGGCGGTGGAGGCGGCGCAGCACCGCTTTCCGGCCACCCGCTACACGACAGTGCGCTTCGGCAACGTGCTCGGATCGTCCGGCTCGGTCGTGCCGATCTTCCGGCGCCAGATCGCGGAGGGCGGGCCCGTCACGGTCACCGACCCCGCGATGACCCGCTACTTCATGACGATCCCGGAGGCCGTGCAGCTGATCATCCGCTCCGGCGATCTGGGCAAGGGCGGCGAGGTGTACGTGCTCGAGATGGGCGAGCCCGTGAAGATCATCGAGCTAGCCGAGAACATGATCCGGCTCTCCGGCCAGGAGCCGGGGATGGACATCGCGATCGAGATCGTCGGCCGCCGGCCTGGCGAGAAGCTGCACGAGGAGCTGTTCAATGCGGACGAGCGCCCGATGCCCACTCCGGCGGAGAAAATCGTCGCGGCGTCGCGGCCACCGCTCGAGCCGGACTGGGTGGAAGAGGCGTTCTCGCGCGTGGAGGAACTGGTCTACCACGGGAAGCCGGACGAGCTGGCGAAGACGGTGGCGTCGCTCGCGCGCGAGCGCGGTCTCGCGCCGTCTTTGAGCGCCCGGCATTCCGTCTAAGGTACGGGCCGGGATGCATCTCGTTCAGGAGATCGGCTCCTACGCGGGTTTCGCGGCTGTTGCCGGACTGGCCGTGCTCAGCGCCCTCTACTTCTCCCAGGCGCGCGACGTAAAGCGCCTGCGTGAGTGGGCCGGGCGAGCGCCGGAGCGCGCCGCGGAGGAGGAGCAGCGGATCGCCGCTCAGGCTCAGGCTGCCCAGACGCAGGCGCAGCAGCAGCGTGCCGCGGCGGCAGCGGCTGGGGGAGCCGCCGTCGCCGCGCCTGCGGTACGACCGCAGGGGGGCGCCGCAACGCCGCCGCCGAGCGGCGTGCCCACGCCGCCACCGCCCACGCTGCCCACGGCCCGGCCGGCGGCCGCAGGCGCCTCCACGAGCAGCTACCCGATCCTCGGCAACGTTGGCAATCGGGACGCGTGGTACCGCCGGATCCACTGGCCGGCGCCGCGCTACATCGCGCTCATCGTGGTGGGGATCCTCGTGCTCGGCGCGGGCGCGGCCTACGGCATCTCGCAGCTGAACAACAACGACTCGGGCGGCAGTGGCTCAGTGCTGCAATCGAACTCCGGCGGCGGCGGAAGCGCCAGCTCGGGCTCACACCATTCGCACCGCACGGCCGCGCTCAGGCCCGGCTCGATCACCGTGGCGGTGCTGAACGGCACCACGGTCACCGGGCTCGCGGCCACGGTGGCGGACAAGGTGGAGCAGGACGGCTTCCGGCGCGGCAACACCAACAACGCGCTCACCCAGGGCCAGCAGGCGGAGTCGGTGGTGGAGTACTCCGACGGCAACAAGTCCGCCGCAGACCTCGTGGCGAACAAGCTCGGCATCGGCCAGGTGGAGAAGATCGACCCGCAGACGCAGGGGCTCGCGGGTGACGCGACGGTGACGGTGATCGTCGGCGCTGACAAGGCCGGGGGCGCCGGCTCCTCCGGATAAGCCCGCCCCAGGGCACGCGGGGTACCTTTACGCGCGTGCCGAGCAGCGTCCTGGTCCGCGTCGTCTTTGGCCTCCTGGTGCTTGCCACGGCGGCTGCGTTTGTGGTGGCTCAGCGCTTGAAGCGCTCGACGCCGATCATCGAGCGGGTCTACCTCCCCAACTACATCTCGCCGACCTGCGGATGCAAGAAGAACCACGCGAACGTCTACTTCACGCTGCGCGATTCGGGTCGAGTTACGGCCACATTGGTCAACGCGGCAGGGGATGACGTTCGCACGCTCGTCGACGACCGCCGGTTGCACCGCGGCCGCCACCACTACAGGTGGAACGGGCGCACCGACTCCGGCGCGATCGCTCCAGACGGCCGCTACCGGCTGCGCGTGACGCTGCGCGACCAGGCGCGTTCGGTCACCGCGGGACCCATCCTCATCCTCGACACCAAGCCGCCGCACCCGCGCATCATTACCGTCACGCCGAGCGTGATCGTGCCAGGCGGCCCCGGCTCGCGCGGCCGTGCGCGCATCCGCTACCGCGGCAATTCGGACCCAGGACCGCTCATCCAGGTGTACCGCACCGACCTCCCGAAGCCGAAGGAGGTCACTTTCTTCAACTGGCGGCGCGGTCGCAAGACCGCCACGTGGGACGGCACGATCAACGGCAAGCCGGCGCCGGACGGCATCTACTCGATCACGATCACCACCTACGACCACGCGGGCAACGCCGGCAGCGCGCCGCCCGTGCTGCCGCCCAACCGGCTCGAGGCGAAGCCGCACACCGGCGTGTCGGTCCGCTACCTCACCGTCGCTGGATCGCTCGATCCCGTGGACGCCGGTTCGGTGGCGCGTTTCGAAATCGGGCCGCTGCCACGGCGGCTGCGCTGGAGCCTTGGGCCGGTTGGCCCGGGATCCGCTGTGGCGCGCGGCAGGGGCAGCGGACGCGCGCTCTCGGTGCGCGTGCCTTCGAGCGCGCCCACAGGCCTCTATCTGCTGCGCGTGGAGGCGGGCGGGCACCGCGCCACACAGCCCGTGGTGGTTCAGGGACGCAAGCGCGGCAAGGTGCTCGTGGTGCTGCCGGCGATCACCTGGCAGGGGGGAAACGAGGTGGATGACGACTCCGACGGCTTCGCCAACACGCTCACAGGCGGCGAGAGCGTGCAGGTGGGACGCGGCTTCGCGCACGGGCTGCCGCCCGCCGGGCTCAGGGGCCGCGTGGATCCGCTGCTGCGCTTCCTCGGCCGCACGCGCGTGCCGTACGACATCACGACCGACCTGGCGCTGGCACAGGGTCGCGGGCCGCAGATCGCGGGCCGGAGCGGCGTGCTGTTCGCCGGCGACGAGACGTGGTTGACGAACAAGCTCGACCTCGCTCTGCGCAGCTATGTGGAAGGTGGCGGCAAGGTCGCCTCGTTCGGCACGGACGCGTTCCGTCGCAACGTGGGCCTCGCCGGGCCCGAGCTCGTGAACCCGAGCGCGCCCGAGCGCGTGAACGTGTTCGGCGAGGAGACGAACGACGTGCGCATCCAGCAGGCGCCGATGGTGGTGAACCAGCCGGACACGCTCGGCCTATTCGCGGGCGTGAGCGGCGGGCTACTCGGCGGCTTCGACCAGTTCGAGCAGTCGCAGCGGCTCGTCGGCGGCACGCAGATCCTCTCCTCGGCGGGCCGCGACCCGAAGCATCCGGCGTTCATCGCGTACCGGCTGGGGCGCGGGATCGTGGTGCGGGCGGGCAGCTCGGAGTGGGCGTCGAGCCTGGCGGGCAGCGTCGAGCTCACGGACGTGACGAGGCGGGTGTGGTCGCTCCTCTCGCAGTAGCCACCGGGTTCAAGGGCATCGGCATGGTCGCGGC
This sequence comes from Thermoleophilaceae bacterium, assembly GCA_025928345.1. Taxonomy (GTDB): domain Bacteria; phylum Actinomycetota; class Thermoleophilia; order Solirubrobacterales; family Thermoleophilaceae; genus JAICJR01. The sequence goes on along the minus strand of JAICJR010000012.1, from coordinate 19,156 downwards.
CTCGCTTGCCGCAGCGGGCGCGTTCTTCCTCGCCACGCCGCGGGCGCGCGCGGGGGCGGTGCTCGTCGCACTCGTGCTCACGCCGGTCCTGCTGGTGGGCGAGCTGTGGAACTCGAGCCAGCTCGAGACGCTGCGCTCGCACCCCGTCGAGCTGCTCGCGCTCGCGGTGGTGGGAATCGCCGTGATGCTCGCGCTCGCCGCGATCTTCCTGCGCTGGCCGCTGCTCCTCCCAGTTCTCGCGGTGGCCGCGCTGCCGTTCCGCATCCCGGTGCAGGCGGGCGGCGCGTCCGCGCTGCTGCTCGTCCCGCTCTACATCGTGGTGGGCGGGGGCGGGCTCGCGTACGTATGGGAGCGATTGCGGCCGCGACCGATGGGCGCTGAGAACGGCTACCGGCTCGCACCCGCTGAGCGCTCGCCGGGCTACGTGGAGCTCGCGCTGCTGATCGCTGTGACGCTCTACTCGGTGCAGTCGGTCTATTCGACCGACTTCGAGACCGCGCTCAAAAACGTCGCGTTCTTCTACATCCCGTTCGCACTGCTGCTCAAGCTGATCACGTCGCTCGAGTGGACGGCGCGCCTCGAGTCCTGGTGCCTGCGGGTGACGGTCGCGCTCTCGCTCGTGTTCGTCGCGATCGGGGTGGGCGAGTTCGCCACCAAGCGGCTGCTGTGGAACCCGAAGGTGCTCGAGGCGAACCAGTTCCGCGCCTACTTCCGAGTGAACTCGCTGTTCTTCGATCCGAACATCTACGGTCGCTACCTCGCGATCGTCACGGTGCTGCTCGCCACCCTGCTTCTGTGGTCGCGCCGCCGGCAGCACGTGGTGTGGGTCACGGTGTTGCTGGCCGTCCTGTGGGTGGGACTCGTGCTCAGCCTCTCGCAGTCGAGCTTCGCGGCGCTGCTCGTGGGCCTCGCGGTGCTGGCGGCGGTGCGCTGGCGCGCCGCACCGGTGATAGCGGCGGCGGTGGCCGCAGTCGCCGTGCTGGCGATCGTGGTGTTCGCCATCCCGGGCTCGGTGCACCTCCAGGGGCACTCCGCCAAGTCGCTCAATCGCGCCACCAGCGGCCGCGTGGATCTCATGCGCGGCGGGCTCAGCATGTTCGCCGACCGCCCGCTCTACGGATATGGATCGGGCTCGTTCGCCGAGCGCTTCCGGGCGCGCGAGAAGAAGGGCAAGGCGCAGGCGGCCTCCGCATCGCACACGATCCCGATCACGGTCGCGGCGGAGCAGGGAGTGATCGGGCTCGCGGCCTACGTGTTCGTCCTTGTGGCGTCCTTCCGGCTGTTGTTCGGCGGTCTGCTGCGTCTGCGAGGCGAGGAGGAGCCGGGCGCGCGCGTGCTCGGGCGCATGGCCCTGGCGGCCGCGTTCGCGGCGCTCGTGTTCCACACACTGCTGTACGCGGACTTCCTCGAGGACCCGATCGTCTGGACGCTGCTCGGCATCGGCATCGCGCTGAGGCGCGGTCCGCCACGTGCACGTGGCGCTCGTGTGGAAACCGCCGCCGGCGCTCCGGCCGAGAGCGTGCCCCGCTAGCCCTTCTTCACGCGGAAGGCCAAGCGGTTCCCGCGGCTCGTGCTGAAGCTCGTCTCGGTGTTGCCGCTCGTGTCGGTGGCGCGCGCATAGAGCACGTAGCTGCCCGGCGGCAGGCGCTTGCGCAGCTTGAAGGCCCAGGACGTGGTGCCGGATGCGCGCAGCCAGCGGGCAGATGAGCACTTGCCGTGCTTCGGCCTCACCTTCTTGAACTTCGCCCGGCGGCTGGTGAGCCACAGGCAGCTTGCCTTCGGCTTTGAGCGCCTCGAGAACGCCGCGACCTTCCCCACCCTGCGCAGCAGCGCGATCTGCACCTTCGCCACACCGTGGTCGTCGCTCGCGGTGCCGGAGAAGCGCTTGAGCTTCGACCGGCGTATGACGCGCCGCAGCTTGTGGATGCGCGAGCGCGGGTTGGTGCGGTCGGCCGCGACGATGGGCGGGGCGACCGGAGCGGGAGTCGCGGTGGGACAAATCAGGGGATCGCCCACGATGCGGGTTGTGAAGAACAGGCTGTGTGTGCTCGGGGCCGTGGTCGCGAATCCGGTCCCCACGATGTCGCCGTTGCATGCGAGCCTGGCGTCAGCGAAGCTCTCCTTGACCCACCCGGCAGGGAACGGCGAGAGCTCGATGCCGCCGTTGCCGAAGCTCGGGTCGAGGCTGCCGTCGGACGGGTTGTAGCGGACGTAGGCGAAGGTCGTCTCGGTGCCCGAGGCGAGGTCCGCATCGCCGGCGAGCACGATCTTCCCGTTCGGCTGAATGATCAGGGAGCGGCCATCGGCATCGAAGTTGTTGGGCGCCACCGGGGTGACCTCCTGGCCGTCGCCCGAGAACGACATGTCCGGTGACCCATCCGGGTTGAAGCGCGCGATTGCAAACTGATCCGGGCCGCTGGCCACCTCGGCCGCTCCGCCCGCGACGATCTTCCCGTCGGACTGGATCGCGACGGCGTCAGACACGGCACCGCTGTCAATCGGCACGTGCAGCACGCCTCCCGGTCCGACCGACGTGTCCGGCGTCCCGTGGCTGTCCACCCTGATGAGCGTGAACCCGTCTCCCACCCCGGAGCCGGTTGGCACCGCCGCCACCACTGCTCCATCGGCCTGTACGGCCACGTCCTCCGCGCCGCTGACGGTGCTCACCGGAACGTCGACGCTGCCATCGGCCGCGAAGCTCGGATCGGGGCTGCCGTCGCTCAGGAAGCGCACGAAGCCCGCACCATCGTTCGTGAGCCCGGCGGCGACGATCTTGCCGTCAGGCTCGACAGTTACGGCCTGCGCGCGCTGCTCGTTGTCGGGGGCATGCACGAGCACGACAGCCCTGCCGTTGCCGCCCCCAAACGACGGATCCGGGGTCCCGTTGGGCAGGTAGCGCACGACCGCGTATGCGTTGTTGCCGCCACCGCCGTCCACCTCGCCGGCCGCCACGATCTTCCCGTCCGGCTGAAGGGTCACGGCCCAGGGGCTGAACGTTGCGTCGAGCACCTTGCCGCCACTCCCGAATGAGGGGTCGAGCGTTCCATCGGGCTGATAGCGCGCGATCAGTCCGACGGGGTTGCCGCCGAGCGCCGCCCAACCCGCCACCACCGTCTTGCCGTCGGGCTGTGCAACCACCGCGTGGCCAAATTCGGACTCGCTGCCGTCGCCGAATGCCTGCGCCACGAAACCGGTGCCGGCGAAGGACTGGTCGAAGTCACCCGGTGTGGCCTCGGCACGCGCCGCGGCGAGCGCGACGAGGGTCGCGACGGCGAGCAGTGTGGTGATGAAGCGGCGGATGCTTCACCCTAACGCGGGCCGCGGCGCCGTCGCTAGCGATGCTTGCGCTTGTGGTGGCGGTGCCTGTGATGCTTGGCGTGCCGGTGCTTCTTCTTGTGCACCCGCGCGCGGTGTGTCTTGCGCGCCGCCGCGCCGATGGCCGCGGTGGCCTTCGGTTGGTGAAGCGGCTCGTACGCGGTCTCGCCCGAGTGCCCCGTGATGAAGAGCCAGCGCCCGTCTGAGATCGCCGGGTTGTACGCGCCGCGCGCGACGCTGAACTTCACCTTGCCATTCCTGACGTCTAGCCCATAGGTGTGCAGGGAGTCGAGCGTGGAGAAGTAGACGATCCGGCCGATCACGCTCGCCGCACCCGAGATCGGACCGCTCGCCGAGTAGCTCCAGCGCACGCCGCCGTCGCGAGCGTTGAGTGCGTAAAAGCGGTGGTCGTACGAGCCCACGAACACCGTCGGCGTGACGCCCGGCACGGCGGCCACGGCCGGCGCGGCGTACACGTAGCCGCCGGTGGACTTGCTCCACGCGAGCTTCCCGTTGCTCGCGTCGAACGAATAGACCTTGCTGTCGAGGTTCCCCACGTACACGCGGCCGAACGCGATGGCGGGCGTGCCATAGAAACCGCCCGAGCGTCCGAACGGCAGCCCGGCCTCGTGCGTCTTCCACACGAGCGAGCCGTTGCTCGCGCGCACGGCCTGCACGTTCCCGCCGTAGTCGCCGAAGTAGAGGAGTCCCTTGGAGAACGCGGGGCCGGAGGTGACGTCGCCGGACGCGTGGTACACCCAGATCTGCCTGCCTGTGGCGGCGTCGAGCGCGTAGACGTTGTCGTTCTCGGCACCGAAGTACACGCGCCCGCGGTACGCGAGCGGCGGCGACTCCGTGCGCGCGCCCACGTTCTTCGCCCACTCGATGTGGCCGTTCTTCGCGTTCATCGCGGTGAGGCGGCCCGAGAGGGTCGTGAAGTAGACCTTGCCCTGGTACCAGGTGGGCGACGAGGCGGCGAGCGAGCCGATCTTGCGCTTCCACAGGATCTTCCCCGTGGTCGTGCGCAGGGAATACGCCGTCCCGTTGTTCACGATGAAGAACATCTGGCCGCCGTGGATCGAGGGCTGGAACTCCATGAGGTTGTGGAACGAGCGCGCCCATACCTGGCGGTAGGGCGGCTTCACGTACTTCGCGTCGGCGGCCGGCATGTAGTGGGTGCGCTGCATGTCGTAGCCGTAGAGCGGCCAGTTGACCGTGGGCGGCGCCTTCGGCTTCTTCTTCTTCGCCGGCGGGGACGGCGGAGCAGGAGCCGTGAAGGGAACGTTCGTGTCGAGCACGTCGCCGGGCCGTTGACCGACCGTCAGATATATCGCCACGGCCGCACCCGCCAAGAGCGCTACGCCGCCCGCGAGGTACGCCCAGCGACGGCGCATCCACCTCAGCATCGCGTGCAGGATAGGAAAGAGGGGTGAGAGGTTTGTTAAGCGGCTTCGGAGAGCGGCGTCTCGTGCCGGTCGGCTGCCTCGCGAAGCCCCTCACCCGTCCACGGTCGCAGCGCCTGCCGCGCGTGGAGCAGGTAGCGGCGGGCATGACGGCGCGACACGAGTGCGCGCGCCAGGTAGCTCCAGGCGCTCAGGACGCGCACGAGCGCGGCCGCGGCGGGCGAGTGGTGCTTGCGCATGTAGCGGTCGCGCCCGCGCTGGAACTCCACGATCCGGCGCTCTGCGCCGTCACCGTCGCTTGCGAGCTGGTCGTGGTGGATCGCGCGCGCCGCGGGCACCCAGAGGATCCGCCAGCCCGCGTCGTGCAAACGCTTGCAGAAGTCGGTCTCGTCCGAGTAGACGAAGAAGCCGGGGTCGAGCCAGCCCACATCCTCGGCGGCGCTTCGCCGCACGAGCATCGCGCTCGACTGCGTCCAGCCCACCGGGCGCGTGCGCGAGCCGCGGCTCTGGACGGTGAGGAGGCGGTGGAGAAAGAGCGCGCCGGCAAGCGCCGTGCCGACCCCTGGAAGCCGCCACGCGCACTGGTGCGGCCTGCCGCCCGGGTGGAACAGCTGAGCGCCGGCGGCGGCTGCGCCGGGATCGGCATCGAGCGCATCCATCAACGCCTGCACCGCTCCCGGCAGCAGCTGCGTGTCCTCGTTCAGCAGCAGGCAGTACTCGCCGCGGGCGGCCTCGAGGAGCGCCGAGTCGTTCGCCGCCTTGCCGCTGCGGCGGTCGCGGGCGAGCAGGCGGATGCCTTGGCGGCGCGCCATCACCGCCTCCACCGAGCCGTCGGCCGAGGCGTTGTCGAGCACCAGCACCTCGCGCTCGAGGCCCGGCGGAGTGGCAAGCTCGATCGCGTCGAGGCAGGCCATCAGCAGGTCGCGCTTGGCCGTGTTCACGACGCAGTAGGACAGCCACACGGTTGAATCCTCCGGGAATGAAAGTGCAGCTCGTGGATCCGTCGGCGTTCACCCCGCCCTATGACCGCTCCCTGGCGGCGGCCCTGGCGCGCGCCGGAGTGGACGTCGAGCTCGTCACGAGCCGCTTTCTGTACGGCACCGTACCGCCGGCTGATGGATACGAAGTTAAGGAGTTCTTCTACCGGCGCGCGGGCGGTCGGCGCGCGCTGAAGCTCGCCGAGCACGTGCCGGACATGCTGCGCTACCGGCGGCATGCGGAGCGCGCGGACATCGTGCACTGGCAGTGGCTCAGCGTCGAGCAGATCGACGCTTGGCTCCTGCCGCCACGCCGGCCGCGCGTGCTGACCGCGCACAACGTGGTGGCGCACGAGAGCCGGCCGGGCCAGTCCGCGGCGCGGAAGCGCGTGCTGCGCTCGATGGATGCGGTGGTGGTGCACTCGGAGTATGGGCGCGATCAGGCGGTCGGGCTCGGTGCGGACCCGGCGCGGCTGCATGTGATTCCGCACGGCGCGTTCGACTACCTCACACGCCAACCGGAGGAGCGGCCGCTGCCGCCTGAGCTTGCCGCGGTTGACGGGCCTGTGGTGCTCTTCTTCGGCTTGATCCGCGACTACAAGGGTGTGGACCTTCTTCTGCGCGCCTGGCGCTCTGTGCCCGATGCCGAGCTGTGGGTCGTGGGCATGCCGCGCGTGGACATGACTCCGCTGCGCTCACTCGCTCCCCCGCGGGTGCGCTTCGTGCCACGGTTCGTCTCGGACGCCGAACTGCCGGCGTACTTCCGCCGCGCCGACGTAGTGGCGCTCCCGTACCGCGATGCGGACCAGTCGGGCGTGCTTTACACCGCGCTCGCGTTCGGCAAACCGCTGGTCTTGTCGGACGTCGGCGGCTTCGGCGAGGTGGCCGCTCATGGCGCGGCGCGGCTGGTGCCGCCCGGTGACGAGGATGCACTGGCGGCGGCTCTGCGCGAGCTGCTCGGCGATGCGGCTGCACGTGCCGAGCTGGCCGAGGCGGCATCGCGCGCGGCGGCCGGGCCCTACTCGTGGGACACGGTTGCCGAGCGCACGCTCGCCCTCTACCGCCAGCTGCTTGACGCATAATCGCGCGGTGCTCGCCCTGGAGATCGTCTTCTGGTGCTCGCTGGGTCTGCTCGTGTACACGCACGCGGGCTACCCGCTCCTGCTGTGGCTGCTCGCGCGCGGCCGCCGACCGTCGCTGCCGTCGGATCTGGCGGAGCCGCCGACCGTCTCGCTCGTGGTGGCGGCATATGACGAGGAGGGCGTGATCGAGGGGAAGGTGCGCAACGTCCTGGCGCTCGACTACCCGCGCGACCGCCTCGAGCTGATCGTGGCGTCGGACGGGTCGGAGGACCGGACCGCGGAGCTGGCCCGCGCGGCGGGCGCCGACGTGGTGCTCGACCTGCCGCGGATGGGCAAGGCGGCCGCGCAGGACGCGGCGGTGGAGAGCGCGCGCGGCGAGGTGCTGGCGTTCTCGGACGCGAACAGCCTCTGGGAGCGAGACGCGCTGCGCAGGTTGGTTGCGCCGCTCGCCGACGAGTCGGTCGGATACGTCTGCGGCCAGGTGCGCTTCACGGTGGACGACGGCGCCGCCAACCAGGAGGGCGCCTACTGGCGCTACGAGATGGCGGTGCGCACCTTCGAGTCGCGCCTTGGCGGGATCACCGCGGGCAACGGCGCGATCTACGCGCTGCGGCGCTTCCACTACAAGCCGGGCGACCCGTACACCGGCGACCTGTCGCTGCCGTTCCGGATGGCGAGGCGCGGGCTGCGGTCGGTGTACGCGGCCGGCGCGCTCGCGGACGAGCCGATGGTGCCCACGCTCGAGGGCGAGTTTCGCCGCAAGCGCCGGATGATGAGCCGCGCGTTCGGCACGGTGCTGCGCGGCGGGATGCTCAACCCGCGCGGCTATTCACCGCTGTTCGCATTCGAGCTGTTCTCACACCGGGTGCTGCGGTATGGGTCGCCGCTGCTGCACCTGGTGGCGCTCGGGACCAACATCGCGCTGCTCGGGCACGGCACGATCTACGCGGTGATGCTCGCGCTGCAGTGTGCCTTTTTCATCGCCGCCGTCCTTGGGGCGTTTGTGCCCCTCAGGCCGCTGCGCCTCGCCTATTACTACTCGCTCGTCACCGCCTCGATCGCGGTCGGGTTCGTGGACTGGCTGCGCGGCGGCTCTCCGCTCGTGTGGGAGAAGGAGCGGTGAGGTCGGAGGTCGGAGGTCGGAGGTCGGAGGCACCGGGGGCGCTCGACTTTGTGATCGCGGTCGTTGGCCTTGTCGTCACGTCGCCGCTGCTGGCGGTCGCCATGGTCGCGATCCGGCTCGAATCGCGCGGCTCGCCGATCTTCAAGCAGCGGCGCGTTGGGAAGGACGGCGCGCAGTTCGACATGTACAAGCTCCGTACGATGGTGTCCGGCTCCGACAGCGGCCCCGACCTGCCGCTCAGCCAGGGCGACCCGCGGATCACGCGTGTTGGCGCGCTGCTGCGCCGTTACTCGCTCGACGAGCTGCCCAATCTCGTGAACGTGCTGCGCGGCGAGATGGCGATCGTCGGTCCGCGCCCCACGATCCCGCCGCAGGTGGAGCGCTACACGGACCGGCAGCGCCGCCGCCTCGAGGTGAAGCCCGGCCTCACCGGCTGGGCGCAGGTGAACGGCCGCGTGTCGCTGTCGTGGCCGGAGCGGATCGAGCTGGACGTCTGGTACGTGGACCACCGCTCGCTGTGGCTCGACCTGCGGATCCTCGTGAAGACGCTCTGGCTGCTCGTCTCCGGCCACGGCCTTTACTCGGGATAGGTTCTCGGGATGCGCGTCGGGTTGAGGGACTTCCTGCCGATGGATGCCCACGCGGTGCACCGCTGGTTCAACACGCCGCAGGTGGTCGAAGGACTTGTGGAGCAGCGCGACTCGTTCAGCGAGGAGGAGGCGCGCCGCTGGGTCGAACGGGCGTCGCTGCGCGAAGGCGCGGACCTCAAGTGGGCGGTGACCGTGGACGAGCGTCCCGAGCCCGCGGGCTTCACCGCGCTCTACGGCGTTGGCCGCCAGGCCGCGCCCGAGCTCGGGATCCTGATCGGGGACCCGGACCTGTGGGGCCGCGGCGTGGGAAGCGAGGCGCAGCGGCTGACGATCGTGAAGGCGTTCGGCGAGCTGGGAGCGCATCGCGTGTTCGAGCTGATCCTGGCCGAGAACAGCTCCGCGCGGCATGTGGTCGAGCGGCTCGGGTTCGAGGAGGAGGGCGTGATGCGCGGCCACGTGCGCCGCGAGGGCCGGCTGCTCGACGTGGTGGTCTACGGCCTCTCGCCCGAGGGCTTCCGCGAGTGAGGGCGGAGCTGTTCGAGGACGGCGGCGAGCGCGCGCGCGACGCCGCGTTCTTCCGCAGCGCCGAGTTCCAGCGCGCCGAGCAGGTCACGCACTCGCTGGTGGTGGCGGACCGTTTTGCGGCCGGTCTCCTGGTGCGCGACGTGCCGGGCGCCGATGGCCTCGCGGACGCGAGCTCGGCCTACGGGTATCCCGGCGCGGTCGTGCCGTTCACGCCCGAGCCGCTCGATCCGCGCCACGTGGACTGGTCGGGCAGCGGGCTCGTGAGCGTGTTCCTGCGCGACCGGATCGGGGGCGAGCCGTGCCTCGAGGGCGGCACGCTCCGCAGCGAGGTGCAGCTCGTGGACCCGCGCGCCGAGATCGAGATCCGCTCCACGCACGCGCGGCACATCAGGCGCAACGAGCGCCTCGGCTACACCACCTCCGAGTCCGACGACGTGGAGGCCTTCGGCTCGCTCTACCGGGAAACGATGACTCGCACGGACGCGGCGCCGCGGTACTTCTTCGGCGACGACTACCTCGGCCAGGTGCTCGAGGCGCCGAGCGCGCGGCTTCTGATCACCCAGGCGCCCGACGGCCGCGCCGCCGCGGGCGCGATCGTGGTCGAGAGCGACGGCTTCCTGCACTACTTCCTCGGCGGCACGGCGGACGGCATGCTCGAGCACTCGCCCTTCAAGAGCACGATCGCCGCGATGATCGACCTCGCGCGCGAGCGAGAGCTTCCGCTCAATCTCGGGGGCGGCCTAACGCCGGGTGACGCTCTCGAGCACTTCAAGCGCGGCTTCGCCAATGACACGGCGCCCTTCTACACGCACGAGCTGGTGTGCGACCCGGCCGCGTACGACCGCCTCAGCGCCGGGCGCGAGGCCGGCGGCTTCTTCCCCCTATACCGCGCGGATGTGCAGGGTGGTTGAGCTGGCCTTGGCGTTCGAGCGGTCGCCGCGGAACAGCACCCTGTAGCTGTAGAGGCCGCGCACCGGCAGCCGGAAGGCCTTGCGGAAGCGGCCGTGACGCGCGCGCAGCTTGAAGCTCGCCACGCGAACGTTGTGATGTCCCACCCGGCGGTTGATCACGAGCCGCACGCGGCTCTTGGCCGGCTGGATCACGCCGGTGATGATCGGCGTGCGTCCCACACGCGCGCGCTTCACCGAACGGCGAATCAGCACGCGCGGGCGCACGTGCAGGGTGAGCCGCGACGACGTGCTCGGCAGGTGCGACCCGTCGCCGGCATAGACAACCCGGAACTGGTGCCCCACGTGCGTCGAGAACGGCACGGAGAAGCTGCCGTCGGCGGCGGACGTGGCCTGCATGATCGTGTGCCAGCCGCTCTTCCCGTAGAGCTGCACCTGCAGCGGCGCGGCCGGGAACGGCGTGGTGTCGATCAGCGCCAGCGTTCCCGTGATCGCGGTGCGGTGGGGGTACACGAGAAGCGACGGCTGCATCGCCGCCGCGATGCGCGTGCGCTGCTTCACCACGGTCACGTTGCCCACGAGCGCGCGCAGGGTCGGAAGCTGGGCGTAGAGGTCGACTCCCGGGCAGTCGGTGGCGTCCACGTCGCGATGGCCGGAGATGCGATCGAGCGTGACCCGCGCGCCGGCCGGGTAGCGGTTGTCGCTGCCGCCGGCGGACACGAGCGTCACGCTGCCGTCCGTGGGGACGCCGCTCAGCGGGAGCTTCCAGCGGATGAGCTGCGCCATGGAGTTCATGGCGGCGTCCGTCTCGGGCACGTCGTCGAAGGTCCCGATGTTCGCAATGCCGGTGGACTGCGAGTTGAAGCCCTGAGCCTGCGCGCCCACCACCGGCTGGTCGATCCCGCCCGCGCGGCCCTCCCAGAGGGTGCCGAACTTGTCGACGAGGAAGTTGTAGCCAATGTCGTTCCACCCGTTCGAGTTGCGGTGGTAGCGACAGATCCCGAGGATGATCGAGGGCACGTCCGTGGGCTGGTAGTCGTTCAGCGACACTGTGTGGTGGACGAACGCCACCTGCACGTTCCCGTACTGCGGCGCGGTGCGCGGCGGGCACTGGTTCGCCGGATCCCACGCGCTGCGAGGCTGGATCGCGGGCTGCCCTGCCTGCGCGCGCGTCGCACGGGGGTGCCAGCCGTCGTTCATCACCCTGACGAAGTGAAGTCGCAGCCCTCGCACGCGGCTCGACAGCCGGTACTGGACCCAGTCCGCGCTCCCCACCCACACCGGCGATGACTCGCCCTGGGCGGCTCGTCCCTCTTGCGCGCGCGGATCGGGTGCTCCGTCCGGCGCGCCTGGCAGGCGAATCCAGCGAGTCCACCGATGGCCGTTGCGCCGGACCCGCAGCGAGATCGCCGGCTCCGCGGGGCCCCGCCAGCGCATGCCCACGAGGCTGAAGCGTCGCGGCGCGCGCAGCGGCTTCGACACGATCCCAGCCGACGATGCTGAAGCCGCCGCAGAGGGCGGCCTGAGCTCGAAGTCGCTCGCGTGCGGCGTGCCCGCATTGGCTGCTGCCGCCGGGCCGAGCACGGCGAGCGCGAGCGTGGCCAGGGTGAGGAGCGAGCGCTTCACAGAACGACGGAACACGGTGGCAGCGCGGGCGCTGCGGTGCGGCCCTCAGCTCGCCCGGTTGCGGTACGTATCCCGGAAGTCGCGCAGGGCGTCGAAGGTGGAGCCGTTCACGGTGTTGCAGCCGAGGTAATGCCGCCATGCCGTGGCCGCCACCGCGTACGACATCCCGGTCTGGTTCGCGGTCAGGATCAGGTGGCGCGGGTCCTGCTTCACGAGCGTCTTGAGCTGCCCGCGCAGCTTGGGCGGCGCACCCGGCGCAAACTGGAAGATCACGCGGCCGTTGGCGAGCGCGCGCACGAGCTTCGACGTTCCGGCCGGGTCGTCGTAGATGCCGTCGGCTGCCGGCGACGGATCGCTCGGCCCGGACGTGGGCGGGTTGGTGCGGTACTGGACGCGCGCGCCGGTCTTGCCCCTGCCGTAGCTCGGGAAGCTGCGCAGCACGCAGCGTGAGCTCGCGACGGCGCGGCTCAAAGACCGCTCCCGCGGCGCCGGGATCGACGCGGCGGGGTACACGGACGGCGAGCCGCCGGTGGGGCGCGCGCCGCTGCTGCCGCCGGTGGTGATTGCGACGATCCAGACGAGCGTCACAGCGAGCGCGAAGATGGCGAACGCGACGAGCTGCTTGACCCTCCGGCGGTCGGAAGCTGCGCGCTCGGCCTCGGACCGCTCAGCCGTCATCGTGGCGCAGCCGCTGCGGCCCGCGCCGCGCGTGGCTCGTGCCGGCCCCGCGGGCACCGTGGTTCTGGCCCTTCGGCTTGGGGTTCCAGCAGTCGTCCACGAAGTCGGCGATCTCGCCGGTGAGGCGTTCGGGCGTGAGCCGCAACTCGAAGATCGAGCTCGCCTCCACGAGGCGGCCGTTAGGCAGCTCGCGGACGAGCATGTCGGAATCGGAGAATGGGTGGACGGGATCGCGCGAGTGGCCGATCACGAGGGCGGGCGCCTTGATCGTGCGCCGCTCGGAGCGCGGCGGAGCGGTGCGGCCAAAGAAGAGTCCCTGCAGCACCGCCGCGGACGGCGCCGGGTCCTGGCTCGCCCAGTCGAGCCCCACGTCCCACATGTTGTGGAGGCCGCGCGGTATCCGGCGCGCCACCTGGTTCACGAGCCGCGTGAGCGGCGCGCCGAACGTGAAGCCCACGAGCATCGGCGTGAACGCGAGCGCGCACGCCACCAGCGCGTTGTCGAGCACCGGCATCTCCACGATCAGGCCCTGGATCCGGCCGGGCGCCAGCATCGCCGTCTCGAGCGTCACGTTCGCGCCGAGCGACGTGCCGCCCACAACCGCGCGGCGGATCTCGAGGTGGTCGAGCAGCGCCACCACCTGCTCGCCGAACAGCGTCATGGAATAGCGCCACATGTCGGACGGGCGGTCGGACTCGCCGTGGCCCAGCAGGTCGAGGCTGATCACCCGTCTGCCGCGCTCGGCCAGCGCCCGCGCCAGCGGATCCTGCATCTTCCGCGACAGCAGGAGCCCCGGAAGCAGCACCACCGTGTCGCGCCCCTCGCCGTACACGTCATAGACGAGCCGCTGCCCGTCGTAGAGGAAGTCGCCCGTGGAAACGTCAGTCACGGCGCTGGAGGATAGGGACTAGCCACCAGTCACTAGTCACTAGGAACAGCCTCGCGCACCCAACTCTCCAGCTCCGCCAGATAAGCAGGATCGACTCCATGCATCATCGGCGACTCGCGCCACGTCACGTCCAGGCCACCTTCTTCCAGGATGTTCTTCGCTTCGCGGCCGAACTGCACCCCGATCACCGGATCGTGCGTGCCGTGGCCGATCGCCACCGGCAACCCCTGCCGCGATTCGAGATCGAGCGCAAAGCCCGGTACCCGCGGCAGGAAGCCGCTCAGGGCGATGATGCCGGCCGGGACCGGACGCTCGGCACCGAGCCCGAGCGCGTACGACATCACGGATCCCTGGGAGAACCCGCCGAGCACCGTGCGGTCCATGGCTACTTCGAGCTCGTCGTTCAGCGAGTCGAGCCAGCCGGACACGCGCGCGAACGTGCGGGTGAAGGTGGGAGGGTCGGGCGTGGGGATGCCGGCCAGCTCGTACCAGTGCCAGCCGCCCGGCGGGAGGTTGAACGGGCCGCGCAGCGTGTAGCCGGCGAGCCGCCGCTCGGGGTCGAGCATGTCCAGCAGCGGGAAAAGGTCGTTCTCGTCGGTGGCGCGTCCATGGAGAAGCACCAGCGCACCCTCCGGCTCGCCGGCGGAAGGACGCTTGCGGTGCACCAGCGAGTCGAGGGACACGACGGCAGATTACGACAGCGGCATGGTCGCGCCCTGGCGAACGGTGCGCCTGAGCTGACGCATCGCGCGCGCGAGCCGCCGTACGCCCTCGTCCAGCTCGGCCGGGTCGAGCAGCGAGAAGGACAGCCGCAGGCTCGTCTGCGAGTGGCGCTCGGCGGTCACCACGCCGCCCGGCGTGAACGTCACGCCGTGCCGCGCCGCCTCGCGGTAGAGCTCGCGCTCGGACAGCGGCCGCGCGAGGGTGACCCACACGTGGTGGCCGCCCTGCGGCGTGTTCACCCGGTACTCGCCGGCGAGGTGGTGCTCGAGCGCTTCGATCAGCACGTCGCGCCGTTCCCTGTAGAAGGGCAGCGTGCGCTCCACCTGCCGCCGGTGGAGGTCCTCGGCCAGGAAGCGCGCCGCGATGTGCTGCGGAAGCGTTGCCGTGTGGAAGTCGCTCTCGAGCTTCAAAGCCGCGAGCCGCTCGTACACGGGCCCACGAGCGGCGATCCAGCCCACGCGCAGCCCGCCGCCAACCGTCTTCGACAGCGAGTCCACGTAGATCACGTGACCGGGCGCGAGCGAGCGCAGTGCCTGCGGCCGCTCGCCCTCGAAGCGCAGGTCCGCGTACACGCCGTCCTCGATCACGAAGAAGTTGCGCTCCATCGCGAGCTCGGCGAGCCGGCGCAGGCGTTCCGGCGAAAGGTCGCGCCCGGTGGGGTTCTGGCAGCTCGTCTGGAGGGCACAGAGCTTCACCTCGTGCCGCGCGAGCACACGCTCGAGCGCGTCGACGTCGAGCCCGTTCTCGTCCACGGGCACGCCGATTATGCGCGCCCCGGCCGCGCGCAGCGAGGAGAGGAACCCCACAAACGTGGGCGACTCCACCACGGCCACATCGCCCGGCTCGGTCAGCGTCCGCACCACGAGGTCGATGGCCTGGCGCGCGCCGGAGGTGACGATGATCTCGTCGGCATCGGCGGCGTAGCCGTGCTCGGCGCCGTGGCGCGCGAGCTGCTCGCGGAGGTCGAGCAGTCCCTCGGCGGTGAGATAGGAGATCGCGTTGCCGCCCTCCTCGCGAAAGACGTCGGCGCTGATGCGCGCGAGGTCCTCGGTCGGGTACAGGCGCGGAGACGGCCAGCCGGTGGAGAGCGAGAGCATGCCGGGCTCATTGGCGAGCCGGAACGCGTCTCCCGTGACCTGCTCCGCGTAAGTCACCGGGCGGTCGGGCAGGGCGTAGACCTGCCAGTCGTCGCCGTGGCGCTCGTCGGCGGCCGGCGCGAGCGTGCGCACGAAGGTGCCGCGCCCAACCGTGGCGGTCACGTAGCCGAGCTCCGCAAGGCGACGGTACGCGCGCGCCGCGGTGAGGTGGTTGATGCCGGCCTCGGCCGACAGTGCCCGCGTGGTGGGCAGCTTCTCGCCAGGGTCGAGCTGCTCGGCGTCGATCGCGGCGGCGAAGCGATCCACGAGCTGCTGCGTCAGCGATACCTCCCCGTCGCGCTTCAGCCCAGACAAATCGACTTTGTATGACATTGAGTCCTCCCGTGTGCTGCCGTACTTTAGATTGTAAGACGCACACAACCCTCTTGATGTACTACAAGGAGGATCGCACAATGTTCCACGGATTTCTACTCCCTCGCGGTCCCCGCAGCAGCTCCCCAAAAGCGCCTGCGGTCCGCGAGGCACGCCCTCCTCGCCGCGCGGACTCGCAGGCGCGCCGCTTCGTCGTTCGGCTGGCTGAGCCGGCGGACAAGGACGCGCTGCGCCAGATCGCGGCGCTCGACAGCAGTCGCATGCCGGCCGGACCGCTCCTCGTGGGCGAGATGGGCGGAGGCATCCAGGCCGCCGTGCCCGTAATGGGCGGCCGCCCGATCGCCAACCCATTCGTCCGCACCGCGGAGCTCGTCAGCGTGCTCGAGCTGCGTGCGGCGCAGATGCGCGCCGAGGGCGTTCTACTGCCCGAGCCCGCGCGCGTGATCCCGCTGCCGCGTCGCCGGCCGACGTTCGCCGGTCACGCCGCGTAAGCGCTCTCTCGTAGACCGCTTAACGCTGTTTCAGCCGGGGGCTGTTAGCTTGGCTCGTCGCTTCATCTGTGACGCGTCCCAGCACCAAGACCCCAGGTCGCCCCCGCTCGCGGCAGCGACGGATACGGCAGCGACGCCTTCAGGCGGCGCTCGTGGCCGCCCTCATCGCGCTCGGCGTGATCGCGGCGCTCGTGAGCCGTGGCGGCAGCGATCACAAGACCGGCGGCGCCCGGCTCGGTCCGCCGCCACCGCGTGCCGCCGTGCAGCCGATCCGTCTCCGCGCCGCCACGGCAGGACACCTGAGCGCGCCGGAGCAGGACGCGGCCGTCGCTCAGCTCGGCCCGGCTAGCGCCGTCCTGCTCGGCGGCCTCACCGCGGCTGACACCTCGCGCACGGACATCGTGGTGCTGCACGGCGCCCGCGAGGTGCGCCACAGCGCCCTGCCCGCTGCGGTGCACGACGCGGCCGCCGTGCGGCTTGGCCGCGCGGTCTACCTCTTCGGTGGCGGCAACTTCACCACGAGCGACGCGATCGTGAAGGTGAGCCTCTCGGGCCGTCCCGCGACGCAGGCCGGCAAGCTGCCCAAGCCGCTTTCGGACATCGCGGCCGCCACGGTGGGAAGCAGCGCCTTCATCGTCGGCGGCTACGACGGCACCAACCCGAGCGACGACATCCTCGCGTGGCGCCCCGGCCACCGCGTGCAGGTGGTCGGCCACCTGCCGCACCCGCTGCGCTACGCGGCGGTTGCGGCACTCGGACGCAACCTCTACATAGCGGGCGGCAGCACGCCCACGGGCGCGAGCCACGACGTGCTCGCCTTTGACACCACCACGCGCAAGCTCACCGTGGCCGCGCGCCTGCCTCGTCCCACCACGCACGCGGCGGCGGCCGCGTTCGGCTGCTGCGTGTACGTGATCGGCGGCCGCCAGGAGCAGGTGGGCACGCCCACGCGCCGGATCTTCGCCGTGCAGCCCGGTCACCGCCGCATCCAGAGCGCCGGCCATCTTCCCGTTCCGCTCTCCGACCTCGGAGCCGTGGCCCAGCGACGCCGCATCCTCGCAATAGGCGGTCGGACGAGCACGGGCACGGTGGCGACCGTCATAGAACTGCGTCCCGCGCAATGAGTCGGACGCTCCGCTGGGTCGCCGCCGCGCCGCTCGTGCTGGCGTTGGCGCTAACGGCATGCGGCGGCGGCGGGCATAAGCGCAGCGACGCCCGCGTGCATCTCAAGCCGGCCAAACCGCTCAAGTCCCTGGCCGTGATTGGAGGCCGCGCCCTCTTGCCCGGCATGCCGCCGCCGCTGAACTCGCACGACGTGTACGCCGCTGACCACGTGGGCGCGATCGCGGCTGCCGCCCGAAGCGCACGGCCGCTCGTCTACGTGCCCAACAGCGAGTCGAACACAGTCGACGAGATCGACCCGCGCACCTACAAGATCGTGCGCCAGTTCAGCACGGGCGCGCTGCCGCAGCACGTGGTGCCGTCGTGGGACCTGAAGACGCTGTGGGTGGCGAACGACGACGGCAACAGCCTCACCCCGATCGACCCGCGCACCGGCAAGCCGGGCAAGCGCGTGCCGGTGGCGGACCCCTACAACCTCTACTTCACGCCCAACGGGCGCTACGCGATCGTCGTGGCCGAGCGGCTCGGGCGGCTCGACTTCCGCGACCCGCACTCGATGAAGATGCACAAGTCGGTGCCGGTGCCGTGCCACGGCGTCGACCACATGGACTTCACCGCGAACGGCCGCTACGCGCTGGTGAGCTGCGAGTTCTCCGGCCAGATGCTCGTGGTGGACATCGAGCGGGAAAAGGTGGCGGGCGTGATCTCCCTGCGCCCGGGCAGCATGCCGCAGGACGTGAAGCTCTCGCCCGACGGCCGCATCTTCTATGTGGCCGACATGGCGTCGAACGGCGTGTGGGAGATCTCCGCGCACAGCTTCCACAAGCGGGGCTTCATCCGTACCGGCGCCGGCGCGCACGGGCTCTATGCGAGCCGCAATGCGCGCTACCTCTACGTGTCCAACCGCAGCGAGGGATCGGTCTCGCTGATTTCGTTCCGGACGAGGCACGTGGTGCGCAAGTGGCGGCTGCCCGGCGGCGGAAGCCCGGACATGGGCGGCGTGTCCGCGAACGGCCGCGTGCTCTGGCTCACGGGCCGCTACAACGGCGTGATCTACGCGATCAACACGCGCACGGGCCACCTGATCGACGCCGTACAGGTCGGCTCGGGGCCGCACGGCGCGTGCGTGTGGCCGCAGCCCGGGCGCTACTCGCTGGGGCACACGGGCATCTTGCGCTGAGCGTTTCCGGCCGCTGTTCGCACTGCTAGCGTGGCCCGGCTGTGAAGCCACCGCGGCGATCGCGCGCAGGCGCCGGCGACCGTCTCGTGGCCGCCCGCCTCGGACTGCTTGGACGGGACCGTTACATCCTGCGCGGGCCGTTCGGCAGCGCGTCTGAGGTTGTGCTTCGGGACGAGTCCTCCGGCAGTGAGGTGCGGTTGCCGCTCGCGCCTGCCGGCGGCGATGAGCTGCAGGCGGAGGTCGGGCTCGAGGAGCTGCGGCCGGCGAGCGGCGCGGCGTCGTGGACCGTGGTCGGAGTGCGCGCCGTGGAGGTGCCGCATCCCACCGAGTTGGCGATTGGCGGCGGCGTGTACCGAGTGCGCCCGCACTCCGCGGCGGGCGGGCGCCTCGATATCGACGCGAAGGTGCTGGGCCCCTACGCGCGCGTGGATGAGGTGTGGGTGCGCGGGACCAGCCTCGAGCTGCGCGGCGCCGGTGCCTCGCCGGAGGCCGTGGTCGCTCGACCGCGGCATGGTGGCGACGAGCTGCGCGCGGAGGTGGAGGCGGACAGCGCCGGCTTTGTCGCGACCTTCGACCTCGCGCGCTTCCGCTCGGGCACGTGGGATCTCTTCACCGACTCCGGTGCGCGGCTGGCCGCGCATCTCGACGACATGCCGGACCGCTGGCGCAGCACCGTCTACCCGGCTGTGCGCACCGGCTCGGGCGAGGCGGTGGAGCCGTACTTCACCGTGGACAACGAGCTGTCGGTTCGCGTGCGGCCACCACGTGAGCGTGGCCGCGCCGCGCCGCGCGGGCGGCTCGGACGACGGGCGAAGCTGGTCGTGCTTGCGCTGCTGCAGCCCGTGGGCCGACTGATGGTGCGTCTTGCCACCGGCAGGCCGCCGCGCGAGCCGGGCGACGGGAAACTCAAGCTTCTTCTGCTCCACGCGTACGGCGTGGGCGGCACGATCCGGACCACCTTCAACACCGCCGAGTGGCTCGCCCGCTCGCACGACGTCGAGGTGATCAGCGTGATCCGCCGGCGCGACATGCCCGCGCTGCGCTTTCCGGATGGC
>JAICJR010000038.1 GCA_025928345.1 Thermoleophilaceae bacterium | reverse complement strand
GTGCGCTGCGAGCTCTTCGACGTGGAGGTGGAGCGGCTCACCTACTTCTCCACGTTCACCCAGCGCTCGCTTGAGGAGGCCGACAGCGTGGAGATCGCGCCCGCGGCCGAGCTCGCGCCCGAGCACCGCGAGCTGGCGGAGATGGCGGCCACCGAGGAGGAGCGCCCGGACGTGGCGGAGCTCCTGCCCGTCGACCGCTTCTGCACCTTCCTCTCGCTCATCCCGCAGAACGCTCTCGTGGTGGCGGCCGCCGAGGAGGAGACCGCGCCTGCGCTCGCCGACCTGTGGCAGGACGTCACCACGAGCTTCCACGACCGCGACGCGCACCACCTCTACGTCGAGCCGGACACCCTGGCAAGCGAGCTCGAGGCGCGCACCGAGATCAAGCTGTCGAGCATCAGCGGCGACCAGCCGCACGAGTTCCGCGCACAGGGCGCGGACACCGCGGCGAAGTCGCTGCGCGAGGCCGAGCCCGAGCTGGAGAAGCTGGTGAGATCCGGCTACCGGACGGTCGTGGCGTGGGCGCGGCGCGGCGAGGGCGAACGCGCTCAGTACAACCTCGCTCGCGTCCGGGCGCAGTTCCTCGACGGGCAGGTTCCCCACGAGCCGGGCGTGATGTTCGCCGCCGCCAGCCTGCGTGAGGGCTTCCTCGCGCCGCAGCTCAAGCTCGCCGTTCTGCCCGAGCACCGGCTGCTGCGTCGCCGCCAGGCGCCCGCCGGGCCGTCCACCGGCGCGATCGCCTCCTTCACCAGCCTCCGCAGCGGCGACGCCGTCGTGCACGAGGACCACGGCATCGCGCGCTTCACCGGCTTCGAGACGAAGACAGTCGGGGACGTGACGCGCGACTACCTCGAGCTCGAATACAAGGACGGCGACCGCGTGTTCGTGCCGAGCGACCAGCTGCACAAGCTCAGCCGCTACGTCGGCGCCGACGCCGGCAACCCGCCGCTCTCGAAGCTCGGCGGCACGCAGTGGGAGAAGATGAAGCTGCGCGCCCGCCGCGCGGCCCAGGCGCTCGCGGGCGAGCTGATCAACTTGTACGCCGAGCGCCGGCGCCGCGCCGGCGTGGCGTTCCCGCCGGACGGCGAGTGGCAGATCGACTTCGAGACGGCCTTCCCCTACCAGGAGACGCCCGACCAGCTCGACGCGATCGAGGCCGTGAAGGCGGACATGGAGGAGGCGCGCCCGATGGACCGCCTCATCTGCGGCGACGTGGGCTACGGCAAGACCGAGGTCGCCCTGCGCGCCGCGTTCAAGGCCGCGGCCGACGGCAAGCAGGTGCTCTTCCTCGTGCCCACCACGGTGCTCGCCCAGCAGCACTACGGCACGTTCACCGAGCGCCTGCGCGACTTCCCGTTCAAGATCGAGATGGCCTCGCGCTTCCGCTCGAACAAGGAGGTGAAGGAGGCGCTCCAGGCGTTCGGCGAGGGGAAGGTCGACATCCTGATCGGCACCCACCGCGTGCTCTCGCGCGACGTGCGCCCGAAGGAGCTCGGCCTCCTGATCGTGGACGAGGAGCAGCGCTTCGGCGTGAAGCAGAAGGAGCTGCTGCGCCAGCTCAAGCTGCGCGTGGACGTGCTCTCGCTGTCCGCCACTCCAATCCCTCGCACGCTTCAGATGTCCCTGGCCGGACTACGCGACATCTCCGTGATCGAGACGCCGCCGGAGGGCCGCCGGCCGGTTCGCACCTACGTTGGCGAGTACGACGAGGAGCTCGTCAAGCAGGCGATCGAGCGTGAGCTGGCTCGCGGCGGGCAGACGTTCTTCCTGCACAACCGGGTGGACACGATCGACGAGACCGCCGAGCGCATCCGTGCGATCTGCCCGAAGGCGCGCGTGGCCGTGGCGCACGGGCAGATGGACGAGAAGCAGCTCGAACAGGTGATGCTCGAGTTCCTGCGCGGCGGCGCCGACGTGCTCGTGTGCACCACGATCGTGGAGGCGGGGCTCGACATCCCCACGGCGAACACCCTGATCGTCGAGCGCGCCGACGTGCTCGGGCTCGCGCAGCTCTACCAGATCCGCGGCCGCGTGGGCCGCTCCAGGGAGCGCGCCTACGCCTACCTCTTCTATCCCTCGCACGCTGCTCTCACCGAGGAGGCGCAAAAGCGTCTCTCCACGCTCTCCGACTACACCGAGCTCGGCTCGGGCTTCAAGATCGCGATGCGCGACCTCGAGATCCGCGGCGCGGGCAACCTGCTCGGCGAGGAGCAGTCCGGCCATGTGGCGGCTGTGGGCTTCGAGCTCTACGTCGCAATGCTCGACGAGGCTGTGGCGGCGCTGTCCGGGACGAGCGCCGACGAGGCGCCTGAGCCCGTGCGGCTCGACATCCCGGTTGACGCCTACGTGCCCGGCGAGTACGTGCCGTACGAGGCGGCGAAGATCGAGATCCACCGCCGCGTGGCGGGCGCGAAGGAGATCGCCGACCTCATCGTTCTCCGCGATGAGCTCGAGGACCGCTTCGGCCCGGTGCCCCCGCCGCTCGACAACCTCATACGGCTGCAGGATGCGCGCATCAAGCTGGGCCGCGCGGGCGCGAAGGACGTGGGCTTCCGCTCCGGCCAGCTCACCGTGTCGCCCATCGAGCTCAACTCGAACGGCAGCAAAGCGCTTCGCGCCGCGCTTCCGGGCGCGATCTACGAGTCGGGCCGCAGCACGGTGAAGGTGCGCGTGCCAGATGACCCCGCCGCACGCTTCCCCGCAGTGGTCGCCGCGGCTGAAGCGATCCTAAGCATCGCCACCGAGGAAAACGTCCGCTAGTATCGACTCCCTGCGCGCAAGGCCCGGGACGCTTGCGCATCCCCGCGCGCAACCGCTGAGTCACCGACACCTCTTTTACTGAATGACAAAGAAGCTGCTCTCCGTCCTTGCCCTGCCCACCATTGCCGCCGCGCTGCTGGTCGCCGGCTGCGGGAGCGGGGTTCCCTCCAACTCGGTCGCCACCGTCGATGGCACGCCCATCAAGAAGACCGACTTCAACCACTGGCTCGCCATTGCCGCGCGGCAGTCGGTTCCTCCGGGCAGCACGGCCAAGCCGGCGATCCCGGACCCGCCGAACTACACGAACTGCGTGGCCACGCTGCAGAAGCAGCCGGTGCCGAAGGGCCAGAAGACGCCCTCGGCGGCAGCGCTCAAGGCTCAGTGCGAGCAGCAGTACAACGGGCTCAAGACTCAGGTGATGGAGTTCCTGATCCAGTCGCAGTGGCTGCTCAAGGAGGCGGACGCGCGCAACCTCACGGCCAAGCCGGCGCAGGTTCAGTCGCAGCTCAACGACCAGATCAAGCAGTCGTTCCCCAAGCGCGCCGACTTCAACAAGTTCCTCAAGAGCTCCGGCATGACGATGAACGACCTGCTCTTCCGCGTGAAGGTGGACGTGCTCACGCAGCAGGTGCGCCAGAAGGTCGTGGCCGGCCAGAACAAGGTCTCGGACGCGGCTGTCACCTCCTACTACAACAAGAACAAGGCGCGCTTCGCGCAGCCCGAGCGACGCGATCTCCTGGTGGTCCTCACCAAGACGCAGGCGAAGGCCAACCAGGCCAAGTCCGCGATCCAGGGCGGCCAGTCGTGGGCATCGGTCGCGAAGAAGTTCTCGATCGACCAGGCCTCGAAGTCGCAGGGCGGCAAGCTGCCCGGCGTGGCCAAGGGTCAGCAGGAGAAGTCGTTCGACACGGCGATCTTCTCGGCGAAGAAGAACCAGCTTCAAGGCCCGGTGAAGACGCAGTTCGGCTACTACGTCTTCAAGGTCACGAAGATCACGCCCGCCTCACAGCAGACCGAGCAGCAGGCGCACGACACGATCGTCAACCTGCTGCGCTCGCAGCAGGAGCAGACGGCGATCAACAACTTCGTCAAGGACTACCAGAAGAAGTACAAGTCCAAGACGAACTGCGCCAAGGGCTACGTGATCGACAGCTGCAAGAACGCTCCGAAGCCGAAGAAGGGCACCACCGGCGCAACGGGCGCTCAGGGCACGACGGGTGGATAAGGGCGAGCCAGCTCATTCGCTGGTCGCCCTTGACGAGATAACGCGCCGGCTGCGGCGCGAGTGCCCCTGGGACAGGGAGCAGGACGAGCGCTCGATCGTGCCGCACACGGTCGAGGAGGCGTACGAGCTCGCGGACGCCGCCAACGCTGGCGACGACGCGAAGATGCTCGACGAGCTCGGCGACGTCCTGTTCCAGGTCTACTTCCTCTCGCTCCTCCTCGAGGAGCGCGGGCAGGGCGACCTCGCCGCTGTTGCCGAGCACTGCCGCCAGAAGCTGATCCGCCGGCACCCGCACGTCTTCGGGGACACCCAGGCGAACGACGCCGCCACAGTTCTGAAGAACTGGGACGAGATCAAGCGCACCGAGCCGGGTCGCGACAGCGACGAGATCTTCCACGACGTGCCCGAGAACCTGCCGTCGTTGTTGTATGCCCGCAAGTTGCTTCGACGGGCGGGATCGCGGGGTTACGAGCATCCCGAGCCAGATAGGCTCCGGGACCTTCTCGACGCCGAGAGTTTCGAGGCGATCGGGGACCTTCTTTTCGACTGCGTGGTGCTGGCGCGCGATGCCGGGGTGGATCCCGAGCTTGCGCTGCGCGCTGCCGCGGACCGATTCAGAGAGGCGATAGATGAGTGAGATCCAGCAGGTACACGCGCGCCAGGTGCTCGACAGCCGCGGCAACCCCACCGTGGAGGTGGAGGTGGCGCTGAAGTCCGGCGGCTCGGGGCGCGCGATCGTCCCCTCCGGCGCCTCCACGGGCGAGTTCGAGGCCGTGGAGCTGCGCGACGGCGGCGACGCCTTCGGCGGCAAGGGCGTCACGCGCGCTGTGGAGAACGTGCGCGGCGAGATCGCCTCTGCCGTGACCGGGCTCGACGCCGCCGACCAGGCCGCGCTCGACCGCGCGATGATCGACCTCGACGGCACCGACAACAAGGGCCGCCTCGGAGCCAACGCGATCCTCGGCGTGTCGCTGGCAGCCGCGAAGGCGATGGCCGTGGAGGAGGGCATGCCTCTCTGGCGTTACCTCGGCGGCGAGGCGGCGCACGTGCTGCCCGTGCCGATGATGAACGTGCTGAACGGCGGCGCGCACGCGGACAACAAGGTCGACTTCCAGGAGTTCATGGTCGTCCCGTGCGGCTTCGACAGCTTCTCGCGCGCGCTCCAGGCCGGCGCCGAGGTTTTCCAGGCGCTGAAGAAGACGCTGCACGAGCGCGGCTTCGGCACCACGGTCGGCGACGAGGGCGGCTTCGCGCCCGACCTCGAGTCGAACGAGCAGGCGCTCGAGTTCCTCGTCGCCGGCATCGAGGCGGCCGGCTACAAGCCCGGCGACGATGTCGCCATCGCTCTGGACCCCGCCACGAGCGAGATCTTCTCGGGCGGTTCCTACGAGCTCGAGCACGAGGGTCGCTCTCTGTCCTCTGCCGAGCTCGCCGACTACTGGGCCGACCTCGCCTCCCGCTACCCGATCCTCTCGATCGAGGACGGCATGGACGAGGAGGACTGGGACGGCTGGAAGGTCCTCACCGACCGGCTCGGCGAGCGCGTGCAGCTCGTGGGCGACGACCTCTTCGTCACCAACACCGAGCGCCTAAAGCGCGGCATCGACAGCGGCGTGGCCAACTCGATCCTCGTGAAGGTCAACCAGATCGGCACGCTCACCGAGACGCTTGACGCGATCTCGATGGCCCGCGACGCCGGCTACACAGCCGTGATGTCGCACCGCTCAGGCGAGACCGAAGACGTGACGATCGCCGACCTCGCCGTGGCCACCGGCTGCGGCCAGATCAAGACGGGCGCCCCCTCCCGCACCGACCGGGTGGCCAAGTACAACCAGCTGCTCCGCATCGAGGAGGCACTCGGCGGCGACGCCGAGTACCCCGGCCGGTCAGTGTTCCGCAGCTAGCCGAACACCCCGGCGTCAGGGCTCAAGCCCGGACGCCTTGAATGGCAGTGTGGCCGCCTGACTGGTCTCCGCGAAAGGCGTCACATCCACCCGAGGCTCTCAGCTCCCAACCGGCTCCTCCGCCACCTCCTCCCAGCCCACGCCGAAAACCTAACCCGGCACGAACTCCTCTCCGCGCAGCCCCGCCGACTCGTCAAAAAATTTGACCCCCAGTCAAAAAAGTTGTTCCCCCGTCAAATTCGTTGACAACGAAGTTGATCCGGGAGCAAATTCGTTGCAGGGCGTGCAACTTTGTTGACGAATCGGCGGGGCGGCGGGAAGAGAGGCAGGGGACGCGGAATTGACGGGAGCCGG
The DNA here is from genome assembly GCA_025928345.1 of Thermoleophilaceae bacterium. Taxonomy (GTDB): domain Bacteria; phylum Actinomycetota; class Thermoleophilia; order Solirubrobacterales; family Thermoleophilaceae; genus JAICJR01. The sequence continues at coordinate 16,318 of JAICJR010000038.1, read as the reverse complement.
AAGGACACTCACGCCCGGGAGCGAAGGGCGCCCTGATGGCGCAGGCAATCTCAGCGAGCGCTCAGCGGGCGGCGGCCCGGCGTCGCCAGCGGGCCGCGGCCGGCACGCGGCCACGCAAGCGCACGGGCGGCCGCGGCCCCTCCGGCATCCGCTGGGACCGGGTGGCGCGCACGGCGCTGCTCGCGACGCTCGGCGTCGTGCTCTTGCTCTACATCTCGCCGCTTCACCGCTGGCTCACCCAGAGAAACCTGGCGGCGCAGGAGACCCAGCAGCTCCACCAGCTCCAGCAGCAGAACAAGCAGCTGCGCTCGCACATCGCCAAGCTCCACGACCCGACCGCTCTCGAGGCCGAGGCGCGCAAGCTCGGCATGGTCCGGCGCGGCGAGCGCGAGTACGTCGTGCAGAACCTCCCGCGGCGCTGAGAACGCATTAAGAAACGCTGGGCGAAGCCGGCTGCAGCGGCTAACGTCGGTCGCTCATGTCGTACGCGGTAGAGAACGCAATCTTCCAGTGGGAGGACGGGGAGCGGCGACTCCGGGACACCGAGGAGCCCGCGCGCGGCCAGCTGGAGCGCGCCGTGTGGGTGGTGCTCGACGAGCTCCGCCGGCGGCTCGGCTCCGCCTTCAGTGTGGAGGAGCTCGCGGATCTCTACGCGCGCGATCTGGACTGGGCATCCGGCCTGGCTCAGGCCGAGGGGGCGGGCACCGACGCTTCCTGGGTGGTCGACGCCGCCTTCAACCGCTACGCCCGCGAGGCCACCAACTATGCCGGCGGCCGCACTCGCTTCAACCCGGGACGCGCCGACGTGCCGGGAAACGGCTAGGCGCGGCGGCTACTCGTCGTCCGAGTCTGACTCGTCGTCGTCTCCGCCGGCGTCCTCGCCGGCGCGGCGGATAACGATCCGATCCGGCTCCACGCTGACAGTGACCGGACGGTGCCCGGCCCAGTGCTCGGCGTACACGGCGTTGTCCTGGATAGCCGGGTCGAGCCACAGGCCGTAGCCCTCGTCGCCGTGGTCGAAGGTGCCTTCCAGGTCGCGCGTGCGCGGGCGCGCGCCGCCGCGCCGGCCGCGTCCACCGCGCCGGCCGCGCCGCCGCCGGGGCTTGCCCTCCTTGCGCTCCCCGTCGCCGTCGCCGTCGTCCTCGTCCTCTTCTTCCTCATCCTCGTCCGGCTCCGCCTCGAGCTCCGCCGCCACCAGGGCGTCATCCTCGGCGCGGAGGTCGAGTTCGTCGTCAGCGCCGGGGCCGAAGTCGCCGTCGCCGCTGGAGGGGACGAGCTCATGCTCGCGCTTGAAGGCGTCGATGTCGCGGACGCTCACGTCGAGCTGATGGGCGATCCACGCGTTGGTGCGGCCCTCGCGGACCCAGCTCCGAATCTGGTTCAGCTGCGATTTGAGAGATCTACGTGCCAAGGAGCGGGGGAGACTACCAACCCAATCTGGCTGGGATCTTGCTTACACTGCGCATGTCACCAAGGAAATGTCCCGTCCACCCGGCTTCGGTAGGAGTGCGCCAAGTCTGGGACGGGGGTCTATACACTGAGCCACGGAGGCGCTCATGCAGGTGGGCCGCAAACCCGGGCAGGGAGGCAGACGATGCTGGTTCTGACTAGAAAGTCCAACCAGAGCATCATGATTGGGGATGAGATCGAGGTTTCGGTCCTCGCGATCATGGGCGAGAAGGTGCGAATCGGAATTGAGGCGCCGCGGAAGGTGCCGGTGTTCCGCAAAGAGGTCTACCTGGAGATCCAGCTGGAACGCTCAGACGGATCTGAACGGGAAGAAGTCACTGAGGCTCTCGAACGCCTCAAAGCCAAGAAGACCTAAACGAGGCCTAGCTGCCCATAAGGAGCGAGAGGGTCTGGAACATCGCCCACGTGACCACGATGGTCGTGGTGATGATCACGGCGACCAGCACGGTGAAGTTCATGTTCCCGCGCTTCTCCACTCGCTGGGCACGGCGCATGCGGGACCGCTGAGCTGCCTCCTTGCGTAGGCGCTCGCGGCGCAGCCGTTCTTCGGTCGTCTCCTCGTGGAAGGCGGCCTCGAATTCGGCCAGCGACTGTCGCATGCGCAGAGCCATGGACCGCGAAGGCTACACGCTTTATCGCGCCGCGGCTGTGGCTTCGGACTCTTCGTAGACCTTGACGAATCTGAGGTAGTTCTCGCCGATCTGGCGAGCCGCGTCCTCGCGCTCTACGCCGCCGTCGAGAAAGCCCTTGAGCGCGTCGCCCCAGATCGAGCGCCCGATCGCAAAGCCCACAAATCCCTCAACTGGGGCAGCCTGGGTGAGCCAGTGGTCCACCTTCTCGTCAGAGGCGCCGCGGCCGAGGAGCACGCACACCACGCCGTCGCGGCCGCCCGCGCGAGTCTGCTTGGCGAGCATTTCGGCGTCTGAGCGCTCGTCCACGCCCTCGATCTTCCAGATGTCCACCTCGATGCCGGCGTTCTGGATGTCCTCGATCGCGCGTCGCATCAGCTCGGGGCGCAGCTCGGCGTCGTAGCGGTCGCTGTCGCCGCCGACCTGCGAGAGCTGGTCGTCGGTGGCCGGCACGAGCAGCTCGAAGAGGAACTTCCGGTCGTGCTCGTGGAGCCAGTCGGAGAGGCGCTTCAGCCGATCGAGCTGGCGCTTGTTCATCTCCGTGTCCGGGTCGTCCGAGTTGTAGCGGACGAGCACCTTGGAGAAGTCCGGGTCGAACTTCTCGATGTGGTCGCCGAACTGGTCGCCGTATTCGAAGTCGAATTCGTTCTGGCCGCTCTTCTCGACGGGCATCGCGAGCTTGAGCCCGCGGCCGCGAGCTTGGCCAGGCACGTCGGTGGGCGCGCCGAACTGCTCGTCCACGAGCGCGCCGGTGATGCTCGCCTCAGCGCCCTCGTCGAGCGCGTGCAGGAGACCCTCGAAGATCAGGTGCTTCGCGTCGGAGATCTTGCGCGTGTCCTCATCGCTGGGAGCACCCTCCAGACCGAACCACTTCTTCTGGAAGGAGCCGCGGTGGTCGAATGCGAGGATGAACAGCTTGCCGTCGTAGCCGGGATTCATGGACAGTCCTTCCGTCTTCTAACTCGATTGGGCGGGAGGTTATACCCGCCACCGTCGCGGATACGATGCCCGCGTGGAGCACCGATTCACGGGGCCCCCGTACACGATCGGCATAGAGGAAGAGCTGATGATCCTCGACGCCGAGACGCTCGACCTCTCGAACTCGATCGAGTCGATGCTCGAGGCCGTGCAGGGGGAAAACGGGCAGGTGAAGCCGGAGCTCATGGAGTCCGTGCTCGAGGTGGCCACCAATCCGTGCCGGAACACGCGCGAGGCCGGCACCGAGCTGCGGGAGCTCCGCGCGCGGGTGGCGCAGCTGGCGCGCGAGCGCGGGCTGGCGATCGGGGCCGCCGGCACACATCCGTTCGCGATGTGGGAGGACCAGCGGATCGTGGCCCGCCCGCGCTACCGCGACCTCGTGGCCGCCCTGCGCTTCGTGGCTCGGCAGGAGCTGATCTTCGGCGTCCACGTCCACGTTGGCGTGGACGACCCGGACAAGGCCATCCACGTGGCGAACGGCATGCGCGTGCACATGGGGATGCTGCTCGCGCTGTCGGCGAACTCGCCGTTCTGGCGGGCCGACGCCACCGGGCTGCTCTCCACCCGCACACCGATCTTCCGCGCCTTCCCGCGCGTCGGCATCCCGCCGCGCTACGACGACTTCGCCGACTACTCCCGGCGAGTCCAGTTCATGATCGACTCGCGCGCGATCGAGGACTACACCTACCTCTGGTACGACGTGCGGCCGCACCCGAACTTCGGCACCGTGGAGGTGCGGGTGATGGATTCGCAGACACGCGTGGAGCACACGCTCGCGCTCGCGGCGCTCGTGCAGGCCCTCGTGAAGGAGCTGTGCGAGCACTTCGAAGAGGGCAAGGAGCTGTCGCGCTACCCGTACGAGATGCTCGACGAGAACAAGTGGCTCGCCGCCCGCCACGGCCTCGAGGGCGAGCTGGTGGACCTACCGGACAAGACACGGGTGCCCACGCGCGAGCTGGTGCGCCGCGTGGTGGACCGCATTCAGCACCACTCCGAGGAGCTCGGTTCGGCCGAGGACCTCGAGGGAATCAACGACCTGCTCGACAAGGGGAACGGCGCCCACCGCCAGGTGGTGGTGTACGAGGCCAACCACGATCTCCACGAGGTCGCGCGCGAGATAGTGGAGGCCACGACGGCCTGATTGCTGCGGGGTATCCTCGTCCCAGTGAGCGAGCCCGGCCTCTTTGTGGTCTGCAAGAACTGCGGCTCTGAGGTCAGTCCGTATGTGACGGAGTGCCCTTATTGCGGCCAGCGCGTGCGCAAGCGTGCACCGCGGCTCGACCGCGGCGAGCAGGGCGAGGAGCCGCGGCGCAAGCAACGCACGCGGCGGATGCCATCGCTCGGGCGGATTCGGCGGGACGAGATCCCGGGCATCGCGCCCGACACCCGCCCGTACGCCACGATCGCGCTGATCGCGCTCGCCATTGGGGCGAACATCGCGATCGCCACCGGCCAGGTGAGCTACTTCGACCTCGGCGCGGTGATCCCGGGCCACGAGGAGGTATGGCGCATGTTCGCCACGCCGTTCCTCCACGCCAACGCGGGGTACGAGCTGATCACTCTCGGCGCGGTTGCCATCTTTGGGACCCATCTGGAACGGCGCTTCGGGCCTCCGGCGCCGGTGATCCTGTTCCTGGCCTGCGGCGCGTTCGGCGCCTACGCGGCAATGCAGCTGAACGATTCCCACCTGCCGTTCGGCGCCAACGGCGCGGCGCTCGGCCTTCTCTGCGCCTGGCTGGTGGACGACCGGCTGGCCGCGCGACGCGGCGAGGACCGCGGCAACGACATGATCGGCGTCGGCGTGATCGCCGCGGTACTGCTGCTCCTGCCGCTCATGACGATCCAGGCCAGCGCCATCGCCGCCATCGCGGGCGGGCTGCTCGGCGCGGTCCTGGCCGTGCCGCTGTCGCTGCTCGTCAGGCGCTGACGGCTATCCGGCCGGGCTCGCCGGACACGAGCCGCCCGATGCGAACGCCCGGACCGTCCGGCGCCGCGATCAGCAGGCCGCCGGACGTCATCGCGTCGCACACGAGCCAGCGCAGCTCCTCCGGCACGTCGGGCGCCCAGTCCACGAACGGCTCCACCCAGTCGCGGTTGCGCCGCGTCCCGCCGGCGATCGGCGGCTCGTCTGAGCGGAGAAGGTCGAGCACACCGTCGATGGCCGGCACGGCGCCGGCATCGAGCTCGGCCGCCACACGGCTCGCGAGTGTCATCTCGTGCAGGTGCCCGAGCAGGCCGAAGCCGGTCACGTCCGTCATGGCGCTCGTGCCCGGGGCGAGTGCTTCGGCGGCATCGCGATTCAGCGTGGTCATCACTTCGATCGCCTCCGCCATGAGCGAGGAGTCGCCGCGCTTGGCGGCCGTGGAAGCCACGCCGCCTCCGACAGGCTTCGTCAAATACAGGTGGTCGCCCGCACGGGCCGTCGAGTTGCGCACCAGCCGATCGGGATGCACGCGGCCGGTCACGGCCATTCCGTACTTCGGCTCGGAGTCATCGATCGAGTGCCCGCCCACGATCGCCACGCCCGCAGCTGCCGCCGCCTCCTGCCCGCCTCGCAGGATCTCGCGGAGCACCTCGCCGCCGAGCTCCTCCAGTGAGTACGCCACGAGGTTGAGCGCGGTGAGCGGCTCGCCGCCCATTGCGTAGATGTCGGACAGCGCGTTGGTGGCGGCGATGCGGCCGAAGTCGAACGGGTCGTCGACGATCGGGGTGAAGAAGTCGACGGTGGTGAGGATCGCCAGGTCGTCCGCCACGCGGTAGGCGGCGGCGTCATCGGCCGTGTCCGAGCCGACCAGCACGTTGGGGTCGTCGGCCCGTGGCAGCTCGGCGAGCAGCGGGTGGAGCTCGGCGGGCGACAGCTTGCACGCACAGCCGGCGCCGTGCGATAGGGCGGTGAGCTTGACCGTCTGCACCTACCTATTATCCGGCACGTGCCCGAGCGCCAGTTCACGGAGGCGGAGTTGCACGCCGCGCTCGAGCAGCTCACGCCAGAGCGGTTTCAGGAGTGGGAGGCGCGGATAGCCGAGATGGCGCCGGCCCTTCAGCGCACGATCGTGCAGATCCTGCACGAGGGCGGCTGGTTCGACGAGGCGCACGAAGCCGCCGTGCTCAAGGCGGCCACCACTCCCGATCAGGAGGAGCGCCTCACAGCCGTCAAGACCCTCATGGCCGAGGAGACCCGCACGGTGATGTTCGTCGGCGTGGCCGTGGGCTGGGAGCTGGCGCGGGAGCTTGAAGGTTTCGAGTCAGACCACGGAGAAGGAGACTGAACATGGACATCCGCTTTCTCGGCCACGCTTGCTTCGAGCTGAGCGAAGGCGAAACGCGCGTGCTGATCGATCCGTTCCTCACGGGCAACCCCAAGGCGGGCGCCGAGGCGTCGGAGATGAACCCGACGCACATCTTCCTCACGCACGGGCACGGTGATCACTACGGCGACGTGGTGGAGATCGCGAAGCGGACGAACGCGCAGGTGGTGGCGATTGTCGAGATCGCGAACGAGCTGCAGGAGGAGGGCGTCGAGAACGTGGCGGATCCGAACATCGGCGGGACCGTGGAGTTCGACGGCGGCTGGGTCCGGCTGACGCCCGCGTGGCACACCTCGACCACGCCGAAGGGCACGGCGAACACGCCCGCCGGGCTCGTGATCAACCTCGGCGGCAAGACCGTCTACCACCTCGGCGACACGAGCCTCTTCTCGGACCTCCAGCTCGTGAAGGCCCGCGATCACGTGGACGTCGCGCTGATGTGCATCGGCGGTCACTACACGATGGACCGCCACGACGGGGTGACCGCGGCCGAGTGGGTGGGCGCGGACACGGTGATCCCGTGCCACTACAACACCTTCCCCCCGATCGAGACCGACGATGAGGCGTTCAAGTCGGACGTGGAGTCGAAGACCTCGTCGAAGGTCGTGATCCTCCAGCCGGGTGAGAGCCATTCGGTGTAGCGCTACGTTGCTCGTGCTCGCCGCCGCTGCCGCGCTCGCGGGCTGCGGCAGCGGTGGAAGCGGCCAGACGCAGGCGGCCGTGAGCACGACGCCGACCACACCACCGCCTCCCACGGCGACGGCCACGGCGCCGATCGCCACGGTCACCACTCCGACGCAGACCAGCACCTCGCCCGAGGATCAGCCGGGCGGCGCGGGCGACGAGACGCCAATCGCCACCCAGGCCCTGTTTACGGGGAAGGACGGGGACCTCACACCCGCCACAATCAGGGTGCCGCCGTTCATCGCCGTGAAGGTCGTGCTGCATTCGGCCGATGGCGCGAGCTACGGAATCGAGGTTGCACACCACGAGCTGAACGTCGACGGCAGCAACCCGACCGCCACCGTGAAGCTGTCGGGACTGCGCGCCGGCAAGCGTTACATGGTCAACGTCACCGGCGCGCCCGAGACGCTGGCGATCGTCGCAAACGCCGAGCCCGGGCCCTAAGTTGGCCAGCCAGCCAGGGTCGGCTAGGCTTGGCCAACGGCCGGCCCAAGCACCAGGAGGAAGCAGCAAATGACCGACAGCGCGACCACACGCACCGAGCGCGAGGACTTCCAGGCAACGACCGATCCCGCGCTGCTCGAATCCGCCGACCGCGGCGACGCCAACCTCCTCAGCTACCAGAAGCTCTACGAACTGTGGGAGCGCCAGCAGTGGCGCACGCAGGACATCGACTTCAGCCAGGACCGCGAGGACTGGCAGAACTTCCCGGACGACGAGAAGTTCCAGCGCATGTACGGCCTCTCCTCGTTCTTCATCGGCGAGCAGAAGGTGGCCGAGGAGCTCGGGCCGATGATGCGCGCTGCACCCACCGAGGAGATGCGCATCTTCCTGTGCACGCAGATCGCGGACGAGGCGCGCCACGTCGCCTTCTTCAACCGCTTCTACGAGGAGGTCGGCGTGCTCGAGTCCACCAACCTCCAGGACCGCCTGAAGGAGACGAGCGAGCACCTCAACCCGAAGTTCCACGACCTCTTCGACGACATGCTCCACACGCGCGTGGCGAAGCTCGCCCGCGACCCGGACGACCTCGAGACGCTGGTCGAGGCCGTCACGCTCTACCACATGGTGATCGAGGGAATGCTGGCCCTCACCGGGCAGCACTTCATCATCACGTACAACGAGGAGAACGGGACGCTGCCGGGATTCGTGGAGGGTTTCAACAACGTCGCGCGCGACGAGCACCGGCACGTGGCGTTCGGCGCCCGCTTCCTGCGTGAGATGGCAAAGGCAGACCCCAAGTACATGGAGGCGATCCAGCGAACGCTCATCGAAAGCGGGCCCGCCGCCGACGGCGTACTCACCCCGCCGTGGTACGAGGAGGGCATGGACCTCTTCGGCGTGAGCATCGAGGAGACGCGCGAGTTCGCGATGAAGGCGCTCGGCCGGCGCATGAAGGTGATCGGCCTCGCCGCGCCCGCGGCCTGATCATGTAGCTTCCCGAACGTGGCTCGGGAGGTCACGTTCGAAGGGGATGGATGTCGCTTCACGCTCGGGGTGGTTCGCTACGAGTTCGGAGACGACGTGCGCGGGGCGGAGGCCAACTGGCTGAAGGGCGGCGTGCGCCTTGAGCTGAGTGCCACCGGCGCGTTCCGCTGCTCGGTGCCGCTGATGCTGATGGCGGACGAGCTGGGCTACTTCCGCGACGACCTCGGGCGCGTGCTGTCTCGCCAGAAGGGGGTCGCCACGCTCGACACCGAAGAGGACTGCGTGAGCCTCATCGTGACGGTGATGCCGGGCAACTGCACCCTCGCGGGCTACGTGAAGTCGGAGGGCTTTGCGGCGATCAACTTCGAGGACATCGCCACCGACGAGGGCTCCCTGCGCGGGGCGCACGGTCAGCTCGTGGAGCTCGTCCGCGAGTTCCCCGTTAGAGCGAACGTCTAGCCGCTAGCCGATGCGGTCGCCGGGCTCGACGTCCTCGTCGGGCCTCAGGAGCACGACGCCCTTCTCGGGATCGATCGCTCCCATCACCAGCACCTGCGAGTCGAAGGTGGCGATCCGCCGCGGCGGGAAGTTCACGACGCCGATCACGAGCCGCCCCTCCAGCTCCTCGCGCGAGTAATGGGTGATCTGCGCCGATGAGCGCTTCACGCCCACCTCGGGCCCGAAGTCGATCTCGAGCTTCCACGCCGGGTTCCGCGCCTCGGGGAAATCGGAGACCGACAGCACGCGGCCCACGCGCATGTCGATGCGCTGGAACTCCTCGAAGGTGGCCATGACGGCCGAGGAGACTAGCCGGGAAGGCGGGCGGCTACTGGCCGGGCGGCGGCGTGCTCGGGTCCGGCTGCGTCTGCGTCTGGCCGGAGGAAGGGTCGCTGTCCGACGGCGGCGGAGGCGGCGGAGTGGACGGATCGGTCGACGTGGGCGCCGGCTCGGTGGGATCCGTCGGAGTGGTGGGCGTGGGCTGGCTGCTCGAGGGCTGCGGCGCACCGCCGGTGGCGGTGGGGTCGCCCGTAGTGCCCGTCGGGCCGGTGCTGCCCTGCTCCGGCAGCGTGACCGTCGAGCCACCCTGGTCGGTCTGCACGGGCGCGACTGGCGCGGCCGGCGTGGTGGGAGTGGCCGCCGGTGCCTGCGCGGGCTGCGCCGGCGCCTTCTGCGCGGCCGTGTGCTGCTTGTGCTTGGCGACCGCGTGGCGAACCTTGTGCGCCGGCGCGGACACCTGCTGCGGCTGGGCGGCCACCACCTGAGGCTCAACCGGCGCAGGCTGCGCCGGGGCCACGCTCGCCACTGCGGGATGAACCGGATGAGACGCGTGCTTCACCTCTACAGCGCCGGCCGTCACGATCGCCGCCGCGGCTAGTCCGGCCGCCGCCTTGGTGGCCACCGCGCCCACACCCGCGGAGATCATGCCGCCGGCGGTGGCACTGCCCATGGCTCCGGCGCCCGCGAGGCCCGCGCCGCCCACAGCGGCACCGCCACCAGCGGCGGCTCCGCCCGCGGCCGCGCTGCCGGCGGCGGCTCCACCGCCCGCGGCGCCCAGCTTGGCGAGGATGAACTTCTTGATCACCACGAGCCCGCCGACCGGATACACCGCGGCGAGGGCACGGCCCGTGGCACGAAGCTCGCGCTTGAAGACCTTGCAGCGATCGCAGCCGCGCACGTGGCGGCGCACGGGCGCGGAGGTCCGCGCAAGCCCCTCGGCCACCTGGCCGAGCTCGAGCCGCACCTCGGCGCAGGTGAGCAGGCGCGCCTCGGCGGCCTCGGCCAGCGACACGCGCGCGCGCACGAGCAGCGACTTCACGCTCGGCACCGTGGTGTCCATCGCCTCGGCGATCTGCTCGTAGGAGAGAGCGTCGATCTCGCGCAGAAGCAGCGCCGTGCGCTGCGTCTCGGGGAGGTCCTGCACGTCGGCCACGATCTGGCGGAATTCCTCACGCGTGTGAACGGTGTCCGCCGTGGTGGCGCCGCCGTCCCGCTCGAACACGTCCATCGAGTCCTGCCCGGCGTGCTGCGGCCGGCGCAGGTGGTTCAGGCAGCGGTTGCGCGCGATCCGGTAGAGCCACGGCCGCGCGTTGATCGGCCGGTCGTCGGCGCAGATCGCGTTGAACGCAGCGGTGAACACCTCCTGGAGCACGTCCTCGGCGTCCTCGGTGGAGGCGAGCATGTGCCGGCAGAAAGCCAGAAGCCGCGAGTTGTAGCGATCAACGAGCGCCTCAAAAGCACCGTGATTGCCACGGCGAATCAGCGCAACGAGTTTCTCGTCGCTCTGAAGCCGCAGAAGCGGCGAGCGCGCGGCAAGCGCGGGCGTCTGTGTAAGAGCGGAAGCCTCCAAAAGTTCCCCTGCTTAGAACAGGCTAGCGATCGAGAAGTAGCGCGTCAGGGGAGAGTTGCGGAGTTGCGGAATTGCGGAATTGCAGGGCTGCGATCCGCTCGTCATGGCGCGGAATCCGGAGAGTGGTCCGATTTAGCAATAAGGGGTGGCCCCGGCCTGTGCTCACCCTTTATTGCTGCTGTTCGTGCGCGGTGGGGGGCGAAATGCGGAGAACCCCGCCTTACTGCGGTATGCCGTCGAACTTTCAGCGCCTGATCGCCTACCAGAAGGCCGTCGCCCTCGCCCACGAGCTGCACACCGCCGTCGAGCACTGGCCCCTGCTCGACCGCAGGACAATCGGTCCTCCGCGGCTAGAAGAAGTAGCCCGCCCACTAAACGGCCTAATAAGAAAACTGGCGCCAGAGCACTAGCTCTGCAACTCCGCAATTCCGCAACTCCGCAACTCCCAGAGCGCCCGCGCAGCGGGCGCGACAAATGCCCGGGGTGGGATTCGAACCCACATGCTCACGTCGGAGCCAGGGCTTTTAAGGCCCCTCTGTATGCCAGTTCCAGCACCCGGGCTTGCATGGCAAGTCTAAGAACGGGGTATTGCTACTGACGCAAGCCGGCCGCCCGCTTGTTAACTTGCGGACCGCCGGTAGGGGATTAACCGCCGCGGAGGATGGCGGACCGGCAGGGAAGACGGGAGACAGAAGCACTGATGCGTTCAGTCAGCCGTGTGGGACGGGTGGCCGCTGTCGGGGCGGTGATTGTGGCTGTCGTGCTGGTCGCGATCGTCCTGTTCAACGGGGGCGGCGGCTACACGGTCAACGCCCTCTTCCAGAACGCGGGCCAGCTCGTGAAGGGGAATCTCGTGGAGGTCGCCGGCGTGCAGGCGGGCTCCGTGAAGAAGATCTCGATCACGTCGAACGGCCAGGCGAAGGTCACGTTCTCGGTCAACGGCACCTACGCGCCGCTCCCCGCCAACACCAAGGCCATCGTCCGGCAGGCCTCGCAGTCCGGCTACGCCAACCGCTACATCGAGCTCCAGCTCCCGGGCGGCCCGCGCAAGGGCCAGCCGACGATCAAGAACGGCGGCACCCTCACCGAGGCGCAGACGGTCGCGACCGTCGACATCGATCAGCTCTTCAACACGCTCGACCCGAGCACCCGCAAGGCGCTCCAGAACTTCTTCAAGGGCTCGGCCGCGCAGTACTCCGGCGTGACCAAGCAGGCGAACATCGCGTTCCACTACCTCAACCCGGAGCTCGCCACCTCGAGCCGCCTCTTCAACGAGCTGAACTACGACACGCCGGTGCTCGAGCACTTCCTCTCGGACAGCGCGCACCTCGTCACCGCGGTGGCGCAGAAGCGCAACGACCTCGCGGGGCTCGTCCAGAACCTCAACACCACCACGCATGCGCTCGGCGTGCAGAAGGCGGCGCTTGCCGACTCGATCGGGCGGCTGCCGGACTTCATGCGCAACGCCAACACCACCTTCGTGAACCTGCGCGCGACGCTGAACGACGTGGACCCGTGGGTGAACGCCTCGAAGCCCGTGGCGAAGAAGCTGAAGCCGTTCCTCGACCAGGTGCAGCCGCTCGCGCGCGACGCGCGCCCGACAGTGGCGAGCCTCAACACGGTGATCCGGCGGCCGGGCCAGAACAACGACCTGATCGAGTTGATCCAGTCGCTCACGCCGCTGGCGCACATCGCGGTGGACACGGCGCAGCGCGACGGCGCTCAGCGCCAGGGCGCGTTCCCCGAGACCACTACGGCGCTGAAGGCCAGCGCGCCGATCATCGCCTTCGGCCGCCCCTACACGCCGGACCTGTTCGGCTGGTTCGACGACTTCTCCACAACGGGGGACTACGACGCGCTCGGCCAGATCTCGCGCACGCAGACCATCTTCAACAGCACGTCGGCCGACACGAGCGTGCTCAACTCGCTCGGCCTCGGCAGCTTGCCGAACGTGCCGGGGCTGCTCCAGATCGGCAACGGCGGCAAGCCCTTCCCGGTCGACCTCCAGCAGAAGCTGCTCGCCGGCGTCAACCGCAGCGGCCAGTACAAGCGCTGCCCCGGCAGCGGCGACGTGGTGGCTCCCGACAAGTCCAACCTCCTATCCGCGTCTGAGCAGCAGGCCCTGCAGTGCTCTGAGGCCGACCGCGGCGCGGGCAACTACTCACCGGGCGGATGAGAAGGGTCGTCTCAGCTCTCGTCGTGATCGCCGCTCTCGGCGCGGCCGTGGTGCTCATGGGCGCGAAATCCGGCGGCGGCGGCTCGAAGACCATCAAGATCGTCTTCGACAACGCCTTCGGCCTGACCAGCGGCGGCGACCTGAAGATCGGCGGCGTGAAGGCCGGGCAGACCACCGGCTTCTCGGTGACGAACTCGTTCCCGCCGAAGGCGATCGTCACCGCGAAGATCACGCAGCCGGGCTTCACCTCCTTCCGCAAGGACGCGAGCTGCCGGATCCGGCCGCAGTCGCTGATCGGCGAGTACTACGTGGACTGCCAGCCCGGCACGTCGAAGCAGCTCCTGCCGAACAACACGGTGCCGGTCTCACAGACGCAGTCGACGATCCCGCAGGACCTGATCCAGGACATCATGCGCCGCCCGTACCGCGAGCGCCTGCGCCTGATCATCAACGAGCTCGGCACCGGCCTGGCCGGCCGCCCGCAGGACCTGAACGCGGTGATCCGCCGCGCCGATCCCGGCCTTCAGCAGACGAGCCGCGTGCTGAAGATCCTCGGCAACCAGAACAAGGTGATCCAGAACTTCATCGTCAACTCGGACACCGTCATCAACCAGCTCGAGCAGAAGAAGAAGGACGTTGCGCGCTTCATCGTGGAGGCCGCCAAGACAGCCGAGACCACCGCCTCGCGCCGGCAGGCGTTCCAGCAGCAGTGGCACAAGCTGCCCGCCTTCCTCTCGGAGCTCAAGCCGACGATGGCGAAGCTCGGCAACCTCGCCGACCAGGACACGCCGCTGCTGGCCGACCTGCAGCGCGCCGCGCCTGACCTGAACACCCTCTTCCAGCGGCTCGGCCCGTTCTCGCAGTCGTCGCGCCCCGCGTTCAAGTCGCTCGGCCAGACGTCGCTGAAGGGCACGACGGCGCTGAAGGACAGCCGCCGCGAGGTGGACCAGCTCGCCGCTCTGTCCGAGGGCGCGCCCGGCCTCGCCAAGCCGCTGCGCCAGTTCCTCCAGACGCTGGACGACCGCAACCGCAGCGTGATGAACGACCCGCGCGCCGCCGCCAGCGCGCCGCCCGCACCGGATCCCACCGCCTACCACAAGGGCCAGGGCTTCACCGGCATGGAGGCGTTCTGGAACTACGTCTACTGGCAGACGCTCGCGATCAACCCGTTCGACTCGATCGGTCACGTGCTGCGCGGCCTGTTCATCCTCGGCTCGCCGTGCGCCAATTACCAGACGGGCGCGGGCTACGGCACCGACGCCAAGACCACCGCGCTCTTCAAGAAGTGCAACTCCTGGCTCGGCCCCTATCAGCCGGGAGTGAACGCGAAGGACCCGACGGCGCAGGCCTCGTACAGCAAGTCGTCCGCCTCCAAGACCGGCGCGAACAAGCCGTCGCTGCCCGGCCGCGGCGCGCCCGAGGCCAAGCCCAAGGCCGGCCAGCCGGACATTTCAAAGCCGCAGATCACGCTGCCCCCCGAGGTGCAGCAGCTGCTGGACACGCTCAAGGTGCCGGGCTCGAGCCCGAACCTGCCCCAGATCCCCGGGCAGCTTCCGCAGGACCTGCAACAGCTGATGCAGTCGTTGCCCCCGAATGTGCAGCAGCAGATTCAGGCGCTCCCGCTGGACCAGCAGATTCAGGCTCTCAAGAAGCTCCAGTCCGGCACCACGGGCGGTGGCGGAGGTAACACGCCGTCGCTGCCCGCACTGGGCGCGTCCGCTCCGCAGTCGGGCTCCAACACCGACGCACAGCTCCTCAACTTCCTGCTCGGCCAATGACACGCAAGGGAACAGCCTCCATCGTCGCCTCGCCCGTACTCGTGGGCGCGGTCACCGTGCTGATCGTGATCGTGGCCGTCTTCCTCGCGTACAACGCGAACAACGGCCTTCCGTTCGTGCCCACCTACGACGTGTGGGCTCAGCTGCCGAGCGGCGCGAACCTGGTGAAGGGCAACGAGGTGCGGGTGGGCGGCTTCCGAGTGGGCGTCGTCGACAAGATCGTTCCGCAGTACGACCCGGCGCTGCACAAGACGATCGCGCGCATCCACATGAAGCTCGACAAGTCGGTGCAGCCGCTGGCGAAGAACACGACGCTGATCGTGCGCCAGCGCTCGGCCCTCGGCCTCAAGTACGTGCAGCTCACCCCGGGCAGCAGCCCGCAGACCTACCGGGCGGGCGACACGATCCCGCTCAAATTCGCGGGCAATCCGGTGGAGATCGACGACGTGTTCGGCACGTTCGACAAGCCCACGCGCGAGGCGTCGCAGGCCTCGCTCCAGGGCTTCGGCGACGCGTTCGCGGGGCGCGGCGAGTCGCTCAACGCGGCGATCGCGGCTTTGAACCCGTTCCTCGTGCATCTCACGCCGGTGATGCGCAACCTGGCCGACCCGTCCACGCAGCTCAACCAGTTCTTCAAGCAGATCGGCAACGCCTCGGCCGAGGTGGCACCGGTGGCGCGGGTGAACGCCGAGCTGTTCGGCAAGCTCGCCGACACCTTCCACGCGATCGACCACAACCCGCCGGCGCTGCAGGCCGCGATCGAGAAGGCGCCGTCCACGCTCGACACCGGCATCGCGAGCTTCAAGGTGCAGCAGCCGTTCCTCACCGACTTCACCGACCTGTCGCACCGGCTGCGGCCAGTGGCGTCGTCGCTGCCGCATCTGCTGCCGGCGCTCAACACCGCCCTCAAGTACGGCACGCCGGTGCTGCCGAAGACCGTGCCGCTCAACCAGGAGACGGGCCGGCTGTTCGACTCGCTCGACCAGCTTGCGCGCAACCCGAACACCTTCCTCGCCCTCAGGGACCTCACCACCACCGTTGCGGTGGGTGAGCCGCTCCTCCAGTTCGTCGCGCCGTACCAGACGGTCTGCAACGACACCACCTACTTCTTCACCGGCCTAGGCGGCCACATGTCAGAGGACGTGAAGGGCGGGACGATCGAGCGCGTGCTCATACGCGACGACAACACCAGCAACCAGCCCGGCAAGCTCGGCTCGAGCGACAACTGGCGCCCGGCCGACGTGCCGCGCAACGTGAGCCCGTACACCACGAGGCTCGCGGGCGGCGACTACGTCGAGGTGCAGCATGGCCAGCCGTACGCGCCGGCGATCGACTCCGCGGGCAACGCGGACTGCCAGACCGGCCAGAACGGCTACCCCAACGGCCCGCTGCCCGCGAGCGGCACGCCCGAGTCCGGCCGTTACCCGCCGGCGAACGCGCCCTCGGACTGGAACGTCAACGACGCGAGCAATTCCTTCTACCAGAACGAGGCGGGCGGCAGCCACAACGTGGTCGCGCCC
>JAICJR010000244.1 GCA_025928345.1 Thermoleophilaceae bacterium | reverse complement strand
TCAGCTCCAGGGGCAGGGCGCGCGGCTGCCCGCTCAGGCAATCCTCTTCGATCCGCATGACGACGTGGCAGTTCTGCGCGTCCACGGACTGGGCGGGGCGCCCGCCCTGCGCCTCAACGTGTCGGCGAACTCGGGCACCTCGGGCGCCATCCTCGGCTTCCCCCATGACGGTCCTTACGACGTCGAGCCCGCCCGCCTCGGGCAGACGACCCAGGTGCTCACCCAGGACGCGTACGGGCGCGGCCCGGTGCGCCGCAAGGTCACATCGTTCCGCGGCCTCGTGCGCTCGGGCAACTCCGGCGGTCCCGTGGTGGATGGAAACGGCCGCGTGATGGCCACCGTCTTCGCCGCGAGCGTGGGCAGCCGCCACCACACCGGCTTCGGCGTGCCCGACTCGGTGGTGCGCGACGCGCTGGCACGCGCGCACGGCCCGGTGGGCACGGGCGCCTGCGCCACCTGACGCCAGGCTCGTCAGCGGACTGACATAGGGGCGCGATCCCGCTCCCAGACTTACATCGAGGGTTGGGGGCCCCGCCTCAAGAGGCCCTTTGGGCTGCCGATGAGAGAGGACATGAACACCGTCCTCCGCTCCCTCATCGCGGCCTCGCTCTGCGCCGCTGTCCTCCCGGCCGGGACCGCCTTCGCTCAGGCCGATTCGAACCGCACCACCTTCCTTCTCTCGCACGCCTTCGACGGCGGCCTGCCGAACGGCGTGTCGCGCAACGCGGCGGTGTCGCACGACCAGCGCGTTGCCCGCGACATCGCGTACGAGTCCGACGCCACGAACATCGTCCCCGGCGACACCAACGGCGTCACCGACGTGTTCGTCGTCCATCGCGCAGGACCGTGGGGGAGCAACGGCACCCCGTGGAACATCGGCTCGACGGACCTCGTCTCGCACGGCCTCGGCGGCCAGCCCGCCAACGGCCGCTCGTACCGCCCGGCCGTCGACGGCGACTCGCACCACTCGCCGAGCTGCGTCGCCTTCGTCTCGGACGCGTCGAACCTCGTGCCGGGCGACACCAACGGCAAGCCCGACGCCTTCGTCTACTACCTGAACTCGAAGAAGATCGTCCGCGTCTCCACCGACTCGCACGGGCGCCAGTCGAACGGCTCGACCTACGAGGTCTCCGTGGACGGCGACTGCGAGCGCGTGGCCTTCGTCTCCGACGCGACCAACCTCGCGCTGAAGAAGACGAAGTACCTGAACTGGCTCAGTTCGCGCACGAGCGGCCCGCGCCCCGGCACGCAGCAGGTGTACGTGAAGGTGCTGCACGCCTCGGGCCACGACAAGGGCTTCAAGGGCCTCACCTTCCTGGCGTCCGCCAACAAGGGCCGCGCGGGCAACGGCAACTCGAACCACGTGTCGTTCGCTCGGGCGGGCAAGGCGCTGGTGTTCGCCTCGGACGCGAGCAACCTCTCGCGCGCAGATCACAACGGCGTGACCGACGTATACGAGCGCACCTTCAACCGCCACTACGTGCACATCAGGCACCACGGCGAGCAGGTGCTCCAGTACAAGACGATCCTCGTGTCCGCCAACGGCGGCGGCGCCGCCGGCAACGGCGCGTCCACCGACGCGACTGTGAGCGACAGCGGCCAGTACGTGGCGTTCGAGTCGACGGCGAACAACCTGGCCGGCGGCGACACCAACGGCGTCTCGGACGTGTTCGAGGCCAACCTGAAGGGTCGCCACCCGCGCCAGACGATCGTCTCGCACTCGAAGTTCAGCGGCCTCGGCGACGGTCCCTCTGATCACCCGGTGATCTCGGACGCGGGCGAGTTCGTCCTCTTCGACTCGATGGCGAACAACCTGCGCCCGTCCGGCGACGTGGCCACGGACACGAACGGCGTCCGCGACGTGTTCCTCTGGAACCGCCCGACCGGCAACGTGTCGCTCGAGTCGCGCAACGCGGTGAACGGCTACCTCGACACGCCGTCGCAGCACCCCGCGACGAGCGCCCGCGGCAACTACGTGCCGTTCGAGACGGCAAACCCGAGCATCGATCCCGCCGCGGCGGCCCACGCCTCCGACGTGACCTCCGCGCCGCAGGTCCCCGACCTGATCGATCCCGACGTGATCGCGCCCACCGTTCCGACCGTGGAAGTGCCCGGGATGGCAGGCCCGGATCCCGCTCTGGAGCAGGTCTACGTCCGTTATCTGGGCCCGCAGTAGCGGAGGAGGGGGGAGGCCGGAGAGGGGAGGCCGGAGGCCTTTTCCTCCGACCTCCGTCCTCCGTCCTCCGACCTCTTAAGTAGACGCCCGTCCCTCGGGACCTCTATGTTCTTTGGCCGCTCATGGCCAAGACTCTCGTTGTAGCCGAGAAGCCGTCCGTCGGCCGCGACATCGCTAACGCGCTGCCGGGCAGCTTCAAGTCGGCAAAGGACAAGACGCATCTGGAAGGCGACGACTACGTGATCACGTGGGCCGTCGGCCACCTCGTGGGGCTCGCCGAGCCCGACGCCTACGACCCGAAGCTGAAGAAGTGGCGCTTCGCCGACCTGCCGATCGTCCCCACCAAATTCAAGCTGGTGCCGAATGACGAGCGGGCGAAGAAGCAGCTGAACGCGGTCCACCGGCTGATGGCGCGCGACGATGTGGAGCTGATCGTCAACGCCTGCGACGCCGGGCGCGAGGGCGAGCTGATCTTCGCGTACGTGTATGAGACGGCGAAGGTGAAGAAGCCGGTGCAGCGGCTGTGGCTCAACTCGATGACGCGCAAGGCGATCGAGGAGGCGTTCAAGCACCTGCGCCCGGGCGAGGAGATGGAATCGCTCGAGGCGGCGGCGCGCTCGCGCTCGGAGGCCGACTGGGTGGTGGGCATGAACGCCACCCGCGCGGCATCGATCCGGCTGCGCGCCGCGTTCGACGGTGCGGTGTCGCTCGGCCGCGTGCAGACGCCCACGCTGGCGCTCGTCGTCAAGCGCGAGCAGGCGATCAGGGACTTCAAGCCCGAGCCCTACTGGCTCGTTGAGGCGCGTTTCGCGGCTGACCCGCAGCGCCGCTACGGCGCCCGCTACATGGGCGGCAAGCGAATCGCCGAGAACGACGCGGCCAAGATCGTCAAGGAGGTCGAGGGCCAGCCGGGCGAGATCACGAAGCTCGACAAGAAGGAGGAGCGCGAGCGTCCGCAGCTCCTCTACGACCTCACCTCGCTCCAGCGCCACGCCAACACGCTCTACGGCTTCAGCGCCCGCCGCACGCTGGCTGCGGCGCAGCGCCTGTACGAGGAGCACAAGGCGATCACCTATCCGCGAACGAACTCGCGCTTCCTGAGCGGCGACCTCGTGGCGGAGATCAAGCCCACAGCTGCGCTCGTCGGGCACAACCCGGCGTACCGGCGCGCGGCCGAGTACGTGACATCTCTCGAGAAGCTTCCTCTCGGCCGCGTGATCAACGACGCGAAGGTCACCGACCACCACGCGCTCATCCCCACGCGCTCGGAGCACGACCTGTCGAAGATGGGCGGGGACGAGCTGAAGGTCTACGACCTGGTGGCCAAGCGCTTCCTCGCGATCTTCCACCCCGAGGCCGTCTACGAGCGCACGCGGGTGGAGACGACGGTTGCGACGCACGTGTTCCGCACGAGCGGCCGCGTGCTGCTCGTGCCGGGATGGAAGGGCGTGTACGGCGCGGAGGCCGAGCCCGCCGAGCGCCCCGACGACGACACCGGCGGCGACCAGCTGCTGCCCAAGCTCGAGAACGGCGAGACGGTGCAGACGGAGAGCGTCGAGTCGCTGCGCAAGGAGACGCAGCCGCCGCGGCGCTTCACGGACGCGTCGCTGCTCGGCGCGATGGAGACGGCCGGCAAGGAGATCGAGGACGCCGAGCTGCGCGAGGCGATGAAGGACTCCGGCATCGGCACGCCGGCC
>JAICJR010000276.1 GCA_025928345.1 Thermoleophilaceae bacterium | reverse complement strand
TCCACCTGGAGCGCTGAAGTCCGGCCTGATCTCCGCGAGGAAAGACCGGAGCGCAGCGCGCGTGACCGCGGGCTGTTCGACCCACGGCACGTGCGCTGCCGCTTTGATCGCAGCGAAGCGGCGGCGTGGCGGCAAGGTCCGAACGACTCGCCCCCACCCCTGCGCCGAAACAGCATGCGCGACCTTGTCGCCATCGGCGATCCCTCCGCCGTTTGGTGTTCGGCTTCCGCGACCCACCCCTCCCGCCGGCGGAAGTCTGGAGCGCTCACCCCAGCGCGGTGAGCGCCCAGAGCACAGCTGCGCGCGCTGCTCCGACTCGGGACGGATTGTCGGTTGGCGTACAGCGCAGATGCGACCTAGACCTTCGATGAGATCGTGGTTCAACCGCTCAAACTACGTTGCGCGCTGAACAAGGTCGGGGTGGTCCGGTCCACTTTCTCTCCAAGGAGGGGGACATGTCGCATCTCAAGCGGCCGGGCATCTGGCTCGGAGTTCTCGCGGTCGCGCTCGCCATGTCGGGCAGCGCCTATGCCGCCTCGAAGATCACCGGCGCGCAGATCAAGGACGGCACGATCACGGGCCGGGACATCAAGAATCATTCGCTCAGCGCGTCGAAGCTCTCCAGCCTCAGCAGCCTGCGCGGTCCCGCCGGTCCCTCTGGTCCTGCGGGGCCCGCCGGCCCTGCCGGTCCGGCCGGCCCAAGCGCCGTCGGCGCCTCGACGCCGGTGAACTCGGCGCAGGTTCCGTTCACTGACTACGCCGCGGCTGCGACGGCGAACTGCCCGGCGGGTCAGCGCGTCCTGTCCGGCGGCGGCGTGTCGATCTCGCCGTACGGAATGGTCGCCTCGGAGGCGAACACCAGCCGGACCGGCTGGGTGGTGATCGGCGGAACGCCGGACTACACCCTCGTCGGCCAGTACGTGCAGGCCTACGCCATCTGCGCCCCAGCGAATGCCGCCGTCGCCGCCAGCGTCGGCGCCAAGGCCCACAACACGGCCAAGGACAGGGCACAGATCACGCGGATCGTCGCGCGCGTGAACGCGCTCGCGCGCCAGGGGCAGTGAACCGGTCCATCACCTAGGAAGTCAGGCGTCAGCCGCTCCGCGTCGCAGGCCCGCTCCCGGCGGGTCTGCGTCGTCCTGGGCCGCGCATAGGGCCGAATCTGCTCGATGTAGCAGTGGGAGCCCGAGATGGCCGAGGCCCGAGTCTTCAGTGATGACGCGTGTCGCATCCGGGCTTCTCCCGGGCAGAAAGGTGCACGGTTTGTAGGTCTATGGCCTACAAACCGCGTACTATTTGCTCTGATGCAGCGGAGCGAAGCACTCGGAGCCCTCCTGGAAGCCGCCTCGGAACAAGGCGGGTACGTCACCTCTGGGCAGGCCACCCGGCTCGGCCTCGCACGCGACGACATCGCCCGCCTCACAGCTTCGAACGATCTACGTCGCGTGCGCCGCGGTGTGTTCGCGATGCGCCACGCGGACCAGCGCCATGAGGACGAGATCGCAACGTGGCTGCGCTTCGAGCGCGATCGGCTGCCGTGGGAACAAGCGAACGAGCCAACGGCTGTCCTTTCGCATGCGTCCGCAGCGGCGCTCCACAGCCTCGGCACCATCATCCCGGCCCGGCCCGTTGTGACGCTGACGCGGGGCCGTCCACCGCATATTGCGGACATCGAGGTACACCGAGTTCCACTCCGCCGAGAGGACTGGAACTGGCTCGACCTTGGGTCGGTCAAGCTGCCCGTGACCACCCCCTCGCGGACGATCGTGGATCTCCTGCTCGATGGCCAAGAGCCGTCCTACATCGAGCGCGCAGTGGCCGAGGCGCGTCGCCGGGGGACAGCAGATCACGCATCGATCATGGACGCCGCCCGGCATCGCAAGGGTCCGAGCGGGGCGCTCGAACGACGCACGACCGCGCTGCTGGAGCAGGCGGCGTGAGCTGGCCGTGGCGATCGCCTCAAGCAACGCGGCAAGCACTCACCGATCGGATCAGGGCGCGCCACCCACAGGAGCAACGACCGCAACGGCTTCGCGAGATCGCATACCGCCGGCTGCTGGCGCGGATCTTCGCCGAGCAGCCAGACCGGTGGGTCGTCAAGGGCGGAGCGGCGCTCGTGCTCCGTCTCGATCCGAACCGGACGTCGAACGACATTGACCTCGCCTACGTGGCAGAAGCGGGCGAGCACGCCGTTGCCCTCGGGGCGCTGGAGGAAGCGCTGGCTCACGACCTCGGGGACTTCTTCGAGTTCGACCTCGCCCGCGACCGGATGACGGAGATCAACCGCGAGCATCCGCTCGAGCGGGCACTCGCGGTCCCCGTCATCGCTCGGGTGGGCGGAACGATCTTCGCCGAGTTCGCCATCGACTTGGTGCTGCCACGCGATGACGTCCTCGAGGTCGAGTGGCTCGAGCCCGGCGCGAGTCTGACCGGCGATCCCGCCGTCGACGTAATCCCGCCGGTCGCCGCGATCGCGCTGCCGGCTCAAGTCGCGGACAAGGCTTGCGCGATGTTCGAACGCCACGGCGCCGGCGGTCAGCACTCATCGCGAGCGCGGGACCTGGCCGACATCGCGATGATCGCCGCGCAGAGAGACATCGATGGAAGTCAGCTGGCAGGCCAGCTCCGGCGCGAAGAACAGCGCCGCCTTCAAGTGGGCACGCTGATCGAGCCGTTGCCTAGCCAACTGCGACTCGCCGACGAGCAACTGGCCGATTGGAGGTCCCGCTGGACCAAGGCGAC